>DATALD010000010.1:0-1947 GCA_036261255.1 Bacteroidales bacterium
TAGATGCCCTCGTCAATTACTTCAAGGCTTTCTCTACGATGTCTCCCGGACCCAAAGATCGTATTGTCCTGGTGAAATAAGAGCACAGGGAGGTATCTCCTCTTTCGGCAGGGAAGACTGACCGAATATATTTAGTCGGGAACTTTCTTCCCACCCTGAAGAGGCTGTCTAACAATTACTGGTAGTAATGTCAAAACCGCAGGTGGGTATGAGCCTATCTGAAAAGCGGTTACCTGCTGTATTTTTACAATATGCAATATGTAAGATCGTAACGGATACTCTGACATTATATACTTATTGTGACTTTTCAACATGCATTACTAACTTTTCGGATAGGCTCTTCAATGCTATTGATTTCTCAGTTCAACCGCCTAAGTCCTAAAAATATTTCAAGCTCATTTCTTCTTACTTTATGAATTTAATTTTATCGCTCTAGTATTACATTGGGAGCTCGTAGTATCACTAATACCTCGCTCTTTCCATATTAACAAGAATTTCAGAATGATACCTTAATTAGAAACTTGATTGATCATTCAAATATAAAATTTAGAAATCTAATTTTTAGTTTTGGATCAGCCTATAATGTAACTTTCTATTCTGTATCCTTCTTCAAACTGCTTTATTTAACTAAAAATCAAAGGTAACCTTTATGGATAAAGACGGATAAGGAGTAAAGGAATAATTTGAATAATTTTACGGTGTTTAACAATGTCTAAAAATATTCAGAAGCCTAAATCTCGTAGAGAACATGATCAAATGAAACGCGCTAGAATGAATAACCAGGAACCGGCATCAGATAATGAAGGTATAATCGAAAAATGCAAGAAATTTATCAGAAGAAATAACTCCTAAATTAAGCATCCTGATAATATCAAATTTCTTATAACCTGTCTTGAAATTCAAACCATTCCTACATTTGGATTAGGCAGCATTAACCTCAAACTGAGACTGAAAATTCCTCAAGTTCAGCTCAATGAATTTGATTTCACTTTAAGAGCCTATCCCAAAACTCAAAATTTGCTCTTTTGGATCTCGTATTTTAAGCGATCAATCGAGCTTATGACTATGAAGCCAATGCTGAATATTTTTTTAACTGGGATAAAAATAAGTTTTGGGATGAGCTCTAATGGTTATTTTGTCTAACACCCCCAGGACCCATACTCTTAAAAGATATTGTCAATTTTATTTCAATAGTTTCATCATTTCTCTTCCAAAAGCGTACAGGTCAGCAGGACTTCTTGAGGATACAAAGTTTCCGTCTACGACAACTTCTTTATCCTCGTAAAGTGCGCCTGCGGCTATGATGTCATCCCTTATCCCTAACCAGCAGGTTGCTTTTCGGCCTTTTATGACGCCTGCCGAGACAAGAACCTGAGGGCCGTGGCAGATTGCGGCAACTGGCTTGTTTTCTTTGAAAAAGTGTCTTGCAATTTCAAGGGCACTTTCGTCAAGCCTCATTTTTTCGGGGCCTTTTCCTCCGGATATCACGAGAATATCGTAATCTGCAGGGTTTATGTCCTTAAATGCAACATCAGCATTGATTTCATACCCCTGTTTTCCTTTTATCGGCCCCTTCTTCATTGAGGCTACATGTGTCGTAATTCCTTCTTCTTTCAGGCGGTGGTAAGGGTAGAAAAGTTCAAGATCTTCAAAACCATCGGCTCCAAATACAAGTGCTTTCATATGAAACTCCCCCGGGTTCAGTGTTACTGCTTTAACCTTATGTTATTAATTTTCAAGATTTAATTTTGCAGATGAAAGATTATTCCTGAAGCACATATACCTTGTCGGGTTTCGAAAATAAAATAGGTAAAAATAAAATAGGTAAAGGCGGGCTGCCTGGCAGGTTTAAATTGCTTCGAGCGCCTGTTTAAGGTCTGCAATTATATCTTCGAAATCTTCAATCCCTACCGAAAGCCTGACAAGCCCGTCAGTTATGCCTACTCT
>DATALD010000018.1:0-1894 GCA_036261255.1 Bacteroidales bacterium
GGTTTCCAGCCGTGGAATGACTTTTAGCAGGCAATTGGCAATCGCCAATCTATACCTAAAACTTCTATTAAAGCAACTGATAAACACATTTGCGGCAGTGTTGGTTTTGCCTGCAAAAGTCATACGGGTGATATATTCACCAGAAGTTGACGTCCTGCCCCACGGCTATTGGCCGTGGCCCTTTGTTAATAAAATCTATTATGATTAATAGAAGATGCATATTATTGCGGCAGGTAATGGCATCTTATAAAATGGTGTTTTCAGGCCTTATTTTACTGGGTTTATATAAATCTGGCTGTTTTGTTGAACAAATCTGCAGCAATATTTAATTCTGTGAATTAACTTTTCAGTATTGTTTGTATTAGACAAAATGCTTTTACCATGATCTTTCCGGCAACTCTGTCCCCTCATTCAATATCTCTATATACCTCTTATAACTGAACAGCCGGTTACGTTTCTTCTCGGTTATTTCCCGCACAATGCCAAGCTGTTCAAGATGCCCCAGCGCCTTATTGACTGTAGCAGAAGAGATTCCGGTTTTTTCTACCAGCCAGTTCGATGTAACCACAGGATGTTCCATCAATAATCGGTGAACCTGCAGTGTTGATGCTGATGCTCTTCCAAGCCCGCTGATTTTTTGTTTATCAGAATCAGATAAGTGAAGAAGTTTTTGTGCAGTCTCCATCGCCTGGGTAGCAACAGTAATCACCGCCTCGGCAAAGAAGTCAAGCCAGGATTCCCAGTCCCCTGTTGTACGAACTTTGTTAAGCAACTCATAATAATACTGCCGGTGTGTTTTGAAATAAAGACTGAGGTAAAGCATTGGTTCCTGTAGTACCTTTTGCTCACAAAGCAGTAAGGTGATAAGCAACCGACCTAATCTTCCGTTTCCATCAAGAAAAGGGTGAATGGTTTCAAATTGAACATGCATTAATGCTGCTTTAAGCAATACAGGTGTCGGCTCCGGCATATCATGGAGAAACAGTTCAAACTTACCCATGCATTCCATTAGATCTTCGACCGGTGGAGGAATAAAAACCGCATTCCCCGGCCTTGTTCCCCCTATCCAGTTCTGTGATTTCCGAAATTCACCGGGAGTGCAGGTAAAACCTCGACCTTTGGACAACAGCACGCTATGCATCTCTTTGATCAACCTTAAAGAAAGAGGTAGACCGTTTTCCAACAGGTGAAGCCCATGGGAAAGTGCCGCGACATAGTTACTCACTTCCTGTACATCATCGACAGGAACGCCCGGCTCCTCATCCATTTCAAACAGAAGAAGATCCGAAAGAGATGATTGTGTTCCTTCAATCATTGAAGACAGTACAGCCTCTTTACGAACATACATATACAAAAAAAGTGTCGTATCCGGAAGAAGCTTTGATACGCTGTCCAGTCGCCCAAGCGCCAGATGTGCCTTATCGAATTTTTCGCGTAACTCCGATGTCCATTCAATCGGAGGCACCGGTGGAAGTGGTGCCGGAATAAATGCCTTCACCGCCTCCCCTACAGTCGAAATTGTTTTATAATGTCCTTGAAGATCCCGATGCATAGTACCCTTTAACCTAAAATAAGAACTGTTGCTATTTTATTATAACCAATTATCCTAAAATAACAACAATCATTATTTTAGGCAAGGCACATTTTTTTAAATTACGTTTAAATAATCTGATAAACAGTTCGGACCAGTCCAAATTTTCGATTAAGCCACGGACACGGCTGCCAAAACGCTGCTTTTGTAGCTCTGTATATAACCTGCACAATAACTTTTCCCCAGAGGTGAATTTTCAACTTGTCAATATTTCACCTCTGGGGCATAAATATTTGCATAATGACCAGGTTATCAACGAAAAATCAGCCCAGGTATATAGATGGGTAGTTGGAGGTGTATCCG
>DATALD010000023.1:0-20581 GCA_036261255.1 Bacteroidales bacterium
TGAAGCAGTCCAGTTATGATTGTGACAGCTGTTACACGAATTCAGTATTGGAACCACATCTGCAGAAAATGATTTGCCGGCAGAAGCTACTGTTGTGAATGTCCAGGTATAGTTTGCTGCCAGCGGATTTCCGGCAGCATCTCTAACAGCTGTTGTTATTGTGCAACTATATGAAGTTCCGGGTAATAATGCCGAAGAAGGAGTGAAAGTTGCGGTATTTCCAGACCAGCTGATAGTTCCTGATAATGCAGTACTACCCTGCTTTACTGTAAATGAAGCAGAGCTTACAGATGACTGGTTCATTGATTCACTGAAAGTAACAGATGGCTTTATACTTGTAGCAACATTGTTTGAATTCGCAAACGGAATCACTGATAGCACCGTGGGTGCGACATTGTCAACTATTGCTGCCGTGGTAAATGTCCATGTATAATTGGTTCCTAAAGTATTCCCTGCAACATCCTTGATTGATGTTGTTACTGTGGCCGAATATACAGTGCCATTCTGAAGGGCAGAAGCAGGAGTGAACATGGCTGTCGTTCCAGAGTAACTTACAGTTCCCTGGATCAGATTGCTCCCCTGCTTTAGGAAGAAGGAGGAAGTGGAAACCGTCTGAACGCTAAGAGCCTCGGAAAACATTACTGAAAGTGTGTTATTTGTCTGCACTGAGGTGGAATTATTAGGTGGAGTTACCGACAGGATGGACGGCGGAACAACGTCAGGCGCAGAAGCTGTTGTAAAGCTCCATATATATTCTGTTTCAAGGCTGTTACCAGAAATATCCTGCAGTGATGTTGTGATTGTGCATGTGTAAACAGTTGAGGGCTGAAGGGATGCTGATGGTATGAAGGTTGCTTTCATTCCGGAGTATGTAACATTGCCTGGAATTATATTATCTCCGTTCTTCACAATAAAAGCAGCTGACAATGTTGATTCGTCGATTTGCTCGCTGAATGTTGCCTCCGGGATTGCAGCTGTTGTTATTGTAGAATTGTTGGCCGGGTTGACAGTAACTATCTCAGGTCCGGTCATATCATTGGCAGATTTGTCGACCTGCTCTTTTGTACATCCATTTATTACAAATATGAATGCCGCTATTACAAGGATTAGTAACGCGGATTTTTTTTCTGAATTCGGCAAAATGGATCCCAATCCTTTATTTATTTTCATAAAGCTGTTTTTTAGGTTAGTATGATTTCAGGTATATAATTCAAACCAGGTAACAAATCAATTATTGTGCCTTGGAAGGATAACCATATAATTTAGAATGATTATATCCATGGCAACATTTTAAAGATGACGGACAGGATAGGGACTATTAACAGAGAGTGAGTATTACTTAAATAATAAAAGCACTTTCTGTTCCTTTGGAATAATGAAGCAGGATCGTACTGAACACAATAGCAGCTAGATAAGGACCGTATGGATTCTCCTGGGTTCGATACTGAGATTCTGATCCCGGTATTAACTTTTTAATAATTTACACCGGCATCCCTGAATCGGGCATTTTTAAACATGTCAGTTCCCGGAAGCACAATATGGTAGACGTTTTTAATATCATAGCCAATTTCAAGTGAACCGGCTTTAAAATCCATCAGGTGACCTCCGATACTATGGTCATCTGCAAGAAAATGAAGATGGAATCCTGGGGTGTTAATATCACCAATGTATGAGGGGCACCAGAATCCGACAAGGGTGCCTTTCACATTGTTCTTTTCATATACAGGTCTTGTAGCAAGCATCTCCGGAAGGGATTTATTGTAAGGCTTTTCCTGTGCATCTGCACCGCCGCATTTTATATACTCAAATTCACCCTTTATACGAAATGCATAAAACTGGTTAACTGAAGGGATAGCACTGGCAACAAAGCTTTTTAAGTGGTCATAATCTACTTCCCTATCGAGTTTCAGGGAACCATCCTGTTTATAATTTGTTACAACGGAATAAGGTATCAGTGTTTCATTCCCAGGTTCAACAATTGAGCCATCAGCAGCAACCCTGTATACTATTTTGTCAAGCACAATCATCTCACCGTCCATTGTATTGAAAGTGCCCAAGCCGAAATTTCCGTTTTTCTTAAGATCAGAAACATTCATATCTCCTTCCAGAACGCCATTGTCAAGGGCTTTCAGAACTGAGTAATGAAAGATCATATCTGTCTGAACCTTTCCGGCAACAGGGCTTTCATTTTCTTTTAGAGAACAACTGCTCAATAGCAGGGATAAAGTTGGAATTAAAACTATAATTTTCATATCACAGCAATAATCAAGGTTATCATTCATCCATAAATATAGATAATTAAATAATATACCAGGCTATATGTCAGAGGGTGATCCGGCAATAAAACTGGGATCAACAATTACATGAAATATGACTATACCGTACCAAGTGGAAAACACATGGTTATAGAAAAGAACAAGAAGGATGTGAACGACAGTCTTTCATCAAGCCCTAAAAGAGCCCCGAGATCTTCCCATGTTCGTCAATATCGATCTTTTCTGCTGATGGTTCGGGAGGGAGACCTGGCATCCTCATTATAGTTCCCGCAATAGGCACTATGAACCCGGCGCCTGACGATAGTTCAACCTCACGTATCTTAAATGTAAACCCCTTTGGAACGCCTTTTTTATGTTCGTTGTCCGAAAGCGATTTCTGTGTTTTAGCGATGCAAACGGCAAGATTGGATAATCCCAGACCGTCAATTTTTTTTAGCTGTTGTTTCGCTAGCACTGTATATTCAACATGATCAGCGCCATACATCTTCTTGGCAATTGTCTCAATTTTCTTCTCAAAGTCCCAGTCAAGATCATAGATTGTCTGTTCGAATCCTTCGCATTCTTCCACAGCAGAAATTACCATCTCTGCCAATTGCTTTGCTCCTTCGCCACCTTTTGACCATGATTCATTTAATGCAACTGAAACACCCATGCTTTCACATTGTTTCTTCAATAGTTCTATTTCGGAAAGGGTATCGGATTCAAACTTATTAATTGATATGACCGGTCTGAACCCGAAAGCTTTTATGTTTGCAATATGCTTATCGAGATTTTCAAAACCTTCCTGTAGTGCAGGAATATTCTCTTCATGCAATTCTGAAAGCTTCAAACCTCCATGATATTTCAGCGCGCGGATTGTAGCAACGATGACCACAGCGTTTGTTTTCAGATCTCCAAACCTGCATTTAATATCAAAGAACTTCTCGGCGCCCAGCTCGGTTGCAAAACCTGCTTCAGTAACTACATAATCGCTGAATGTCATACCCATCCTTGTAGCTATTATTGAGTTTGTTCCCTGCGCAATATTCGCAAAAGGGCCTCCATGAATTATTGCAGGCGTTCCTTCAAGTGTCTGAACAAGGTTTGGCTTGATTGCATCCTTAAGCAAGGCAGCCATAGCGCCGTTGGCCTTCAGATCACGGGCAAACACAGGCTTGCCCTCATAAGTGTAGCCAATAAATATATTGCCAAGCCTTTCCTTAAGATCCATAAGATCTTTTGCAAGGCATAAAGTAGCCATTACTTCAGAAGCCGCAGTGATGTTAAACCCTGATTCACGGGGTACACCCTGGCTTGTTCCTCCAAGTCCTATTACTATGTCGCGCAGTGATCTTTCATTCATGTCCATCACTCTTTTCCATGTGATGGTCCTGGGATCAATGCCAAGATTACCTGTTGTTTTCTGAATATTGTTGTCAATAAGGGCAGCCAACAGGTTATGGGCTTTCTCAATAGCCGACATGTCGCCAGTGAAGTGAAGGTTAATATCTTCCATCGGAATAACCTGTGAATAGCCACCACCTGCGGCGCCACCTTTAATCCCGAAAACCGGACCAAGTGAAGGCTCGCGCAGCACAACTGTTGTCTTTTTACCAAGAAGATTCAAGCCCTGGGCAAGACCGATAGAAGTAGTTGTCTTTCCTTCCCCGGGAGGAGTAGGGGTGATGGCAGTTACAAGAACAAGCTTGCTCTTTTTTACTTTTTCTTCATCAATAAGATTTATAGGGATTTTTGCTTTGTACTTGCCATATAACTCCAAATGTTCAGGATTGATTCCCAGTTTTTTAGCAATCTCGATGATATGCATGATATTAGCACCCTGGGCAATCTCAATATCGGTCTTCATATTTGTTCAGGATTAATAATCTTCAAATAAAAATACAGGAAAATAAAAATCCCATATTTAACAAAGATAGTTAATAAATGAAAGTGAAAGTTTACATATTATTGAATTCACAAAGAGTATTAATGATATTAATTAAAAAAACACAAGTAATTAAAGTCTTTATAGCCTATACGGTTTTTACAAACTACAGCCTTTACAGTCTTTATCGCTTCCTTTAGGCGGGGCATAAAAAAGTTTTAACTTTAGCGAAAATTATCGACTATGATTGCAGCATGCATTTACCTTCATATCAAACCTGAGATGATTGATGATTTCATCAGGGTTTCGACTGACAACCATAACAAATCTGTTAAAGAACCGGGAAATATCCGGTTTGACATCATACAACAGGTTGATGATGCTACAAGATTTATGCTCTATGAAGCTTATGAAACTGAAGAGCAGGCAACCGCACATAAAAACACCCCTCAATATTTTGCCTGGAGAGATGCAGTAAAAGATATGATGCAGGAACCAAGGTATGGCATCAAGTACAATATTCTTCAACCTACAAAGAAATGATAACTTCATTCCAGTTTGGCAGGATTCCAAAAATCATTTTTGGCGCAGGCAGGTTGAAAGATCTGCCAGGTGTGATCAGACAATATGACAAAAACATTATACTTGTTACAGGGAAGACATCTTTCCTGGCTTCTTCATTCGGAAGTTCGTTTTTGACAAGGCTGGCATCAGAAGGAATTAATTACAGGACAGTTTCAATAAGCGGGGAGCCATCACCTGCCATGATAGACAAAGCTGTTGCTGACCTCAGCGATTATAAAGCCGGCGTTGTTGTTTCTATTGGCGGAGGAAGTGTCCTTGATGCAGGCAAAGCCATCTCCGCAATGCTTTACATGAAGGAGGGGATTACTGATTTCCTAGAAGATGTTGGAACCAGGGAGCACCCTGGAAGTAAAATACCATTCATTGCTGTTCCTACAACCTCCGGTACAGGAAGTGAAGCCACAAAAAATTCTGTAATTTCCCAAACAGGCATAAATGGTTTCAAAAAATCACTTCGTCACGATAACTTTGTTCCTGAAGTCGCCCTTGTTGATCCTGAATTGACGCTTAATTGTCCTACCTCAATAACTGCAGCAAGCGGGATGGATTGCTTCACACAGCTTACAGAAGCTTATCTCTCAACAAAAGCAACCCCTTTTACCGATGCCCTTACTTATGAGGGATTAAAGGCTGTCAGGCAGAGTCTTCTGAAGTGCGTTGTCGATGGTAGCGACATTGAGGCAAGAACCGGTATGTCATTTGCTGCTCTTACATCAGGGATCGGCCTGGCTAATGCTGGACTGGGAACAGTACATGGAATTGCAGGCTCGATAGGGGGAATCTACCAAATACCACATGGACTACTTTGCGGTACGTTGATGGGTGCCTGCAATACAATAACTGTTAGAAAGTTGAGGAAGACAGGCAAAAATAATGCTGCATTGAAAAAATATGCATCACTTGGCAGACTTTTCCTTGATAGGGAGAACAAGTCAGATGATTATTTAATTGACTGGTTTATTGAATACCTCAATTACCTGACAGTTGAAATGAAGCTTCCTGGTCTGAAAACAGCAGGGATTGAAGAGGCTTCTTTTAATAATATAATTGCTTCTAGTTCATCAAAGAATAACCCATTATCACTGGAAGCGGAAGAATTGGCTGAAGTACTATCGATACGTTTCATATAACACACCGATGCGTTTTAAGATATTACTGACAATTCTTTTTATTCTTAATCTCACTGCCAGCGCTCAGGACAGGATGGCAATAGGAGCAAGGGTGCATTATGGATTTATCATACCCCATACAGCTTCGATAAGACCCCTATCTCATACGAGACCATACGGCTATGAAGTAAATATCAGCAAGCTTCACACCAATTACGATAGCTGGAAAATATTTGGAAAATATAATATCTCAGGTATCCAGGCGGGCTTTTTTAATTACCAGAACCCCACGATAGTAGGCTCTTCATATACTCTTACTTTATTTACTGAACCTGTATTAAGATCGGGTGAGAAGTTTTATTTTTCTGTCAGAGCCGGTGCAGGAGTTTCGTGGCAAACAAAGATCTGGGACTATGAGCTTAACCCTTCAAACAGGTTTTTCAGCACACGGATAAGCATGCCTCTTTTTTTATCAGCAAGGTTAAACTACAAAGTGACAGGTAACATGTATTTAACTGTAGCCGGAACATACAATCATATTTCAAATGGAGCCACAAAAGTCCCAAACCTTGGTATGAATTTTCCAACCTTATCATTAGGATTCGAATACTATCCTCTATCTTTCCCTGTTTTGGAACCTTATACACGGGAGAAAAGGTCAAGGATAAATAAAAAATACATTCAGTTTCAGGTTATAGAAGGATTCAAGTATGTATGGGAACAACCTACCTGGACTTATGGTTCATCGGTAAGGCATGTATGGCAACTAAGAGATTTTTATGCTTTGAATGCAGGAGTGGAGCTAATAGTTGACGGAGGGGTAAAGAAGTACCTTGAGATACACGAAATTAACAAAGATCACAAAAGGGCAGCAATTACACTTGGACAGGATTTTTTCCTTGGAAGAGTTTACTTTACACAGTATTTTGGTGTGTATGTTTATTCCCCTTTTAAAGCCAAAAACGCTGTATATCAAAAATATGAACTATCATATAAAATCAGCCCCGCTTTCTTTGCTGGAGTGTATCTCAAGGCTCATGCAAGCGAGGCCGATCTTTTAGGACTTTCAATGAATTATGTCCTGAAGTTGAATTAACCTGGTCAATAAGATTACATCAGAAGTTTTTAATGGCCAGGTCAAGATCATCGAGTAATGGCTGAGTTGAAATCTTTGAGCCGGTAGCTTTCATCATCCATTGTTGTGGAGTGAGCCTTCCAAGGCTGTACATCCTGTCTAATTCCGAAGAAAGCTTTTTCCCTTCAAGGTATTTCTCTATCTGGAACTGAACTATATGCCCATAAGAATAATTAGCCAGGTACAGCGGCGAATTTATCATGTGCGAATAGATGGCAAGTATCGGAGAATCTTCAACGCCAAGTATAGGAGCAAAGTATGTGTTCCAGGTATCAACCGCTATCTTCCTGATCTCACTTTTAAGTTCTGCAGGCGAAGCTTCGGGATTCAAATACATCCATTTCCAAGCCTTCATATCTACCATACCAACACCCATTATCTCCATAAGCGACCAGGCAGAACCAAGCACTTCCATATCATCCCTCTCAGGCTTTTCATCTTTTATACCAAGAAGCATCAGGTCGCGGTTTTGAAACACAAAGGCAAGGGCTTCTGTTATTGCAGTATTTGGAACTCCAGCCATCGTATAATAATCGACATCGTACATTGATATTGTTTGCTCGATATTGTGACCAAACTCATGAACAGCTATGTTATAACCTTTGTAATCCATTCCTTTGTCAGAAATGCGGGTCCTTAGGTGAGAAACAGCTCCTTTCATTCCTGTTCCCCAGGCATGGCCCGATCCGCGAGCCGGGTCAACGACTATCTTATCAGCTAGATACTCTGCCCTTTCAGGTGTCCACCCAAGCTTTTTAAGTATTGATGGCATATCTTTCCTGAAAGCTTCCGGTGTTGGATAAAGCTTTGAAGTTATTGCTGTAAGCTTATCTTCAGGAAATCCTCCCTTGCCAACAAATCCATTATACCATATATCATAAGGCTTCAAATCTCTTCCAAGTCTCTCTTTAACTATTTTGCTAAGTTGGGCAAGTTGTGGAGCTTTAAGATATGAATCGAACAAAGCTTCTACTTCTTCCTGGGCAATCTCCATCTCAACTGAAAACTTTCTTTTAATGGCAGTGTTCATTTCAGGATTGTACTTGTCAATCTCACGCATTGCCTTGAAAGTATTTAATATATGAAGATAGCGTGTATCAGGTTCATCGGTAACCTGTACTTCAGCTCCATCTTTCAGAACCTTGTTTGAGAAAGGCATCCATTCATATTCAGGATTGTTGATAACAACTTCAGGAATATCCTGGTCGATAATTCTTTCCATCACCTTATATATCATATCCTGTTTTGCCTGTCCATTTACTGCATCGGCATAGTCGGCTTTAAGCTCATCGCGAAGGTTCCAGTGAGTCAGAAGCGACATATCATCAGGGAACAGTTGTTTGCCATCATCTGTTTTAAGCTTGCCCATCTGGATGTTATATTCCGAAATATACATTTCAGCATTACCATTTGCAGTTGTGAAACCCTGTGATACTGCAGCCGGAACACGCGATGTAAAATAATCGCCAAGCCTTGCCATCGCCCAATCTTCCCTTGTCCAGTCCGGACCGAGTTTTTCCTTTTCTTCAAGAGTGTAGTAAGGGAAATTTAAGGCGATAACAAAAGCTACCTTGTTCGCATACAGATCATCAGAGAAATGGGAACCTACTGAATAGTTGCCAATCATCCTGTCTATTTCATCTATTTCACCGGTTGCTTCATCTAAATTTTTCCTGAGATCGAGTGTTATCTCATTCATGTACCCGTTGATTGATTCGAAATAGTTACTGACCTTTATGAATACAGCTTTCCTTTTTGCAGGATCTGCAACGTAGTTGGTGGCTGCAAATGATATAAAATCATCCTTTGATCCATCTTCCTCTCTCCAGAGTGAAGCAGCATGTTTTATACCTTTCCCAAGAAGGTTCTGGTCAATTCCGGGGTGGAGCGCTTTGATGCTATCGATTGATCTTGAAACAATAGCTTCATCAATAAAAACAGGCGAAGAAGCTTCTTCTTTATTAGTTTGATGTGATGAACAGGCCGCAAGAACACTGAATAAAACCATGATGATCTTTCTCATATCCTTTGTACAATGTTGTATGTTATTGTAAAACTATTTTTGAAATTTGCTTATTCTACAAATTCTTTGGCATAGTATTTTGCCGTGAGTTTTTCGCCTGTTGCTCTCTCAATCATCTCATTCCACTGGTAACGGGCGCCAGGGTAGAATACTTTTTCCTTCAGGTAATCACCAACTTTGGGATCTCCTGTAAATGAGCTATTGTCTGTGATGTTTGTGTTAATATGGTTATATAGCTGTGAAGCAAGCAGATAGCCAAGGAGGTAGTTATGGTAGTAGCATGGATAAAGGGCAACATGGATCTTTGTAGCCCAATCAGGCATGTTCCTGTCCGCAGGTTTTTTCAGAAGCTGGTATTTCTCAACCATGTCCCACCATAGTTTATTCAGATCCTGGTCAGGATTTTCGTACATTGATTTCTCAAAACGGTACATTACCTGCACCCAGCGACTGAAGACAATCATTTCGAGACGTAATGCTTTACGGCTGTCTTCTGCAATTGCATTACTTTCTTTCTCATCAATAACTCCCATATTGAGCATCCATTTAGGGTCGGTTGCAAACCTTCCAAACATGTTTGCAATAGCTTCGGTTGTGAAAGTATGGGCGGCATCCCTAAGAACAAAAGGTAGTTCCCTGTCATTATAATATGAATAGACACCATGGCCGAGTTCATGAAGTATAGTGTTCATCCATTTTGAATCGGGACGGATGTTGTTGAGCGTCCTAACATCGCCTTCACGGTCGATATCTGTACAGAATGCATGCTGGTTTTTACCTGGTTTTTCATAGAGATCGCTCTTTGCAAGTATCGGGTCAACACTCAAACCAATACCTGAATAAAACGTGCTGGCAAGCTTCGCCGGATCCTGATTTGAATAGTACTTATCAAAATCAACCTTATATATTTCCGGAGCTTCCTGGAAATACCTGTTCTGATAATGCCAGGGTTTCAAATCTTCAGTTTTTACATTGTACCTTTTTGAAAAGTAATTATCTACATCACTCTTAAGATTTGTAAAGCTTTCTTTTGTAAGGGCATCAAGCTCATCAAGGATAGCTGTTACTTCAGCAGGCTCCTGTCCTGAAAGTTTAAGGCTCATCTCATGGTAATTATTGAAACCCAGCTCCTTTGCTATCTTGTTCCTTTGCTTTACAAGGTTAATGATATCTTCAGCAACTACAGGGCCAATCATCTTTGAACCTTCCCAGGCTTCCTGAAGCTTCTTACTGTCGGTTGAAGTCCTGAGAATCAACTCAATTTCATTATCTGAAACTTTCTTACCTTCTACCTCGGCCCGGAAGTTTCCATATTTTTGCGTTATTTCTGTTTCCATTCTTATCCTTTCGGATATCATGGCAGTATCAACCTGGCCACCAAGGTATGAATTATAAAGAAGCTCAAGCTGCCTTGTGAGCAATGAGTCCTTTAATTGTCCCGATTCCTTAATTTCTTTGAGTTTAGCAAAAGCTATGGTGTCAGTGAAAAGACTCTCATATTCATACTGGGCTTTCTCACTTAGCGCGTAATCTTCTTCTGATCCAGATATATTGGCATTCCAGGAAGTAATAGTCGCATTCTTGTATAAGGGTATGGCCTTTTCTTCAAACGCTGCAATAAAGGATCTCATCTCATTTTCCATTTTCTCCTGTTTTGATGTACATGATGATAGCTGCAATAAGACAGCGACTGCGGTTAAAAAACTGGCAAATTTCATCGGATTAGGGTTTAAATTTTATTATGATTATACGAAGGTAATAAAGACTGACTTTTAAAATTGTAATTATTCCAAAAAAATTATATTTGACGAAGAAGAATTTTACTGTATTGCTTTCCATTCAGGAAAAAAGGGGAGTGTAAAACAGGGTATTTGTAACGATTAATTCATTAATTAAAATGATATGAAAAGTTCAGGGTTGGTTGTCCTGGTAATTGCTGCATCGTTGATGTCATGTAAAACAAGTGAACTTTATCTGAATGTTACCGAGCCGGCGCCGGTAACAATTCCCTCTTATGTAAAAAAAATAGCTGTAATTGACAGGACAGCACCGACAGAAGAAGCCAAGGCAATTGACGTAGCTGACAAGATATTATCGCTTGAAGGATCGGAACTCGATAGGGAAGGCGCTGCCGCAAGCATAACCGGTCTTGCTGATGAGCTAAGGCTTAATAAAAAATTCGAAGAAGTAAAATTACTTTCAGACATTGAATTCAGAACACCCCGGATCAACATCTTACCACAGCCCCTCTCATGGGATATTGTTCAGCAATTATGCGTTGAGAATGACGCTGATGCCATATTCTCTCTTGAAAAGTTTGACACAGACACGAGGATAGGTTACTCAAACAGGAATGTTGATATTGCCTCTCCTCTTGGAATAATACCTGCTCTGGAACACCAGTCTGATATGGAGACTATTGTCAAGACCGGGTGGAGAATTTATGATCCTTCAACAAAAACATTGCTTGATGAGTATCTTCAGGAGGAAACTCTTACATTTCATGGTAAAGGTGTTAATCCACTTGCTGCTGCAGCAGGGCTGATTGGCCGAAAAGATGCAGTAAAAGAAGCTGGTAACAAGACAGGGCAAAATTATGCTTTGAGGATCATTCCCTACGAAATCAGGGTGATCCGCGAATATTACGTAAAGGGGACAGATAATTTCAAAATAGCTGAAAGAAAAGCACAGATGGGGAAATGGGATGAGGCAGGAGAACTATGGGCTAAGGAGCTTGATAATCCAAGTTCAAAAATAGCGGGTAGAGCTGCTTATAATATGGCGATTCTTAGCGAAATAAACGGGAAGATTGAGGATGCATTAGACTGGGCGCAGAAGGCTTATGAAGATTACAATAACCAGTTGGCCCCGGACTATGTACATATACTCGAAAACAGGAGATATCAGAATCAGGCTCTGGACGAACAGCAGTGAACAGGCTCAGGGACGGAGTGACAAAGCGACTTATGTTGCGACAAGCTATGCTAGGAATATGTTACTCCCCCTTGTTTTTTAGATACTCCAGGGCGTCCTTAATTGCAGTGTCTATTGGGGTGAAATTAATGTTTAAAGCCTCTTTTGCTTTTTTGTTGGAATAATAATTTTTTACAGTCAAAGCTTTCATGTTAAATGAAGAAATTTCTGTTCTGATACCTAATCTCCTGATAATATCTCCAATCAGACCAAAAATCTGAAGGACAAAATCCGGAATTGGAATCAGAATTGATCTTTGTTTGTTCAGGGATATAACCTTTTTATAAAAAACTTTATAGCTGATATTTTCACCGGCAAGAATGTATTTTTCTCCCGATTGGTCCAGCTCAAATGCCTTAATAACTGCGTGGGCAACATCTGAAACGTGAATGAAACTTTTGCCCCCTGATGGATAGAAAATGAATGGTTTATTCAGCGCCATTGTCAGAATCCTCCCTGAACTTGGCTTGGAATCAAACCCTCCAATCATAAAGGCAGGACTTATTGTAGTAATATTTAACTGTGAGGCCGATCTGTCTATAATTTGTTGCGTATGGTTCTTACTAAGTGCATAGAGCGATTTTGTAAAAGGTTCTTTCATTGGTCTGTTCTCATTCCCGGGATCTGATAGACTTCCGTAACCATAAGTATTTGCCGTGCCAATATAGATAAGTTTTTTAATCTCGTTTTCTATACATGAGGTCACAATGTTCTGAGTGCCCAGTATGTTGGTTTCATAATAATCTTCGAGCTTTAATAACCTTTGTGATGTATTTGCAGCAACATGTACCACATATTGACATCCTTTTATCTGATCCGTTAGTTTTTCTATACTATGCAGGTCGCCTTCAACCAGTAATAGTTTCTTTAACCCGGGTTTGATAAAGGTCTTCTTATGGCGTACCAGGGCGGTAACTTCAAAATCCTGTTCAATAAGCATTAATACAAGATTTGTTCCTAACAATCCATTTGCACCAGTTACGAATACCCTGTTCATCTTCCTGGCAGTTTAAGTTCTCGCCTGACAGCAATTGAAAAAAGAGGAAGCCTTATCCAGATTGGTATAATCTTTAACAATAACCAGCTTAAGCCATTCCCTTTTAACATTACCAGAGTATCGCGCTTAAAAAGTTGCCTGATAGATATTTCGGCAACTTTTTCGGGTGATAACAGTCCAATCCTGCCAAAAAAGCCTTGCCTGTTGATACGTGCAGTAACATCGGGATTTGTTTTCATTGGTCCAGGGTTTACAACACTTACAAAAACGTTAGTCTTTTTGTATTCCTCATATAGGCTGCGACTGAAATAGTGCACAAAAACTTTCGATGCCGGGTATACTGTTTTGAAAGCAACAGGACTAAATGCAGCCATACTCGAAACGTTTAGTATATATGACTTATCCTGTTTTTCTAAATTCTGGAACAACTGCTTTGTCATAATGGTTGTTGCCATTATGTTCAACTGGAGAATAGTGTTAAGATAATTGATATCGGCATCCCGGAAAGACTTTGTACCACCAACACCTGCATTGTTTATTAAAATAGAAACATTATATTTTTGATTTATATCTGAAGTAACTTCAACTATATTTTCGATTTTGGTTAAATCAGTCTCATAATATAATGACTTTTTATTGTATCTGTTTTCAATAACGGTGCAAATGTCTTTTAATCCTTTTTCTGGCAAATCAAGGAGTATTGTGTTGTAGCCGTTTTTTGCAAGTTCAAAGGAAAAAGCCTTACCAAGACCTCCAGCTGCACCTGTAATTACCGCAAATAATTCCATTATTTGTTTTCTGATAAACGCAGAGGTTCTCCTAATATTGTTTAACTATTTATTACACATTGATAAAATTGAATATTCACCACTATGGGAGTTCTGAAAGTGGCATCAAATTTAGAATTGCATAGATCGGTATTATATCATATATAACAAACAAATTGAATTCCTGTTTCTGGCTTGAATAATTTCTGAATCAGGTTGTCTATTCAAGTAAGGCAGCGAGACAGGGCTCTTCCACCTGGCAGAAATTTACCCTGAATCTCTATCTGTGCCTTGCAGGTTTAAAAAAATAAATTACTTTTACAAAGTAAGTAAACGTTTACATATAAAAATGAACAACCAAATTAATTCCAAAATGGGAAGGCCTGTTGTTAAGGAAGGCGAGAAGAGCACCCGTGAGAGAATCTTTGATGCGGCGATACACTTGTTCTCTGAAAATGGATATGATCGTACATCGGTCCGTGACCTGGCCTCATCATTAGATCTGACAGAAGGCGCTATTTACAGGCATTACAGGAATAAAGAAGGAATACTTGACAGTATTTTCGAATATGCAGAAAAGATGATCTTCTCGGCCTTGCCCGTAGAAGATACATCTGGAGCAACCGGAGTCATATCAATTTTCAGGGGATTATTGGAGCCATTGCCTGAAATAATCATTAATGAACCATATGTGGTTAAAATTATGAGAATCATGTTTCAGGAGATCCATCATAATGAAAGAATAAGAAAATATTACCGGAAAGAATACCAGGAGAGGGCAGATGATGTAATGAATAAAATATTTCAAAAATGTTTGGAGGCAGGTTCAATTAAACCTTGTGATACTGTTTCACTTGCGCGTGTTTTCAATTATTATCGTGCTGAATGGGCTTTTCAGAACTTCATCATCTGTCAGAACGAACCATTTGATCTGGAGAAAGTCAAAAAGGAATTAAATGAGATCATTCTGTTCTTTGAAGAACAATTTTTACCAGGAAAAACAATTCACTATAAATAACACAGCTATGCAAATAACTATTTTAGGATCTACAGGCTTTCTTGGTAAAGTGCTGGTGGAAAAAGCCCTCGAAAGAGGGTATGAAATAAAAACATTGGTAAGAGACCCTGAAAAACTCGGTCATTTGAAACAAAGGGTTCAGTATTTAAAGGGAAATATGTTCAACTCTCCTGATGTTGAGGCGGCAGTTGAGGGTTCTGAAATTGTAATTTCGACAATTGCACCAAATAAGAGAATTCCGGAACAGCCAGACAAATACCATGAAGCAATGAAAGGACTTGTTTCAACCCTCGAACAGAAGAATGTTCAGAAATTCATCCATGTGGGTGGGGCTGCTCATCTGGGAGGTATGAATGAAAAATGGGACTTCAAAAGACGGTTTCTCCGATTCATTCTTTTGTTATTGTCAAAAAAGATATTGATCACCAAGGAGTTGGAGTGGAAGGAAATAAAACAATCATCTCTCAACTGGATACTTGTAAGACCATCTGGCATAGTGACAAAGCCATCAAAAGGCAGGGTATTGGCGAGTGAAACATATTTGGCAGGTTTGTCAATAAACATTAATGATCTTGCTGACTTTATACTGCAACAGATACACTCTGATTCCTGGGATAAAAAAGCTCCTTTGATCTCAAATGAATAAATAAGTTATTCTGACTTCAACTGATATATTAACTTAACATGAGATTTTTATGAATCAGAATTGACAGGGTCCAACTAAAAAGTATCGAGAACAAAAAGACAATGGAGAATTTTATAATAGCAGGTAAGTCAAGCAGCAGGAGTAGCTTTAGAGGCATTAGAGGCCTTGGTTTATTTAAATAATCTTTTTTTACCTGATGAACTTCTGGATGCTGAGTTAAAGTAATACTGTTCATCTTCCGGTAACAGGTTAAAATCAGTGTAATACCAGGGTATGTGACGGGCAGTATAAGGTCGGTTTGTTCTAATGGCGTTATAATTATATTCTCTTGAGTTTTCCCTGTACAATGCAAATGTAGTGTCTGTATCAGCATGAAAATAAAGAGGATCAAGAGGTTTTGTCCAGTAACCTGCTTCACAATTCGATCTGATAAAACGGCCTTCATCGGAATCAGGAAGATCGTTTATTTCAAGCGATAATCCACATTTGTCATAAGAAGGATATTTATCAAGTCCCTTGCTCATTACATCAAGAAAGTCATCAGGCACACCGGAAAGATCAAGATCAGGATCGGTTATTATGTACCTGTCTTTAATTTCAAGCTCATCAATCAACCCCAGATCCCAAATACATTTGTGTCCGTAATTTCGTTCGAGCATTATCACCTGGTAAGGACATTCTTCATAATATTCAAGCAGGAGAGGGTAGTTGCTGTTATTGTCAACTATCACTGGCTCAAGTCCATGAGCATGGCACCAGTCAGCAATATTTCGTGGTAATGTAAGCCTGTTATAGTTAATAATAAATACTACCATATTTCCTTTATTTCAAAAAATGCTAACGCTTCAAAGATACGATTTGAAGCGTGGAATGAAAGAAATCCGGACTTAAAAAGATTTAGTGTTTTACAGGATTTATGCTTTTCTACAAATTATTTACATTTGTGAATCACATTAAGCTCGGTTACCTCAGTATTAAATAAGCCAGCATTACCAATATTATATTCCTTTATTACAGCTCCGCTGCAATCCATTAATTCAACATGAAATACACCATCGCATAAATAGTCTGTTAATGTAGTGTAAAACACTGTTTCATTTTGATACAAAGCCTGGATGATAGATATCTCGCAAGTGCAACCGGTAAGAGTGTTTTTCAACTCCTTTAGCCAGGGAAGATCTTCCAGCGGGTTTTCTACATTGCAACTCATTACAGGCTCTTTTTTCTCAGAACGTTCACAATTAATCAGAAGAAAAAGGACAATAATGACCAGGAATAGGTTTTTCATTTGTTCAGGTTTAGGTTTAAAACCTTTCACAATAATTAGGCCAGACCCAGAGACAACTTTCCTCTACTTTTACTGCTTTTCTTTTACCAACAGGGTTTCACGGATTTCACGGAGAAAAACACGGTTTGTTCTGAATTGAACCTGGTAACATTACTTCCCATTTTTGATTTATTCACATCATCCATCTTATGATTGTCTTTTATCTCTAAAAGTATGTAAAATCAGTTTTGTCATTTAATGTTAGCCATGAGGGTACTTAATTTGTTTTTATCAAGGACACCATTAGTTCTGATACCACTGCAAATGTCAACAGCATAAGGATTGACTTCTTCAATAGCTTGTCTGACATTGTCCGGATTGAGCCCACCGGCTAGGAATATGGGACATTTAGAATTATCTCGAATAAGTCTGCTTAACTTCCAGTTGTGTACCCTGCCGGTACCACCAAGCTCTTTAATAGCCAGGTTCGGATTACCACTATCAAGAAGTATTGCATCTACATTTTCTGAAAGCCTGATCGCAAGATCAACTGATTTGAAATCAATTACATGAATTACCTGTACGATCTTAACTGAAGGCAGCGCTTCTTTGATCTGTGAATAATTACCCTCAGAAAGTAGATCGACTATCTGGATAGTGTTAGTGTTGACCCTGCGATGATGTTTAATAATCCCTGATGCGGAAGTCTCACTTGTAAGCAGAAATGATGCAACAGGAGGTGGTATTGCATGAGCTATTTCCTTTATTAATTCGTCAGATATTGGTCCCGGACCGCTGGGCATTTTGCCAACGAGTCCAAGTGCATCAGCCCCTGATTCTATAGCTGTTAATGCCTCATTAATACTGCTTATGCAACAAATCTTGATACGTACTTTCACGATTAATCTTAATGCAATTTGAATTAATTTAAATTATAGTTTTAATGACAAACCCACATTAATACCAGCCCACATAAACAACTTAGTTGTCATCCATTCTTTTGTGTAGATTGTATAAGGAATATTCAATGTGCCATATTCAGATTCGACTTTTTCCCTTGTTACATAAACATTTAATGAAGGCCCAACCAGCAGTGATAAATTATCGGAAAGGCTGTATTTATAATTAAAGTCAGCCTTGCATAATAAATTCAGATCAGTATCCCAGGTGTTATAATAGACAATATTATTGCTTGACAGATCTATGTTTACTTTTTGTTTCTCTGATAGAGGAATATTTCCACCTAATCCAATACCATAACTATAAACCGGATTACTCTTGTACGAAGAATAGCCTATTTTAAAAACAGTGTAAAGCCTTTCAACTCCCATTTTGTAATTAAGGTTTGAAAATAATACTTCACCCCCGCTAAATTCAAATTCGTAATGGCCGTTTCTGACAATGCTGAGTATCCCAATTGGTATTCCCCCTTCAGCATTGTTTGTGTAGTTTATAACACCAAGTTGAAACCCTTGCAGTTTCTTTGCATAGTTAAATACACCCAACTGGAAACCTTTGTACTCACTAACAGCAATATTAGTTGTTGCTAACTGAAATCCTTTTGCATTCTTTGCTGAATAATTCAGTACACCGGATATAAACACACCAGAAGTCGAATCCATGCAAATATTTGAAACCCCTGAAAGCAGAAATCCATCAGTGTATCCGGCATTTATATTTGAAACTCCGGCTAATTGAAATCCTTTTGCATTTTGCCCTGAATAATTCAGCACCCCTGTTATTAATAAACCATTAGTTTGTTCATGACAGATATTTGAAACTCCTGAAAGCAAAAAACCATTGGAACTTCCTGTATTTATATTTGAGACTCCTGATAGTTGAAATCCTTTTACAGACCCTTTGTTATAGTTCAAAATCGAACCCAGTTCAAATCCATCTACACCACCATTCAGACCATATAAAATATTGAATGAAAAATTGTTAGAATATTCCATTGAACCCATTCCGCCACTTCCAACAGGATATGCAAATGTAACCTGGGCCTTATGAGTTTTCGAACTCTCACTTACCTGTGCAAAAAGATTTGTTGGTACAAAAAGTGCTAACAGGATTACGAGCTTCAATTCTCTTTTCATATTTATTTATAATTTGTTTTTATTATCAACCTTTATAAATAAAAAGACAACAATAGCTATTCAGGGTTGCATGTATATTTTAATCCGCCGTATTGCAGCGGACGATAAGAAGTTTTAATTATTTGTTAATCATTGGGGTAGAAAAAGCAAATGTCACTGTTTTTGTCTGCCGGTTTTTCTTATACTGATTTTGAATATTTCAGCTTTGTTTTGTAGCTACTTATTTTTACCCAATACATTATCCAGCAAATGAAAGCAGCCAGAGCCGTCAGAAATCCCAGGAAGGGAACTATACTGCAACAAGCTAAGATGCAAAAGGCCAAACCTATACTATATCCGGGTCTGTCTTCGTCAGTAATGAGATTACGTTGTTGAAATTCTAATTTTAATGAATCAGCAACATTATTAACAATTATAAATTGCCAGATAATTCCAAAGAGTGGAATTAAAGTTAGCCAAACCATACCTGGCTGCATTTTACGATTCTCAATCCTGACTTCCAGAAGTGTGTTTTGCAGGGTTATCAAATAAAATATCAGGGGCAGGATGCTAAGGATTCCGAACCCAACTATAACTATCAGAATAATCTCAAATGTTCCAAAATTTACCATTTTCTTGTTTTTAAGTGTTTAATTCTATTTGTATTTCGAATTTTCTTGTTTGTCTGATTTCTCCACACGATTCATTTTGATTCAAGATATAATTTTTTTACAAATTAACTTGTCATGAATAGCAGTTTTTATAATTCCTATGGTTTTCAAGTCTGGCAAAGAGCAGATATTATCAATATTCTTTATCTTTACGGCCTTTTATGTATTTAATGCACTATTCTAATCATGAAAGTAGCAGTTCCGACACGAGATAACCATGTAGATGATCATTTTGGTCATTGTGAAGTATACACAATCTTTGCATTCGATGAAAGTCATAAGCTGGAAAACCAGGAAGTTCTGCCTTCCCCGCAGGGATGTGGCTGTAAAAGTAATATAGCTGCAATTCTGAGAGAGAAGGGTGTTAATGTTATGTTAGCCGGAAATATGGGAGAGGGAGCATTTAATGTTCTGAATTATCATGGCATAAAGGTTATACGTGGTTGTTCTGGGGAAATAAACAAGGTGGTAACTGATTATATGCGGGGAAGAGTTTTTGATTCACAGGAGAGTTGCAGGAATCACCAGCATCATGGGAATGATGCTCACCAGTGTAATCATTAATGGACTCTTTATTGTCGCAGCCGGACAATTGTTATTCCGAATATAAGTTCCAGCGGGACGAGATTTAATTATTCATCAGTGTTTTTTAGTGATTTATCTTAAGTATTCTTCAATCACAATTTTTCTCTGTCCCATCATTACTCTAAATGAATTTGGTTTATTCATTAACTGATCTAAATTTTTAGGCAAAACTTGCCAGCGAAGACCATATTTGTCTATACACCATCCACATTGAGATTCTTCACCTTCCATGGTAAAGTAGTTCCAGTATTTATCAATTTCTTTCTGATCATCACAATTGATCATAAAAGATACTGAGTCATTTAAAGGCTGATGCTCTTCAGCAGTACTCATAAGCGAATATTTTTGCCCGAATATATGTACTTCACACATTTCAGTTCTTCCACTTGGTGTTTCTCCAAGCGGTATTATCTGTCCATGTTGAAAATCCTGACCAAATATATTCGAATAGTATTCAATTATTCTTGAAATATTACCTCCATCTTCACTATACCAGATGTTTGGAACTATTTTATTCCTCACCATTAATATTACTCGATTAAAAAAATAAAACGGAACCCATTCTATCGCAATAGCCAAGACAATTGTTG
>DATALD010000030.1:0-1866 GCA_036261255.1 Bacteroidales bacterium
ATAATACTTGAAAGCCCTGTTCTTGAACAGGATGCACTTATGCTTAAGAGAATTTACAGCAAATATAATTCTCTGTAATCTTTTTTTCAGATTTCGTGATTATACTGGAAAATTTCAGATTTCGTGGTTATACTGGAAAATGATAGTATTAAGCACTTAACTGTCTAAAGCCAAATAGTTATAATAAATCCCTATATGCCTTGTTCCGCCCTCTCAACTGCATAAGTCCTGTAATTATCCTGAAAGGCTTCAAAACCTGGGGGGGTTCTGCCAGTTTAGATATGAATTATTGTCTTGCACCAATTACTTGACAATTATCGCATTCTGTCAAAAACCCCAGTTCATAGTACCTGACTTGACTTAAAATCCTGTTTCAAGTCGAATTGTCCAAAAATCGTCGGCCAGATTGTCATTCCCAAGATAGTCATATGGTATCGTGAAATAGCCTTTCATACCCCAATTTTCTCCCCACGAATTTCTAACTATAAATCTTTTCTGGGAATCGTCATAACCTACTGCAACTACTGCATGGCCGCCTAACAGGTTCTCGTCAGGTTTTGGCATTGGTACGATGCCAGTCTGCGCAACTTCTGGAGACTCAAAGCTTTCGTATACCGAAAAGCCAAATACAAATGGATACCCTTCTGCAAGGCAAGCTCGCATTTCATCAACTGTCTGGATTCGCTGATAAGATGTAATTTGATGGGCTGCCGCTTCTTTATAGCAGGATTCAGGTGGCTTCACAGTAAACTTCGAAATGTCATAAGGCCAGCATTCTTCTGAACACACACCCTCCCTGGCAAGAGTCTTGATCCCGTCGCGGATCATGGCTCCAGAATCTGATTCTACCGTATTTTCAAGGACGCGTTCATTGTAGTAGATGAACAATCTACTCAGGTCGATGAATGGAGCTTTGTCCTTAATTTCCAGGAATTCCAGTACACCAACAAGGGCATTACCGGTACAGCTGCCGAGTTGTCCCTGGTCTTCTACTGGTGAACACATGGAACGCAGATCAACTGCAGAAGGTAGCGTCGCAGGTATCATGCGCACTCTACTGTACATAATGTCCCGATGATCAGGTAAATCAGGCACCCAACCATAACCGTGTTTTTTCTTTTCACTTTTGTTTGTTGTGTTAACTTTCTTTTGTTCTGACATATACTTCCCCCCATTTTACATATATATAAAGTTGAATTATTCTGCTCTCACTAACTTTTCGTTTTGCAGTATTCGCTGGAATACATATTTTTCATAATTAGCAGCGAGATTCGAATCGTCAACAACCTGCAGGTTCTCATCGTTATTTTCTCTGCATTGTTCGTCCAGTTGAAGCTACCAGTGCAAATTGTCTGGCTCTCGAAGACGCCGACTTTAATCTTTGTTCTTTGATTAAGAGTTCTGAAGTTTGAATATTATCTATTAAATGTTATCTGTTATTATGTACAGATAATTAGCATATAGATCAATTTAGCAGAATCAATTTTCCTTATGACTAATAATTCCGGGAACTATGGGTGAATAAAAGGAAAATAGAAGGTTCAGTCTCAATATTCTCCAAATTTAACGTTTCGAATTGCTCTTGCCTGAATTTCACATAGGAGCATATTGAATCAAAGATATTCTTAAAGTTGCGATCTAGTTATAAAATTATAAGGTTATTCTCGCTTCGCTCAAGAAGACCAGTTTACGAAAACAATGTTACGAATCACTCATAGTACAGAGAATATGGGATAACATCCAGGTAAAAGAGATTAATATGTACTTGGTATTGTAAGCACATATTATTCAAGATATTATTCAATTCACATTCTAGGCAAGTCCGATTGATAAGACAATTTCCGTATCTTATTGAATGCCACTCCA
>DATALD010000033.1:0-1611 GCA_036261255.1 Bacteroidales bacterium
AACCTCTTTTATCTCGTTAATATCCATCGGCCCGTTAGCTAACTGAACAAGAAGATTTTTTCTTTTTTCAGAGAAAAAAATCAGGTCTATAAGGGAACTCATGTTTATCAGCTTCCAATTATTCATATATTGTCTAAACCGGAACAAATTCGCCAGGTTTGCCCTAAAATTCACCACGATCATAGAGCAGCATAGTTTCAGCCTTTAGTCAAGAGATGATGAAATAAAAGTGTTTCATATCAACGATACGTATCACGTTAATCAATATTAGGAGCAATTAAGATTTTATTCTTGTTTATTTTGATCCTGCTCAGAGACATGTACGTATATCAATTGATAAAACGTTGTGGTCTTAAAAATGGGAATAATTTTCAACCAGAACTGAATTAATATTATGAGGATTATATTTAAGTTCTGAGAATGTATAACATATATTGAGGAGATAATATTTAAAGTATATTGAAAAGAAAGCATTTTATTGATTTCAAATATTACAAATGCTATTGGCCTGCAAGCGGAACCAGAATCTTCAAAACTTTGGAGATTCAAGGCTCTTGATGCCTATAGGTTCTGGATTTCCATGTATTAAATATGCGAGTCAAGCCTTCAAATTTTTAATGCCCTTCAATATTTAATGCCCCTCAATATTTAATGACTTCTTTTTTCTAGCCTGCGGAATTTTGTTATCCCTTCTGAATATTGAAAATGTAATATGTTGGAAAATTAAGGCAAGCATGAAATTTCAGGAAAAGTTTATTTTAAAAGGCGAAAATATTGCTTCTCGGCAAAAAACAGCGTCGGTTAAGATATATACAATTGAGAGACTCTATAACTATAGAGTCAAAAGGAGTAACTGGCTCTGGAGAAAAATCTGGAAAAATTCCTTAAACGCTGGTGGCAGTGTCTCTCCGTCTCACCACCCTTGAGACATTGCCATTACCCGGAGAGTTATTCGGACTCTTGCTTAACTTATGGAAGGTGTAAAGGCATGAAATGTATATTAATCGGAGGATTCTCGGGAAGCGGGAAAACTACACTGATAAGAAAACTTGTTGAACATCTGGGAAAACAGGAGCAGAAAGTGGTAGTTATCGTTAACGAGATAGGAGAAATAGGGATCGATGGAGATACGATCCCGGAAGGGGAGGTTGAAACCAGGGAAATTATAAGTGGCTGTGTCTACTATCCCCTGAAAATCAGCATGGAATACACCTTGAGAAACCTCATCGCATCTTACAATCCGGACACTATTATAATAGAACCCACAGGAATAACTCCCCCTGGACAAATAAAAAGAAATATTGAAAATATGGGAATCCAGGGAATGACTTTTGCCCCTATAGTGAATCTTGTGGATGCTGGCCGCCTAAGTCAGGAAACAGGCGAGCTGCAGAATTTCATGAAAAATCAGATAGGTGAGGCTGAGATCCTGGGCATCAATAAAGTTGAACTTATAGACAATCGTGAAGAACTCCTGGAAATCTGCCTGTTCCTGCGCAAATTAAACCCTAAAGCAAGAATGATCCATTTCTCGGCCCTGCAGGGAGGAGAAAATTTTGACAAATTACTCGGACTGCTGGAAGAAACCAGCAGGAAAAAAATGACTCTTGG
>DATALD010000050.1:0-44463 GCA_036261255.1 Bacteroidales bacterium
CCTTGTAACTGTCTTTGTATTTGTATCCATTTCAAGATCTGCAACTTTCAACTTTTCAGCATCAGTGAAAGATATATCGGAACGTCTGATAAAAACATTTACCCGTGCTAGTAATTCCCTGAAATCAAAAGGTTTAACAATATAATCATCCGCCCCGGAATCAAATCCTGTAATCTTATTATCAGGGGTCCCATAAGCAGTGAGCATTATTATTGGGGTCTTTCTATCTGTTTTTCGAATATCACGGCAAAGATCATATCCGTTAATCAGTGGCAGGTTAATATCGAGGATAACAAGATCGAACTTTCTTGTTTCGATCTTTTGTTTTCCAATATAACCGTCATTTGCAATTTCGATCCTGAACCCCTGCTCTTCAAGCTGCTTTTTCATAACTTCTGCAAGCCTGACCTCGTCTTCCACAATTAGGATATCTTTCTCGTTCATTCCAACCATATTTCATTGGCAAAAATAATAAACCCTGGCAGGTTGTCCATTAGTTTTTAAGATGTAATTTTCTGATTTTCTTAAAATTCTAATGAATTTCTAATAAAATTTTAATAATCAGTAGCATTCTTCAACTGTATCTTTGTAATACTTAATTAGTCCTGCGGGATTTTAATTTATAACCTTTATACTTTGATAGAAAACAGCTGATCAGGAGTCAGCTGTTTTTTTTAAACCTTGAGAAATTAACCTTTATGAGAGTATTAGCCGGAGTCATAGCCTATCTTATCGTTCTAATTATTCTTGTTGTTACTCTTGTTGTCAGCCGGAAAAAATAAGTTATTGGAATTTCTTTCTGAATTTATCAACTCAGGTAATAAATCAAAAAATTTAACCTGAATTTACCTACTTTTACAAATTGATCTATCTGTTTTTTCATGGCCGGTTTTGCACATTTACACGTTCATACCCAATATTCTATCCTTGATGGCGCTTCAAGTATACCTTCGCTTGTTGAGAAGGCTAAAGACCTCGGGATGGAAGCAATTGCAATTACCGATCATGGAAATATGTTCGGGGTAAAGGAATTTCATAATGCGGCAACAAAAAAAGGTATTAAGCCAATTTTAGGTTGTGAGATCTATGTCGCCAAACGGTCGATTGAAGACGTAAGCGGAAAGGAAGACCGGTCAGGAGATCACCTTATACTGCTTGCTAAAAACATGACTGGTTACCGGAACCTCATCAAGCTCATATCAATAGCATGGATAAAAGGATTCTACTACAAACCAAGAATTGATAAAAGGCTTTTGGCTAAATACCACGAAGGAATTATCGCATCCTCAGCCTGCCTTGCAGGTGAGATACAGGATGAGATACTACATGGTACAATTGAAGGCGCCGAATCTGCTCTTAAAAGCTATATTGATATTTTCGGAGAGGATTTCTATCTTGAAATACAACGACATGAAACATACGATCCTGAAGCTGACAGGTCTGCCTTTCCTCTGCAACAAAAAGTAATTGAGGTATTTAGAAAGCTTTCTGTTAAGTACAACGTCAAGATAATAGCAACAAACGATATTCATTTTATAAATGAAGAAGACGCTGAAGCTCACGACAGGTTGATTTGTATAAATACTGCAAAAGATATTGATGACCCCGACAGGCTTCGTTATTCAAAACAGGAATATCTTAAAAGTGAAGATGAAATGCGGAAAATCTTTGCTGATATTCCTGAAGCAATAGATAATGTGGCAGGTCTTGTTGAAAAAGTTGAGAAATATAAGCTCGACTCTGATCCGATAATGCCTGAGTTTGATATCCCTGAAGGGTTTACTGACAAAGACGAATACCTCAGGTTCCTGACATATAAAGGCGCAGAAAAAAGATGGGGTACCGTTACAAACGAACAATCAGAACGTCTCGATTTTGAGCTGCAGATGATAGCAAAGATGGGCTTCCCCGGCTACTTTCTTATTGTACAGGATTTTCTGAATGCAGCACGTAAAATGGGAGTATCCGTTGGTCCCGGAAGGGGATCGGCAGCAGGATCAGCGGTTGCATACTGTCTTAGAATAACTGACATTGATCCTATTAAATATGGTCTTCTTTTCGAACGTTTTCTTAATCTCGACAGGATATCAATGCCGGATATTGATATTGATTTTGATGAAGATGGCCGTGAGGAGGTCCTGAAATATGTTGTGAATAAGTATGGTCACGATAAAGTAGCACATATTATTACTTTCGGCTCTATGGCCGCCAAGATGGCCATCAGAGATGTTGCAAGGGTTCAAAAACTTCCTCTTCCCGATGCCGACAGGCTTGCGAAGCTCGTCCCCGAGAGACCAGGGGTTACACTTTCTGCTGCTTTTGCCGAAGTTCCAGAACTTGCCAAAGAAAGAGAGTCAGGGAACAAGCTGATAGCTCAGACTCTCAAATATGCTGAAGTTCTTGAAGGATCAGTAAGACAGACCGGCGTACATGCCTGCGGTATAATTATCAGCAAAGACTCGCTTGACAATTACATACCTCTTTGCACGGCAAAAGACACTGAACTATATTCAACTCAGTTCGATGGAAGCCATGTGGAATCAGTTGGTCTTCTTAAAATGGACTTCCTGGGATTAAAGACGCTTTCAATAATCAAAGATGCTCTTGAAAACATAAAGAAGTCGAAAGGCAAAGACATTGACATAGATAACCTTCCTCTCAACGATAAAAAAACATTTGAGCTTTTCAGTAAGGGTGAGACCACGGGAATATTCCAGTTTGAATCGGCTGGGATGAAAAGATACCTTCGTGAGCTTGAGCCTAACAGGCTTGAAGATCTCATTGCAATGAATGCCCTTTACAGGCCGGGGCCTATGGAATACATCCCGCAGTTTATCAAAAGGAAAAAGGGCCTTGAAGCTATAGCCTATCCTATTCCTGCAATGGAAAAGTATCTGGCTGATACTTATGGTATTACAGTATACCAGGAACAAGTTATGCTTTTATCACAGGAGCTGGCCGGGTTTACAAAAGGGCAAGCTGATTCGTTGAGAAAGGCAATGGGCAAGAAAAAGCGCTCCATCATGGACGAGATGAAGGTCATGTTTCTTGAAGGATGCGCAAAAAACGGATACGAAGAAAATATCACAAATAAAATCTGGGGTGATTGGGAAGCATTTGCCCATTATGCATTTAATAAATCTCATTCAACCTGCTATGCCCTGATTGCGTTCCAAACAGGCTACCTGAAAGCAAACTACCCCGCTGAATATATGGCAGCCGTTTTAAGCAGGAACATCAGCGACATCAAGAAGATTACAATCTTCATGGATGAGACAAGGAGAATGGGTATGGAGGTACTTGGACCGGATGTGAACGAAAGCCATGTCAAATTTACTGTGAACCGCGATGGCAACATCAGGTTTGGTCTGGGTGCAATAAAGGGAGTTGGCGAAAGCGCTGTTATTCAATTGATAGAAGAAAGAGAGAAAAATGGTGTATATAAAAGTATATATGATCTTGTAGAAAGGGTAAATCTTAACTCTCTTAACAAGAAGAACCTCGAGGCAATGGCTGTTGCCGGAGCTTTCGACTGCTTCGAAGATATCTCAAGAGCACAGTACTTTGCGCTTGATACCAAAGGATCAAGCTTCATTGAGAGCCTTATAAGGTATGGGAACAATGCAAAGACACTCAAAAGCTCAAGTCAACAATCTCTCTTTGGAGAAACTGGTGGCTTTGACATGGTTAAACCAGAACCAGCATCATGCCCCGACTGGCCTAAGCTTGAAAAACTGAACAGGGAGAAAGAAGTAATTGGGATATACCTTTCATCGCATCCTCTTGACGATTTCCAGCTTGAGATCAAAAACTTTGCAACTGCTACCCTTGCAGATCTCCAGAATATGAGGGATTACCTCGACAGGGATGTTACAGTTGCAGGGATGGTCACTGAATCGCGTAATGGTATCGGCAAGAACGGGAAACCTTATGGCTCCATGACTCTCCAGGACTATTCCGATTCTTTCAGGTTCATGCTCTTTGACAAAGATTTTATTGATAACAGTAAATTCTTTACGCTTGGGTATTATCTCCTTATCAAAGGCAGGGTACAGAAAAGGAGATTTAAAGAGGACGAGCTGGAGTTTAAAATAAAATCAATAAACCTTCTCTCAAGTGTTAAAGATGAGCTTATCAAATCTATCACCCTGAAGATTGCTCCTGAAAACATCGATCATGAGATGATAAATGACCTGAAAAACCAGCTCACAAATAATAAAGGTGAAACTGAGCTTAAATTTCAGTTCATCGATGAAGAGGATAAGATCTCGGTAGCCATGTTCTCAAGGAGCTTCAGGATCAGGCTCAATAATGAGCTTGTCTCATGGCTTGACGATCATCCTTGCATTGAATATAAAGTTAATTGAAGTATATTTGCACACCCGGATCATCAATAATGATTCAGGCTGTTTTAAGAGAATAGTTTTTAAAGAAATCAAATCTTTCATAATATGGCTCTTGAAGTAAATGACACAAATTTTGATGATATAGTCATCAAATCAGATAAACCCGTTCTTGTTGATTTCTGGGCTGAATGGTGTGGTCCGTGCAGGATGATAGGACCAATTGTTGAAGAAATATCTCATGAGTATGAAGGGAAGGCGCTGGTTGTCAAATGTGATGTTGATAACAGCCCGGCAGTTTCTCAGAAATACAGTATCCGTAATATACCGACTGTCCTTTTCTTTAAGAATGGGCAAATTGCTGATAAACAAGTTGGTGCAGTTCCAAAGAATTCCTTTGTAACAAAGCTTAACGCCTTATTGTAGCTTACCCTGATGACTGTTTGTATTTTTGCATCCTCCAGCAGCAAAATTGATGGAGAATTCAGGGATGCGGCGCATCACCTTGGATCTCTGTTTGCCAGAAATGGTTATGAGGTAATATTTGGAGGCGGCGGAATTGGTCTAATGAAGAGTGTTGCTGATGCAATCATCGAAAACGAAGGGCGTATTACCGGTGTCATTCCTTCTTTTATGATAGAAGCCGGATGGGATCATCGTGGTGTAACCGATATGATAGTTACTTCGGATATGGGTGAAAGGAAAAAACAGATGTTCGCCAGGGCTAATGCTGTTGTGGCTTTACCTGGAGGCATCGGAACACTTGAAGAACTTACCGAAGCTATTACTCTTAAACAGCTTGGACTGTTCCGGGGACCAATAGTAATACTAAACACTCAGGGTTTTTACAACTCATTGATAGGTTTTCTCGACCAGATGATAAGATCAAACTTCCTCAGGCTCGAACATAAAGGAATATGGCAAGTTGCTGATACACCTGAAGAAGTTATAAAGGCAATCTCTATAGATCAGGACTGGATGCCTGATCCAAGAAGTATCGCAAAAATCTGAAGCAAAGCTCATTGAGCGAAGCAGAAATGAGCGACTTGCATTTCAGACCCTGTACGACCTGCACGACCTGAAGGACCTGCAAGACCTATTTGTCCGGTATCCTTGTCCCGATAAATAGTATATCGTCAACCTGTGGGAGTTCTCCTTTCCAGTTCAAAATTTCAGATTCAAGCCTGCATTTTTGTTCTGCAACCGGCAATGACCATATTTCCGAAAGAAGTTTCTTAACATTCCCTGATTTATACTTCTTAACTTCAGCAGATCCGAATTGGTCGGCATATCCGTCAGACATCATATAGAGCATGTCACCCGGCATTATGTCAACAACCTGGTTAGAAAAACTCTTCACATCACTTATTGCTGTCATACCGATAGGGAATCTGTTGCCTTTGTACATAAATACCTCTCCTTTTCTCACAACATAAAGAGGGTTATAGGCGCCTGCAAATTCGAGAGTAAACTCATTCTTGTTGAATGCTATGAGGGCCATGTCCATTCCATCATTGATTGTTTCCTCATTTCTTTGCATAAGAGCCTTAAGTACTTCAGTGTTAAGCTGATCCAGGATAGCTGAAGGTTTACGGATGCCAAACTCTCGTACAACCTTATTCAAAGAGTTATGTCCAATTATTGACATGAAAGCGCCGGGAACTCCATGTCCGGTGCAATCACATACAGCTATATACTGGTAATCGCTATCTCCATACATCCAGTAGAAATCGCCACTAACGATATCTTTTGGCATGAACATTATGAAAGTCTCGGCAAAAGTATTATCCCGTGGAAGCATAGCTCGCTGGATACGTTCAGCATAGCGTATACTAGCAGTAATGTCCCTGTTCTTCTCTTCGATTTCCATACTTTTCTGGACAACCTCGGCAGTTCTTTCCTTAACCTTTTCTTCAAGTATCTGTTTTTCTTTAATAAGGCTTTGTTCCCTTATCTTTATATAAACTATAATTCCAATAATTATTAAGATAGCGCTTGATATCATGAACCACCATGTCCGGTAAAAAGGAGGTTTGACAATGAAGCTGAATGTTACGGGTTCTTTGTTCCACACTCCCTGACTATTAAGAGCTTTTACCTTAAAAGCATATTTGCCTGCTGCAAGGGCAGGGTATGAAACACCGGTTTGTTGGGTTACGGGTTGCCAGTCATCATCAGCGCCTTCGAGCATTACCTGGTACCTGACAACATCAGGGTTTGTAACGCAGATACTATAGTACTCAAACCTGACAGTTCTTTCATTGTATCTGAGCTTCATCCCCGGCTTCATTGCACGTGGTTCATCGTTAACTCTCAGGCCCGTGATGTGTGTAAGAGGTTCCATCTCTTCAACTGATGCCCGTTCCGGAATGAGACGTGTAGCGCCTTTAGCGGTTCCAAACCACAAATCGCCATCAGGCCCTTTGAAAACCGCATTTGGTTTTGACTCTATTCCGGGGTAGCCATTTCTTTCAGTAAATGAAAATATTCGCCCGGTTTCAGGGAAATACCTGTTCAGGCCGCTATTTGTTCCAATGAAGATGCTCCCATCGTCTGATGTAGCAAGGCTATTAATTACATCCGACAGCAAACCATCGGCCTGTGTTATTGATTTAACTATTGAATCGTTTCTTAGTCCTCTTAATCCTTCATTTGTCCCTACCCATAAGATACCATCTTTCCCGGCGGTCATTGATATTGGTTTTAACCCGGCAAAACTTTTTATCTGGCTGAATTTGTCCTTATCAATATCATATTTAAACAGTGTTGGTTTTGATCCGCTTGGTTCAATACCCAGCCATAATGTTCCCTTAGGATCATTATATAAAGCAACAACCCCGGTAATAGTAACACTATCGATAACTGTGTAACGCTGGAAATTATTCATCCCTATTGTACCCTCAACAATGCCGTCTATAGTTCCAATCCAGAGATTGTTATGACGATCAATTTCCATTGACATTACCTGCATATAACCTGGTAGTGTGGCATTAATTCCTGTTTGTGCTTCGAACCTGTTTGTCCTGGTATTGAACATTATTACACCCTGGGTTGTTCCTACCCAGATATTGCCATCCTTATCAGGTTTAAAGAAGCTTATTTCCTCAGGGATGGCATTCGTTTCCCAGTTGTAAATAACCGGTTTCGTTCCTGACTCAGGGTTATACCTTGAGATACCGGCGCCAGTACCAAACCATACCTCAGACTTGTTCTTATAAATTGCATTAACATTTTGATCTGGCAAAATATCATCGCCTCTGAAAGTAGTAAATGCATCGCCTTTGAAAATTGTTAGCCCGTTAGTCTGGTCCGAAATCAAAATGTTCCCTTCCACATCTTCAAGAATGTCATATATTTTTGAGGCAGAAAGCCCTTTTCGTGTATCAATGATTGTTGGAACAGTGTCGTCAATAACAGCAACACCGCCGCCCCATGTTCCTGCCCATATTCTGCCATTTTTGTCCTCTGCAAAACATGTAATTGCATTGCTCAGCATTCCTGCATTAATAAGATCAATGAAGTACATCCGACTTTCGTTCATGCTGTACTTGTATATCCCGCCATTATTAGTGCCGAACCAGACATTTCCTCTTGAATCGTCGAAGAGGCATATTGTACTGAAATACATTGTATAATGAGGCAACCTGAAGTTCTCAAATTTCTTCTCTGTATTATTGTATCTTCTCTGAAAGCCTTCGCCAATGCATATAAACGAGGTATCTGCAAGAATCTCACCACCAACAAGAAGGTCTGATAGTCCATCTTTACCAGTATACTGTTTAGCTTTAATTTCTTTAATGTCTTCAACAGGGAAAGGAACCATAATAGCGCCATTTCCATAGGTTGTTATCCAGATTGTTTCTTTAAGTTGGGCAATGCAATTTACATCGCCTGTAAGGGCAAGTGAATCGAAAGCAGCCTTTTCAAATATACTGCCATTATAACGGGTAATACCTCCGTTCAGATGACCGAACCAGATATTACCCTCTGTATCTTCGGTAATAAATTTGACACCTCCCGGAGCTATGCTATCTCTTGTTGAATAGTTCCTGAAATTTTTACCGTCGAATCGCGATAACCCGTTTGCAGTGCCTAACCAGATAATGTCCTTTGAGTCCTGGAAGATAGTATAAACCTTTTGCTCCTTAAGGCCTTGCTGAACTCCGAAATTATCGAAAAAGTAATTCTGGGATCTGAGAGGCATTATCCCTGCAAAAAGCAGAAGCCAGGCAAATAATACTGCCCGGCAACTGTTAGTTTTTATGGATGGCATATATTTCTATTTAGCAATGAAGAAGAAAGTTCCATTCATATCTTCCAGCCCCTGTATCTTCCCGAATTTTGGTTTTTGTCCTGCTTCTGTTGAAACAGATGATGTTACAGTCTGAACAATCGATTCAATTGGCAGACATGCGTTTTTATTGTTCATCAGTGCAGTCGCAAATGTTGATGTAAATTTAGAGTTATCAACTGCAAGTTCATAGCCAGCCGATGAGAACACCTGAGCCGATTTGAGGCCTGCAACCTGGGTGTTATCACAAGTAGGTATTTCGTTTGCTGATCGCATTGCCGTATAAAATCCCGGGCCAGATTCACATGCATCAGTAACAACTAGTGTATGAACAATAGCTTCACCATAGCCCTGGAGCCCTGCCTTAAGGCCGTTTATATTGAAGTAAGTGAACTCATCATCTCTTTTTGCATCAACAGGGATCCAATAACCAACATCATTGATGAACTTTCCATGACCTGCATACCAGACAAGTAACGATTTTACCTGGTTTTTCTTAACAAGATCGCGGAGTTCAATATTGAAGAAGTATTCCATCTCCTTCTTTGTCATATCTTTCTTATGTATCCTGTTGTGAATATCATATCCTGCAAGTGCGCGATCCATTGTACTGACATCTCTTGTCGGACCATCAAGACTTGCAAATGTTTCATAACTTGAATTCTCGATAAAAACAACCCAGGTCTTACCCATTGGATTGTTTGCTGCTATTTCTGAACCTGCCCTGTTCAGTGTATATACCTTTTCAGTCTTGTTCCCGTAGATATCCTCAACAGAAACAGTGAATTTATTGATATTTGAAATATCAATGGGAGCCGAAAAGGATGGATTGAGCTCAGTAGGGAGGTATGTTGCAATGTAATTCTCAACCTTTATCGATTTTATAAGGCTCTTATCATTAATCTTACCCTGAATTGCAATGTTAGGGTTAGGAGAATCGAGCATGACTTGTCCGTCTTCGGTTGTATACGGAGCAATCAGCGATATTTCCGGGGGTGTAACTTCTGTTCTTTTTATCGGAAAATTCAAAATCTTTTCGTTATTGTAATCATCAGTAGCTGTTACCGTAAGAGTATTAAGTCCGTCAATACTTATATTTGCAAGGAAATCATACTCCCCATTCTTTTCGACAGTCATTACTGTCTCTTTATTAATAATAAATGATTTGAGCTTGCTTTTGTCCTTAATCTTACCTGAAACAAGTACAGTTGTCAGATCACCCCTAATCTCAAGTGTATCTTTAACAGGAACCGGGTTAACAAGTGAGATTTCAGGAGGATTTGATTCCTTGTTCAGCTCATATAATCTTACCTGAGCATCCTTAAGCATTTTCCGTGCTCTCATATCAAACTCCGACAAAACGGTGATCTTATTGTAATCATCGAGGGCTTTCTCATAGTTCATCAATTGCTCATACGAACTTGCACGTACGAAATAAGCATTTGCTGAATCAGGCCTCATTGTTATGTACTTTGAAAAATCAGCAATGGCATTCTGGTGCTGGTTGAATTCCTTGTAAAGGTTCCCTCTTTGCATATAAAACTCCGGGTTTGACGGATCGATAAGAATATTTTTCGAGATATCATTGATAGCGCTTGGGTAATCAAGACCTGCTTTGTAAATCTTTGCCCTTACAAGATATGCATCGGTATTCTTATCGTTCAGTTTAAGAACCTCATTACACTGTTTCATTGCTTCCTGTGGATCTGATTTCATAAGAAGTTCAGCAAGTGCAAGCCTGGGTTCAGGATTTTCATCTCCTTTCTTTATTGATCGCTCAAATTCTGCCTTAGCCATGGCATCATTCTTAAGCTTCACATAAGTAAGACCCCTGTAATAATAATCAAGCGGATCAGCTTTTATCATTAAAGCTGTGTCTAATGATTTTAATGCCTGATCATATTTCCCAAGTCCAATCATTGCAATAACCTTCTCACGATATAAATCATGCTCCCTCTTTGCAAGTGATGTTGCCCTGTTCAACATAGAAAGAGCCTCTTCATTGTTTCCTGTCTTATTAGCGACTGCTCCCAGCCTGATCATTGGTTCGCCATTCCTTGGGGCAAATAGCATTGCCTTTTCAAAATCAGCTTTGGCTTCAGTGTATTTCTTCAGCAACTCATACGCTTTGCCGCGAATCAGATAATAATCTGAGTTTGATGGTTCAACAGCAATTGCGCTGGTGAACTGGGCGATAGCATCTTCGTACTTTAATCCATCGAAGAATTCCATGCCTGCCTTGTAAAACTTTTTGCCATTCTGGCCAAAAGAATTAATGCTGACAAACACAGTAATGATTGTTAATAACAATACTCTTTTCATATGCTAGGTATGTTGGTAACTCTTAAAAAACCAAATTTAAGACTAATATTTAAATTACAAATCCTTTAACTGCTTCATTTAAACACATCTGTAGCTTACTTTTGCTAAAATACTGGCTCCCTGTGATTTCTCCATGCAATAAAGGCGCTTCAATTCCGTTATTGAATTTTTCAAAACCTGTAAAAATCCTTGCCTCATCCCACAGGTTATTCGCTATGAAGTGGTTAAGCACCGATGCTCCGCCTTCAATAAACAACGACTGAATTCCAGCTTTATAAAGGTATTCAGCTATTTGAATGCATGATTCCCTGTTTTTGTCAAGAACAATAAAGTCAGTACCTGATTTTATTTTAGTCTTGACATTATGTGTAAATACTATTTGTTTTGCTTTAACAGGTGGTTCAGGAAGGTTTCCGGTACTGCTTAATACTATCCTCAGAGGACTGCTCCCTGCCCATTCCCTGACATTTAATTGTGGTTCATCAGCCCTTATTGTACCCGCACCTGCGAGTATTGACTGTTCAAATGACCTCCACCTGTGGACTAGTATCCTTTCACTTTTACCAGATATCCAGGTAGGCCTGTGATTATAGTCCTCCTTCCGGATAACGTCAAGAAAACAATCGGCACTCTGTGCCCATTTGAGTATTATCCATGGCCTGCTCCTTTCAACAAAACTAAAAAAACGTCTATTGACCCATCTCGATTCATTTTCACAAACACCTGTTATTACCTCAACACCTGCTGCTCTCAGCCTTTTTATGCCTTCGCCGTTGATTTTACGGCTGGTATCTTTTGCCCCAATGACAACTTTTGGTATACCGGAGGAAATAATGAGATCTGCACATGGAGGTGTTTTCCCAAAATGTGAGCATGGCTCAAGATTTACATAAAGAGTGCTTTCTCTTAGTTTTGCCCTATCAACCACTGAATTAATTGCGTTTACTTCTGCATGAGCCAGCCCTGCACGAAGATGATAACCTTCTCCTATTATCAATCCATTATGCACTATAACAGACCCGACAAGAGGATTTGGAAAGGTCATTCCTTCAGCACATGATGCGAGATCTATACATCTCCGCATTAATTTTTCATCTCCACCGTAGTTCATCCCTGAAAAAACCTAATTTTGGAATATGAGTATTAATTTATTAACCATAAATGATATCCGGTCATACCTTGATAAAGAACTATCATCTCTTTACAGTCCTGAAGAAATTAAAATACTCACCAGGATTATCTTTAAGACACTTTTTGGGTCTTCGTGGTTGCATCTTATTAATAATTCAAAGTCTCATATTGATAATTCAAAGATATCTGAAATAATGAATTTTTGCCAGGAACTAAAAACAGGCAAACCATATCAATACGTTTTCGGCGAAACAGAATTCTATAATTGTAGAATAAAGGTCAATGAATCAGTTTTAATCCCCCGGCCTGAAACTGAAGAACTTGTTGATATCATAATCAAACAAAACAAGAACTTCAGGGGTAAAATTATCGATTTTGGAACAGGTTCGGGTTGCATAGCCATTGCTCTAGCTCTGAATATGCCTGACTCTGAAGTCATAGGTGTTGATATTTCTGAAGAAGCTCTTCGTCTTGCTGAACTAAATGCACAACTGAATAAGGCAAAAGTTAAACTTATCCTGGATGACATTTTGAATACTTCAATATCGAATAATAACACTGCTGGTATCTTTGTAAGCAACCCCCCTTATGTAATGAATAGAGAAAAGACGCTTATGAAGAGAAATGTTCTTGATTTTGAACCTCATAGTGCACTCTTTGTTGATGATTCCGACCCATTGCTGTTTTACAGGGAAATATTAAACATCTCCCGTAGTCTGCTTGAGCCAGGAGGTAAGATCTATTTTGAGATTAATGAAGCACTTGGCACAGAGGTCGCAGCCTTGCTCGAATCTTATTACTTTAACGATATAAATATCAAACAGGATTTGAATAACAGGGACAGGATAGCAACGGGCATAAAGCCATGAATAAGAATGAACTGTATAATATGGCTCTCAACAGGGCAATGAAGCTCTGCTCAATAAGAGAATGCTGCATTAAAGATATCAACGAAAAAGTCTCATCATGGGGGATTGATAGCAATGATGCCATTAGAATTATCGATTCCCTTATCAAAGAAAAATTCATTGACGAGAAAAGATATGCCAGCGCATTCGTTAAGGATAAATTCAATTACAATAAATGGGGAAAGTTCAAAATAAGTTCAGCTTTGAAAATGAAGGGAATTCAGCCTGAAGTTATCCGGCAATCTCTGGACTTTATCGACGATGAAAAATACAGGCAAATGGCAACCAAACTCCTTGCAGCACAGCGAAATAAAGTAAAAGCTAAAAATAAATATGATCTTAAAGGTAAGCTTTTAAGGTATGGTTTATCTAAAGGATTCGAATCAGGATTACTATATGAACTACTTGGAGAAGATGAAGACTAATTATACTGCTCAAATCAACTGTCTTGTACTTCTCTGATTATCCAAACACTCCTTCTGCAATCCATTTTATGAAAGGCGCAAATGTAAATATTGCCAGCAATAAAGTACCTGCAGAATCGATTATTATCAGCATGTTCCTTTTTAATTGATATCGCATATAACAGATTGAAAAAGCAATTCTGAGAAACAACTGAGAAAGAAAAAAGATGAATACCCTTAAACCATAAGGATTCCAGGTTGCAGCTTCATTGATCCTTCCTCTAAGAATAAGCGAGAAGCTATGGGAAAGCCCGCATGAAACACATTGTTCACCTGTAAGCTGTTCGTGGATACAAACAACAGGATAATTGTTCTTAACAGGAGAGAAAATGCCGGAATAAATCATGACTAAAAGAATTATTCCGGCAAGAGTTATGTTAATTATTATATATGGCTCATTTCTGAGCAAATTCTTCATTGCAGATGTAATTACTCACGGTTTCTTGTTGTGTCTCTGCTAAGACTGTCAGTCCCCTCAAGTTCTTCAAGCAAGTCAACCTTATTCTTTTTTGTTGCGTTAACCTCAATTGTTTCATCATCAGTCTCAATTTTGATATTCACATTAGCATCATCCATTTCCTTAATTACATTATCCTGTACATCCTCAATTATATTTTGCAACTCATTTGGCCATTTCCCTGCGTTAGTTGCAATCTTTCCTGCAATGAAGATTTGAGAAAATGAAATCAGGGAAGCAATTATGCCTATTACAAGAGCAGCAATAATAATACCCTTGGGCGAATTGTTCCTTGAGGCTTGCGAAAGGCCTACCGATGCCAGAATAATTGTTATGATACCTGGTATTATCGCTATCAGACCAACACAGGGGATCACTGCAAATACAAAAGTAATTATTGCTGTGATCAGCGCAGCTATTCCGATGTTTTGAGCACTATTGTTTCTTACCTCTTCCATTGCTTTTCTAATTATTTGTTATTTATCCATTCCTGTCAGGATGTTTAGCATATCCTGTTCTAAAGACGTCTCAGGAATCTCAATGATGCGTCCGGCTTCGACATTATTTTTATACAATATAATTGTAGGCACCCTTTCGATCTTCAGAGCACTTGTGTCACCCGCAGGTGAATTCTTATTATCATCGACACCGATATAAGTTATCTTCTCTGAAGGAAAATTAATCATGTCGAGAATCCTCAATAGCCTGGGAACCTCCCTCCTGCTATCAGGACACCATGTACCCATAACAATTTTTACTGATAAACCTTCTGCTGGAACTTCCAGCAGTTTATTTACAATTTCTGTTGAAGGCATATAATTATCATATTCTTGCATAAACCATGTTGAATGTGGTTGTTGCCTCAGCATTGCGCCACTGAAATGTCCTAATAACCATGTTGCCGGATTATGAAAATCAATTGGTTCGTCCGTCTGGCTCTGCTGCTCAATATCAATAACCTGCACCGGATCCTGTGGATCAGATGCAACATTCTTTGACGTCCGGCATGCCGGAATGACAATCAATAAGATAGAAAAAACTATTATTTTTTTCATTGATTTATTAAGCTCTTAAATTTGGCAGGTAAAGCTATTAAAAATTAAATACTTTAATCAAGCAAAAGGATCTCCATTATTTGTTTTGCAGCTTTTGAAACCGGGGTTCCGGGTCCGAAAATTGCAGCTACGCCGGCATCATGCAGAAATTTATAATCGTTTGAAGGAATAACTCCTCCTGCAACTACCAGGATATCCTCCCTGTCAAGTTTTCTAAGCTCTGTAATAACCTGAGGGATAAGTGTTTTATGCCCGGCTGCAAGACTTGATACACCAAGAACATGAACATCGTTCTCGACTGCCTGTCTTGCAACTTCAGCAGGTGTCTGGAATAATGGTCCGAGATCAACATCGAAGCCTAAATCAGCATATCCTGTTGATACTACTTTCGCTCCACGGTCATGACCATCCTGCCCCATTTTTGCTATCATGATCCTTGGTTGGCGTCCTTCTTTTTCAGCAAACATGGCAACAAGCCTTGTTGCTTCTCTGAAATCATCATCCGGCTTATACTCCGATGAATAAACTCCCGATATTGTTTTCATAACTGCTTTATACCTTCCCGCGATTTTTTCACATGCAAAAGATATCTCACCCAGACTTGCACCTTCTGAAGCTGCCTCAACAGCTATTTCTAACAGATTGCCCTTCCCTGTGCAACAACATTCAGTAAGACAATCAAGTGTAGCCTGGCACTTTTTCTCATCCCTCTCGCTACGTAGCTTTTCAAGCCTCTTTATCTGAGAATCACGCACACTTGTATTATCAACTTCAAGAGTTTCAAGGGGCACTTCCCTGTCAGGCCTGTACTTATTAGTTCCAACAATTGTCTGGATACCTGAATCAATCCTGGCTTGTGCCCTTGCTGCAGCTTCCTCGATTCTCATTTTCGGAACCCCCGATTCAATAGCCCTTGCCATTCCTCCAAGATTTTCGATTTCATTTATATGTTCCCAGGCTCTGTGTGCAATCTCATGGGTGAGCGACTCAACGTAATAAGAACCAGCCCAGGGATCAACAACTCTGCAAATTTGTGTTTCTTCCTGTAGATAAATCTGGGTATTTCGTGCTATTCGTGCTGAGAAATCTGATGGCAATGCAATTGCCTCATCCAGGGCGTTTGTATGCAGGCTCTGGGTATGGCCCAAAGCAGCGGCCATAGCTTCAACACATGTTCTTCCTATATTATTGAAAGGATCCTGTTCGGTAAGGCTCCAGCCCGATGTTTGAGAATGGGTTCTCAGTGCAAGAGATTTTGGATTTTGGGGGTTGAAACCACTTACAATTTTTGCCCATAGCATTCTTGCTGCCCTCATCTTGGCTATTTCCATAAAATGGTTCATCCCAACAGCCCAAAAGAAAGAGAGCCTTGGTGCAAAGGAATCAATATCTAGGCCTGAATGAACGCCTGTTCTCAGATATTCAAGACCATCAGCAAGTGTGTATGCCAGCTCTATGTCGCATGTAGCTCCTGCTTCCTGCATGTGGTAACCAGAAATACTAATTGAGTTGAATTTTGGCATCTTTTCAGATGTATACCTGAAGATGTCTGCAATGATCCTCATTGAAAACTCCGGGGGGTATATATATGTATTCCGCACCATAAACTCTTTAAGGATATCATTCTGTATTGTGCCACTTAGCTCATCGAGCTTTGCTCCCTGTTCAAGGGCAGTAACTATATAAAAGGCCATAATGGGCAGAACAGCTCCATTCATTGTCATCGATACCGACATCTGGTTAAGAGGAATCCTGTCAAACAGTATCTTCATATCAAGTACCGAATCAATAGCGACGCCAGCCTTGCCAACATCACCTGTAACCCTCTCATGATCTGAGTCATAGCCACGGTGAGTTGCCAGATCGAAAGCAACTGATAATCCTTTCTGACCGGCGGCAAGATTGCGCCTGTAGAACGCATTTGACTCTTCAGCAGTCGAAAAACCTGCATATTGCCTTATAGTCCATGGTATCATTGCATACATACCCGAATAAGGACCACGAAGAAATGGAGGAATGCCAGCCGCATAGTTCAGATGCTCCATCCCTTTCAGATCTTCTTTAGTATATGCTTTTTTCACAGGTATCATTTCCGGTGTCATCATTTCTCCGGGAGAATCAATCGTACCTGCCGCAGGTATTTGTGACAGAGCCTGATTCAAATTGTTGTATGTAAATACCTTCCTCATGCCGGCTGTTACAAATAAATATTCTGAATACCAAGCTTTTTATTAATCATCCGCAGGGTTTCCGGAATATCTGATTTTATATGAATAAAGTATTCAATGCCGGAGGCCCTCAGCTCATCCGAGCATGCCGGATTCCCTGCTATCACTACTATTGTTTTATTTTTCAGACTTTTAAAAACTTCAGGAGCATGAACAATGTATTCTTCATCGGAACTGCACACAACAACGATGTCAGCTTTCGAGGCATGAGCAGCATCGATACCTTCCCTGGTAGTGTCAAAACCATTATTATCAATAATCCGGTACCCTGCACAACCAAAGAAGACTGACGAAAACTGCGAACGTGTCCTTCTCATTGCCGGGTTGCCAATTGGCAGAAGGAATACCGATGGTTTTTCTTTTCCTGATCTTTCAACAGATAACCTGATAAGTTCATATTCCTGCGCGATTCTCTCCTTAGCTAATGGAGTTATTTCATTATCACCTGCAGTTCTCTTTCTGAATGCAATTGTTTCATCAATTATTCCGGCTGTTTCATTTGGATCTGGATACTGGTTGGTTCCAAGCAATACTATCTTTTTTGTTGCAGCTTCTTTTTTCTTTCTTGTTGCAGAGGTTGTTATCTTTTCCTGTATTATTCTTTTGCGGAGACATTCAATGAATCCACCCTGTTCTTCTATCTCAAGAAAAAGCTTCCATGCACTCTCCGCCAGGTCTTCAGTAATTTTTTCTATGTAATATGATCCGGCAGACGGGTCAGCAACATTTCCAAATCCCGCCTCTTCTTTTAAGATAAGCTGCTGATTCCGGGCTAATCTTTCAGAGAAATCGTCAGGCATCCTGAATGAAATGTCGTAAGGTTCGACAGTTATTGAATCTGCGCCTCCCAGGACAGCTGACATTGCTTCTGTCTGAGTTCTAAGCAGGTTAACATAAGGATCGAATATTGTCTTATTCCATCTGGTTGTAACCGAATGTATCTCCATGGGAGGAATCGAATCAGTATCATTAATATATCCCTTCAATATAACAGACCAAAGAAGACGGGCTGATCGAAGTTTTGCAATCTCGAAGAAATAATTCGACCCGGCAGCAAATGTAAATTTTATGAGCGAGGCAGCCTCTGATGCTTTAAGACCATGATTTAATAGAGTATCAATATATTCATTCCCTATTGATATTGCGAAAGCCAGTTCCTGCACGATATCGCCACCGCTGTTTGCAATGTCGGAGATCTTCGCATTAATTGTTTTTATACCGGGAAGTTTTAATGCAGCCCGGGAGAGTTCAGCAAGGTAATCAAACCCCTTTTCAACCGGTATGCATAAGGTGCCATTTATCATTAGTCGTCCTAGTGGATCGGTTTCTATTGCACCTCTGAAATATTCATCATTTAAACCTCGCTCATGGAGTATCTGTGTAATTACCCAGAGTATCTCTTTTGCTTTCCCGTTGCTAAGAAAATTGATCTCAACTGCTTCAATATGTATGTCGGCAAGAAGTATCCTGAAGTTTTGAATATTTATTGTTCCGGGATCATTAATAATGAACCCCAATGAATCAATACCGTTAGTCAGCAAAGAGACAGCTTTTTTATTTGCCTCAGGATAGTCATCAACCTGAATATCTTGCCTGATTAGCCATGGGTTACCTTCAGTTTTTCTTCCTCTTATAAACGGAAACTGACCTGGCAGATTGTTTGGTCCAGGCAGATTTTCAATATCTTCAAGCGTGTAAAAAGGATTAACATCAAAGCCTTCACCTGTTCGCCAGATAAGCTTCTTACTAAAGTCAGCTCCCTTCAGATCATTAATGATTTTCTCCTTCCATTCCCTGGGAGTTACAGGTTGAAACTGTTTGAACAAGCTATCCTTTTTCCGCATGCTGTTTTACCCTGGTTACTGCAAATATAATGAACGAGGCATTACTTAAGAAAATATATGCTAAAAGGTTATCCTTTCCCTGCAAACTCCATAAGATATGATTTGATGAACCCCGACAGTTCTCCATCAAGTACAGCCTGCACATTGCCGGTTTCATAGCTTGTCCGCACATCCTTCACCATTTTATATGGATGAAGTACATAGGATCTTATCTGCGAACCCCATTCTATCTTTTTCTTTTCACCCTCAATCTTTGCCTGTTCCTCCTGCCTTTTTCTCAGTTCAAGCTCATAAAGGTGCGATCGCAAAATTCGCATTGCATTTTCCTTATTGTTAAGCTGCGACCTTGTTTCCTGGTTTTCGATAACAATGCCAGTAGGGTGGTGTCTCAATCTCACAGCTGTCTCAACCTTGTTCACGTTCTGACCACCTGCACCGCTTGAACGGTATGTCTCCCAGGTTATATCAGCCGGGTTTATTGCAATTTCTATCTCATTATCTACAAGTGGGGTAACAAAAACTGATGCAAATGTAGTTTGTCTCTTGCCCTGAGCATTGAAAGGGGAAATTCTTACAAGCCTGTGTACTCCATTTTCACTTTTCAGATAACCATAGGCCCGCTCGCCTTCTATTTCGAGAGTCACTGATTTTATTCCTGCTTCGTCGCCAGGCTGAAAATCAAGCTCCTTGACTTTATAATTATTTCTTTCGGCCCATCGCAGGTACATGCGCATCAACATCGATGCCCAGTCGTTGCTCTCAGTACCTCCCGCTCCTGAATTTATCTTGAGTATTGCTCCAAGCTGATCCTCTTCTTTCTGAAGCATGTTTCTGACTTCAAGATCTTCAATAAGCTCACGACAATTATTATAATGATTTTCAAGATCGTCTTCTGACGCATCTCCCTCCTTAAAGAAATCGAAGATAATTGTAAGGTCGTCAAGACAGCTGCTGATCTTAGTGAAATCATTTGTCCAGCTTTTAAGCTTTGCTATCTCTTTCATAAGATCCTCTGCTTTTTTAGGATCGTTCCAAAGACCTGGTTGCTGTGAAAGCCCTTCTTTTTCTGCTATAGTTATAAGTTTCCCATCAATGTCAAAGATACCTCCTCAACGCATCCCTGCGTTCCGATAAGGCCTTTATCTGTTCGTTAGTAATCATTCAAATGAATTTTATCACAAAATTAGTCTTTTATGGCAAATCTCAACTTAGTTTAATTGTTTGGTATTCTCATTTTTGACTAATTTGCACCCCGGGAAAACATAGAAATGATCAGGTTTGTTGTCTTTATTCGGCCTTATGCAATCTACTTGCTTGCTTTGTGGATCATTGCAATAATAACAATGTCATCAATACCGGGAATTCCAACATTAAAGCTCCATACAGACCGGTCAGATATCAGACTCGATTATTTAATTCATTTTATTGAATATGGAGTTCTTACATTCCTCGCATTTCTCTCATTTGGATCAAAAGATTTCAGGATTAATGCCAGGAAAGTAATAGTAATTATCCTGTTAGCGATAATGTTTGCCTTTGCTGATGAATACCATCAGAGGTATATACCGGGCCGGACATTCAATCCTAAAGATCTGATAAGTAATATTTCAGGGATTGCCGGAGCCACTGTCTTCTATTTGTATGTTGCTTACCTGGTTACGAAAAAGAAAGACTAACTCAATTGCTTTTCGGTTGAAAGCAATTGAAAAGCAATTAAAAAAATATTCTTTTATTTGTTGTTCTATTAATTTGACAATGCTGAAATCATGTTGCTACCGGAATCTTGTTGAAGCTGGCTGTGATGAGGCCGGAAGGGGATGTCTTGCAGGTCCGGTGGTTGCAGCAGCCGTTATCCTGCCCAGGAATTTCAAACACCTGGTACTTGATGATTCCAAAAAACTTACGGCAAAGCAGAGGGAAGAATTAAAGGTTGAGATAATGGAATCAGCAATAGCCTGGAAAGTTGCTTTTGTCGATAATGAGGAAATAGACCAGACTAATATACTCAGAGCATCAATAAAAGCAATGCACATTGCAATTGAGGGTCTTGATAAAATACCTCAGTTCCTGCTGATAGATGGCAATCGTTTCTATCCATATAAGAATTTGGGTTACAAGACTATAATTAAAGGCGATGGAATATACTTTTCTATTGCAGCTGCATCTGTCCTGGCAAAAACATTCCGCGATGAGTATATGGAGAAGCTTCATAATGAGTATCCTGATTATGGCTGGAATACTAATAAAGGCTACCCGACTCCCTATCACCGTGATGCAATAATGAAATTTGGGACAACCCCTTATCACCGTAAATCGTTCAATCTTTTTGATTCTCAGTTGGAGCTTGAATTAGAACTCTGAAGTAATAATTCCGGGAATTAAGAGTATCTTTGTATAACATTCTTGAAAAATCATAAATCTTATAGCATGAAAAAACTTGTATTGCAGGTTGTGCTTCTCTTGCTATTAATCAGCCCAAAGATTAAGGCGGACGAGGGTATGTGGCTGTTGCCACTCCTCGAGAAGATGAACATGGGAAAGATGACTGAGCTCGGTCTGAAGCTTTCGGCGGAGGATATCTATAGTCTTAATCAGCCAAGCATAAAAGATGCAGTTATCAGTCTCGAAGGAGGGTCGTGCACAGGAGTCGTTGTTTCTCCTGAGGGTCTTATTCTCACAAATCATCATTGCGGGTTCAGCCAGATACAGTCACACAGTTCTGTTGAGCACGACTATCTGAAAAACGGTTTCTGGGCAATGACAAAAGAAGAGGAACTGTCAAATGAGGATATGTTTGTTTCATTTCTTATCAGAATCGAAGATGTAACAGATAAAATAATGTCAGTTGTTGGACCTGAAATGGGAGAAGCTGAAAGATCAACAGCAATAAATTCTGTCAGACAGGCAATTGAGAAGCAAGCAATGGAAGGTAATGATTATGAAGCACAGGTAAGCAGCTTTTATGGTGGAAATTATTTTTATCTTCTTGTTTATGAGACCTATAATGATGTCAGGCTTGTAGGCGCTCCTCCTGTATCTATAGGTAAATTCGGCTCAGATTCCGACAACTGGGAATGGCCAAGGCATACTGTTGATTTTAGCATGTTCCGGGTTTACACAGGCCCAGATGGAAAACCAGCGGGTTATTCAAAAGATAATATTCCGCTCAAACCAAAGCATTACCTTCCTGTATCAATAAAAGATCTTAATAAAGATGATTTTACAATGATATTGGGTTATCCCGGAACAACAAACAGGTACATGACCTCCTGGGAAGTAAATGAACTAATCCAAATTACTCATCCGAACAGGATTAAGATACGCGGAGCCAAGCAGGATGCCTGGATGGAAGAAATGAAAGCAGATGAGAAGGTTAATATACAATACTCTGATAAATATTTCGTATCATCGAATTACTGGAAATACTCTATTGGTCAGAAGGCAGGTCTTGAAAAGCTAAACATTAAAGCTGAAAAAGAAGAACTTGAAAAACAGTTCAATACCTGGATAGAATCAAACCAGGCTGTAAAAGCTAAATACGGTGATGCCTTAAACTTTATCAGAACAGCCATTGAAGGTCGGGCTGAGCCCTATAGCGCTATCCAATATTACAATGAAACAATACAGGGATGTGAAATTTTTCAGTTTTACCAGATCGCCAATTTGCTCATTACAGCTCTTAAAACCGGAGAAGATGAAGCAATATTAAAATCAATCTCAAGGATAAAGGAGAGTGTTAATGAAATATACAAAGATTATAATCCTCCATCTGATAAAAAAGCAATGAAAGTATTGCTTCGCCTTTTCAGAGATGATGTGCCGGAAAAATATCATCCTGATTTTTACAGGAAGATTGTCAACAGGAAGTTTGATGGTAACATCGATAATTTTGTTGATGATATCTTTGAAAAATCTGTTTTCGCATCAGAATCAAAGCTTAATGCCTTTCTTGAGAAACCAGTATTAAAGGTTCTCGAAAACGACCCAGCCTATGAAGCTGCCAAATCAATGTATTCAAAAGCCTCCGAGATTTCAAAAGAAAACTCTAAATACCAGGCTGGACTTATAAGGGGGAGAAGGTTATGGAATGCAGCGCTGATGGAAATGGCGCCGGAGAAGATACGTTACCCGGATGCAAACTCAACAATGCGTCTTTCATACGGTACTATCCAGGACTACGACCCCAGGGACGGGGTTATATATAAGTATCATACTACAATGCAGGGAATGTTGGAGAAATATAAACCCGGAGACTATGAATTCGATCTTCCTGAAAGACTTAGAGACATGTTCAGTAAAAAGGAATTTGGGAGATATGCTTCATCGGAAGGTTATATGCCTGTCGGATTTCTTACAACAAATGATATAACAGGAGGCAACTCAGGTAGTCCGGTAATAAACGCAAACGGGGAGTTGATAGGACTTGCTTTTGACGGCAACTGGGAATCAATGAGCGGTGATATTGCTTATGAGCCTGAGTTACAGAGAACTATTAATGTTGATATTAGGTGTGTTCTGTGGGTAATAGATATATATGCCGGAGCCAAGCACCTTGTTAATGAGATGACAGTAATCGAATAACCGGGAAAATGTCAAATAAAAAGGCGACTTGATAATTGAGCCGCCTTTTTTATTCTATGATTCAGCGGTAATCTACCATTATATTTATATTTATATTTGCCAAAAAACAAAGTTTATGCATTTAAGTCTCATTGAGATACTTGCTGCCTTTATGGTTCTCTTTGCAATTATTGACATCCCGGGTTCAATTCCGATTATTATTGATATTAAGACACGACGAGGAGAGATTAAGTCGTTAAAAGTAACAATTGTATCTTTTTCAATACTAGCCGCTTTTCTTTTTGTCGGGAGCCCTCTGCTTGGTATTTTTGGCATTGATGTATCGTCATTTGCAATAGCCGGCTCGTTTATAATCTTTCTGATTGCTATGGAGATGATACTCGGCATTGAGCTTTTTCAGACTGAAACAAGCACCGGGGCGATATTCCCAATAGCTTTTCCCCTGATAGCCGGTGCAGGGTCAATAACAACAATACTATCTCTTAAAGCAGAATATCAGACAATAAATATCTTTCTAGCACTTGTCCTTAACATGGTTCTAACATACCTTGTTCTCAGACTTACAACCTCTTTTGAAAAGTTGCTTGGAGCCGGCGGTCTGCAGATTCTAAAGAAAGTCTTTGGTGTCATCCTGCTGTCAATAGCAATAAAGCTTTTCATAACAAATACCGGTATCGTTCTTCCGCATGGCGTGTAATGTAACGATATATACCGACGGCGCTTCGAGTGGTAATCCGGGACCGGGCGGTTACGGAGTTGTTCTTTTATCCGGAGTACACCGTCTTGAGAAATCCCAGGGTTTCAGGTTTACAACAAATAACAGGATGGAACTAATGGCTGTTATTATTGGCCTTGAATCATTGAAAAAACCTTGTAGCAATGTTACAGTTTACACCGATTCAAAATATGTTGCAGATGCTGTTGAAAAAGGATGGGTTTTTTCCTGGGAAAAAAGTCTTTTCAAAAACAAAAAGAACCAGGATCTTTGGATCCGGTTCCTGAAGATCTATAGAAAGCATAATGTGAAATTTATCTGGATCAAGGGTCACGCTAACAATCCTGAAAATGAGATCTGTGACAGGCTGGCCGTTGCTGCATTAAAAGGACCTGCCCTGGCAGAAGATGAAGGATATGTTCTTGAAAACGAAAAAAATGCTTTTCTTTGATATGATATATATTCGGTTATGGAGAAACTACATATCAAATCAACATCGCACACACCTGAAATAATACTTTCCCCTGCTGACTACACATATTCTATTTGCGGAATGTCGTCACCGGAAGATGTAAGGGCAATATATTACCCTGTTATAGACTGGTTCAAGAGGTTTTCAGATGAAATCAGAAAAGGGACAATCGTCTTCACCCTTACGAATCCTTTAAAATTAAAGGTCAACCTCGAATATTTTAATTCTTCGTCTGCCAAGTTTCTTTTTGACATCTTCTATGAAATGAAGAAAATGAGAACCTCCGGTATTCCTGTCATTGTCGAATGGCATTACCAGGAAGGGGATCTGGAAATGATGGAGGCAGGTAAGGACATGTCGTCTTATGCTGAAATTGATTTCACTTACATTGAAGACAAAGGATAATGCAGGGACAGCAGGAGTTATATGAAATACTCGAAAAACTTTCAATTAAATACGAGTATTATGAACACCCTCCCATTTCAACCATTCAAATAGCAAAACTGTACTGGAATAACCTGAATTCAGGTAGATGCAAGAACATTTTTTTCAGGAATCATAAGGGAAACAAACATTATCTTGTAATACTCGAACATCTCCGGCAACTTGATATTCACGATCTCGAAAGAAGGCTTAAACAAGGCAAGCTTACATTTGCCTCTGACAAAAGGTTAAAACATTACCTTGGATTAGAACCTGGTTCAGTATCGCCTTTTGGATTGATAAATGATAAAGAAAAAAATGTCCATGTTTTCATTGATGAAAAACTGAAAGGCTTTGAAAAGCTGGCTTTCCATCCAAATATTAATACTGCAACTCTTGTGGTTTTAAAAGACGACCTTATAAAGTTCCTTGAATATGAGTCCGCCTCATACGAGTTTATAAGGCTATATGATGAATAACTCAGGTTATATCGAATAATAATAGGGTAAACATCATTCTAAAGGTCTTTGATAAAATCTGGCGTTCGTAATTAAAGAAAAAGAATAGTATTGCATCATTTTTTTATTTTGTACGTCATTATGTTAAAAGTTTGATCCAATGAAGTACCGCCTTACTTTCCTACTAATTAATATCCTGCCTGGGTTACTGCTATCAGCACAAGATGAAAAGCAAGCAGTTCAAAAAAGAGAATATAAAGCAACTGAGATCTCGTCTGAACCGATTATTAATGGTATTCTTGATGAACAGGTGTGGATTAATGCAAACTGGGGCGGAGACTTTATCCAGGACGAGCCATATAATGGAGGCAAAGCATCACAAAAAACTGAGTTTTGTGTGTTGTACAATAAAGATAATTTATTCGTCGCCATAAAAGCGTATGATACCAATCCTGACAGCATTGTGACAAGGATGACAAGGAGAGATAGTTATGATGGTGACTTTGTTTCCATAATTTTTGACAGCTTTCATGATCTGCGAACAGGATTCTTGTTTGGGACAAGTTCATCAGGAGTAAAATACGACAGGCTTTTTTCTGATGACGGGGACAATGAGGATGAAACCTGGGATCCAAACTGGTGGGTGAAAACATCTAAGAATAAAGATGGATGGGTTGCTGAGATGAAGATACCTTTCAGCCAGGTGAGATTTGAAAAGAACTCAGGTGAAGCCTGGGGTATCCAGCTTAGCCGTCGCATATACAGGAACCAGGAAAAAGACTTCTGGCAACATATTCCTAAGGATGCACCCGGTTTCATCCACCACTTTGGCGAAATGACAGGACTTGAAAGTATAGAACCAAAGAAAATATTTGATATTACCCCATATGCGGTAGGTTCGGCAGAAACATTTGAAGCCGTGCCAGAAAATCCCTTCCTGTCAGGTGGATCAGGTTCAAAATTTAACGGGGGTATAGATGCAAAGATCGGGGTGACAAATAACATGACAATGGACCTTACAATCAATCCTGATTTTGGACAGGTAGAAGCTGACCCTTCAGAAGTTAATCTCTCAGCTTATGAAACCTTCCTTGTGGAAAAAAGACCTTTTTTCATTGAGGGGAATAATATTACAACATTTGGAATAGGAGTCGGCGATGGTGGTGTTGGGAATGACAATTTATTTTATTCAAGAAGAATAGGCCGCAGACCACAGGGTAATCCCAGGCTGGAAAATGACTGGAACTCAGATGTCCCCACAAACACAACAATACTTGGAGCTGCTAAACTCACAGGCAAGTCAAAGAAAGGTCTTTCACTAGGGTTTGTTGAAGCTGTAACAGCCCGGGAGCAGGCAGAAATCGATACTGTAGGTGGAAGAGTATTCCAGACAGTTGAACCCCTAACAAATTATTTCGTGGGCAGGATCCAAAAAGACATTAATGAAGGAAAAACAATCATTGGCGGAATATTTACAGCCACAAACAGGACCCTTGAGGATGACCTGGTTAATCTGTTACACAAATCGGCCTATACGGGCGGTGTTGATTTCACCCAATATTTCAAAGACAAAAGCTGGATGTTCAATATAAACAATGCATTCAGTTTTGTTGAAGGATCAACAAAAGCAATTGAAAAAACACAGCGTTCATCAGCACGATACTTACAGAGGCCTGACAAAAATTACGCATTCCTTGACACAAGCCGCACCTCCTTGTCAGGAGTTGGTGGCAGAATGCAGTTAACAAAGATGGATGGGCACTGGCGTTTTATGGGCGCCTCAACATGGAAAACGCCAGGATTTGAAACTAACGATATCGGGTATACCCGTGAAGCAAACCAGATATTATCCTTTATATGGATGGGTTATAACGAATGGGACCCAAAAGGGATCTACCGGAGGTTTAATGCCGGCAATGATGTTTTTACATTATTTGATTTCGGAGGAATTCTTCATACCGTGGGCTATGAATGGAATGCAAGCATGGACTTTAAAAATTACTGGAGTGCATGGACAGGTGGAAACCTTCAATCGTTGGTTAAAAACACAACAATGTTAAGAGGCGGACCAATGATGATAACACCTGGAAATTATAATTTTTGGTTCGGATTTTCTACTGATAACAGGAAAAAGATTGAATTTAATTTTAATTTAAGTACCTCAGGTGGTTTCGAGAAATATTATCGTAATAATAATTACTCAGTTGACCTGTCGTATAAACCAATTGATCTTCTTTCGTTTAGTATTTCACCCGAATACAGCAAATCTTATTCAGAACTACAGTTCGTAAGTAACAATTCAAAATTTAATGGTGAAAAAAGGTATGTCTTTGCCAGCATCGACAGAGAAACTATTAGCGCTTCTGTGAGGGTTAATCTTAATTTAAGCCCTGATCTGACTTTCCAGTACTGGGGACAACCTTTCATTGCCACAGGCAGCTATCATGATTATAAATATATTACACAGTCTCAGGCACCAAGGTATCAAGACAGGTTCTCAGTATATACTCCCGGTCAGATTACGCTTGACGGTAAAACTTTCTATATAGATGAGAATGTTGACGGAACAAGAGATTATTCATTTGGCAGGAATGACTTTAATGTAAAGGAATTTCTCTCAAACTTTGTCGTCAGGTGGGAATATAATCCCGGATCTTCGCTGTATCTTGTTTGGAGTCAAAACCGCAATTTCTCAAGTGATTCTGGGGATCTGAGGTTTTTTGATGATATTGGAGATCTCTTTGATACAGGTGAAATGAAACCACATAATGTTTTTCTTATTAAATTTAGTTATAGATTCGGGCTAAATTAACCTGACAATCGATTGTGCTGATACTACCCAGAATATTTTCGAATTGTCATTGAACAAAATTGTGAATAATTCGTGATATCAGTGCAATTGTAATCAATGGGAAAACAAGATATGAGGCAGATATTAAAATATACGGGATATATCCTTGTACTGCTACTGATAGGCTTTTTGATTTATAAATTCTACTACATTCTTGGCTGGCTTCTAATGGCCGCAATTCTATCTTTTATCGGCGAACCAATGGTTCGTTATTTTGACAGGATCCATTTTGGCAAGTTACGGATACCACACTGGACTAGTACGTTAATGGCCCTTTTTATAATTGTGATCTTTATTTTTGGGTTACTCGCAATCTTTGTCCCCCTGATAGTATCACAGGCAAATGCTATTTCAAAAATTGATTTCACCCAGCTTGGTGAAGAAATGCAAAAACCAATGGGCTGGCTCGAAAATCAACTCCGTTCTTCCGGAACAATAGCTGAAGATCAGAATTTTTATGATTACCTGTCCGATAAACTCAGTTCAGCTTTGAGTCTTGAAACAATTGGATCACTTGTTGGAGGTTTTATTAATGTTGCAGGAGATATTCTGCTGGGCCTGTTTGCAATTATATTCATTGCATTCTTCTTCCTTAAAGATGAAAACATGTTTGAGAAAAGCATTCTGCTTATAGTGCCACTTAAATATGAGAACGAAACGAAAAGAGTTATAGCTGACTCAAAAATTCTTCTCAAGAGATATTTCATCGGAATCCTGCTTGAGTTAACACTTGTTATAACTCTCATAACTATTGGTGTTTGGGTCTTTGGAATCAGGAACGCCCTGCTCATAGGCTTCTTTGTTGGAATAATGAATATAATTCCATACCTGGGCCCTGCCCTTGGAGCTGTTATCGGGCTTATTCTTGGAATTACCGGAACACTCGCAGGTGGAGATATGGCAGGATTACTCCCGGTAATTATTAAGATTATGAGTGTAATCATATTAGTGCAAATGATTGACAATAATATACTTGTCCCAATGATTTATGCAAAAAGTGTAAAATCCCATCCTCTTGAGATATTCCTAATAATTATCATGGGAGGAGGATTGGCAGGTTTACCTGGTATGCTCCTGGCTGTGCCTGTCTACACTGTTTTAAGGGTTATTGCACGTGAGTTTTTCCAGGAATTCAGGGTCGTTCAGAAAATAACTGAGACAATGGATTCAAAATAAACCAGCTTTCATATTAAATATGGCGAATTATTTCAATCGTGAGGCAGCTGAGATAGCAAAAGATCTGGAATCAGATGCTGATAATGGACTGACATCTCAGGAGGCATCGAAACGCTTAGAAAATCATGGTCCCAACAAGATCGGTTCAAAAAAGAAAAAAAGCTTTCTAAAGATGTTCCTGCTGCAATTCAGGAGCTTTATGATTATCGTGTTGCTGATTGCTGCAGCTGTCTCAGGCATTGTTGGCATTATGGAAGGTGAAGGTTTGTTTGATACTATAATCATTCTCTTCATACTTGTTCTGAATGCACTAATCGGAGCATTCCAGGAAAGAAAAGCAGAGAATTCCCTTGAAGCCCTGATAAACCTGGCAGCCCCGGAGACGAAAATTATTCGTAACGGGAAGACAGAAACAATCCAGACTGAAAAGCTGGTGCCCGGCGATATAGTGATCCTTGAAACAGGAGCTGTCATTCCAGCTGATATCAGGCTCATTGAAGCTGTTAACCTCAAAATCCAGGAATCTTCACTTACAGGCGAATCAGTGCCGGTTGATAAACAAACCGCCAGCCTTTCCGATGAGAATGTAGCTCTCGGCGATAGAACAAATATGGCTTTTTCAAGTAGCATGGTTACTTACGGCAGGGGACGTGGTATTGTTGTCGAAACAGGTATGAATACCGAAGTAGGGAAAATCGCAGGGTTGCTCTCTGAAACTGTCGATACCGAGACTCCAATGAGTAGGAGACTGGAACAGCTTGGGAAAACTCTGGGGATTGCTGCATTGATTATCTGTGCCATCATTTTTTCTGTCGGGGTCGTGTACGGAAATTCTATACTTGATATGTTCATGATAGCTGTAACACTTGCAGTTGCTGCTATCCCCGAAGGATTACCTGCAGTATCGACTGTTGTGCTTGCAATAGGAGTGCAGAGGATGGTAAAGAAGAATGCAATAATACGCACCCTTCCTTCAGTTGAGACACTTGGAAGTGCATCAGTTATCTGTTCTGATAAAACAGGAACCCTTACACAGAACAGGATGACTGTTGTAGAAACATACTCAAATCACCAAAGAAAAAAAATTGATCGCGAAAAAGAAACTCCTGATACAACTGAAGAAGAGAAGAAATTGATCTCTATCGCTGTCCTTTGCACTGATGTCCAGCTCTCAAGAGATGACCAGAACCAGGTTGTACTTAAAGGCGATCCCACAGAAACCGCTCTCATCGACTTCGGATTGTTGTTTGATATAAATAAAAATGAGGAGGAGAAAAAATATAAACGATTGAATGAAATTCCTTTTGATTCTGAGAGAAAAAGGATGACAACAGTAAACAGGTTTGATAACATCTTCAGAGTTAACGTAAAGGGGGGATTAGATGAAGTTCTTGAAGTTTCGGATAGAATAATCATCGAAGGGAAGGTAAGAAAACTGGAAGAAGATGATATCAGGAAGATCCGGAACGCAAACGAAGAAATGGCAAATAATGCTCTTAGGGTCCTTGCAATGGCTTATAATGATTTAAAAGAACAGCCTGAAAGCAATGAATTATCTAAGCTTGAATCAGGATTGGTATTTGCCGGGATGCTTGGCATGATCGACCCAGCACGACCAGAGGTTATAGAAGCCGTAAGAAAATGTAATACAGCCGGTATAAAAGCAGTTATGATCACTGGTGATCATAAAAATACTGCAATGGCTATTGCCCGCGAAATAGGCATTTATCGTGAAGGAGATTTTGCAATTACAGGCGGTGAGCTTGAAAAAATCAATGATGAAGATTTTAAACGTGATGTGAAGAAATATTCAGTATATGCAAGAGTTGCTCCGGAGCACAAGGTGAGAATCGTCAAGGCCTGGCAGGAACATGATGAAGTTGTCGCCATGACTGGCGATGGAGTTAATGATGCTCCCGCATTAAAACAGGCTGATATTGGGGCAGCAATGGGAATCGTTGGTACTGACGTGGCAAAAGGCGCTGCCGATATGGTACTCACTGATGATAATTTTGCGACTATAGTTACAGCTGTTGAAGAAGGAAGAAGGATATTCGATAATATTAAAAAAGCAATTCAGTTCCTCCTCTCAACAAATATTGGCGAGATATTCCTCCTGCTTGTAACATCGGTGTTCAATATGGGAGCGCCTCTCCTTCCGATACATATTCTTTGGGTTAACCTTGTCACCGACAGTCTTCCTGCCCTGGCATTAAGTGTTGATCCTCCGGAAAAGGAAATAATGAAAAGAAAACCTAAAAAATCAAAGAAGGATTTCATGACAAAAGGTATGATATGGAGAATAATTTATCAAGGGATTATGATCGGCGCCATTCCTCTTATAGCATATATAATAGGATTACACGAAGGTAACCAGGCGCTTGGACAAACAATGGCTTTTGCAACCCTTATGTTTGCACAGCTTGTTCATGTCAGGAACCTTCATTCCGTTACAAGATCTTCATTTTCAATAAGTATTGTCAGCAACAAACCTCTTATTGGTGCAATACTTGCATCGGCAGGTATTGCCCTTATAGTATTGCTCGTACCACCAGCCCGGGAAGCATTCAGCCTTGTTGAGATGGACAAAGAGCACTGGGTTACCGTTATCCTGATGTCATTCATACCTATAGCAGTGGTTGAAATCTTCAAACTGCTAAATATCAATGGTTTCAGAGGAGATATGCAAGGTTAGTCATTGCTATTCAGAATCTTTATAAATAAGATACTGGAATATTGTTGATTGCATTTTATGCTATATTATTAGTACTTTTGTAGTTGCATGCTTCCATTTGGGACGATAACATCTATAATTCCTCTTTTTGTTTTAGCGCTTGCCTATGTTGCCTTTTTGGGAACGTCTGTTATAAGCAAAAACAAACAGGATGAACCTGTATTCCATACCGGAAAGAAGGAAATAAAAGTTGACATCTCTTCAATTAAGAATGCAGGGCATGAAAACACTCTTGACCTTGGATCACAGCTTACTGCTGATAAGCTTATAGATAAAGAGTCACACCCTCATCCCGTATTTAATTACTGCAGGATACTTTTAAGAAGCCCTGGGTCAATAATAATACCGGATTCTTACCAAATAAGTTTTTCTATAAGACCGCCTCCCCTCTTTTCATAATATGGGATTTTTGATACCATGCCTTGTCATAATGGTTCATAGATTCCAAAAGCTTCAATTATTTTTTATTAATTCCCCTTTTGCATAAGCTAGCAGGCATGATGCATCAGTATGGATTTCAATCTAAATATTTAAATCAGATGAAAAGAGTTATATTCTATTTCCTTCTGTTCTTTATTATTACGCTTGAAGTTGGAGGCCAGGGTACAACCAATGACAGTACCATGATTTCAAGGGAGCTTCAGGAAGTTGTGATCAAAGCCTCAAAAGATAATGTCACATATAAAAATATACCCGCCTCTGTGTCTGTCATACCCACAAACGTGATCGAAGATAATGAGATCAGGTCATTAACCGATCTGTCGGCGACAGCTCCTAATTTCTTTATGCCGGAGTATGGCTCAAAACTGACAAGTCCCGTATATATAAGAGGAATAGGGTCAAGGATCAACTCACCTTCTGTTGGATTGTATGTTGATTATGTTCCTTATTTCGAAAAAGCTGCTTTTGATTTTGACTTCTTTGATATAAATAAGATAGAGGTACTTCGCGGACCACAGGGTACATTGTTTGGAAGAAATACGATGGGTGGAATAATTAATATTGTTACTACTTCACCAATGGATTACCAGGGGACTCATCTTAATATTTCTGCCGGTAACTATGGCGCTTATTCAATTAACACAGGTCACTACGGAAAAGCCGGTGAGAAACTTGGCTATTCAATTGCATTGAATTCACTCCATAACGATGGTTTTTACACAAATGAATACACGGGAAGTAAAGTCGATAAACTTAATTCATTCGGATTGAGGAACAGGGTAATATATGAAATCAGCCCCCACCTTACTATAGAGAATATTGCAGGGTATGAGCTTAGCATGCAGGGTGGATATCCTTATGCAGTATATGTCGATTCTCTATTTGCATCTAAGCCTATTAATTACAATCAGTACAGTACATATAAAAGGAATCTTTTTTCTGATGCTTTGCTGCTGAGGTATTCAGGTGAAGATTTTGAGATTATGTCGACTACTTCTTACCAATTCCTTGATGATGCCCAGGACATTGACCAGGATTTTACTTCTGATTCGCTTTTTTTTGTTGTTCAGAAGCAACATCAGAATATGATATCCCAGGAAGTGATTGCAAGATCATCAGGGAGCAAAAAATATAAATGGCTTTTTGGAGGATACTTTTTTCACCAGCAATTTGATAATGCTGTCGATGTAAATGCTTACGCGCAGAGTATGCCTTACCTGAAGACTTATGATCACAGGATAACCGGAGCCGCCCTTTTTCATCAATCTACACTCGCAGATTTCCCCATTAAGAATGTTACACTTACAGCAGGTCTAAGAGTTGATACAGAAGAGGATCTTATGGATTATTTCTATGATAGAACTTTACGTGGGGTATACTCCATAATTGCAGATACAACATATCCATCGTTGAAGTCGCTTGAAATAATTCCACGCTTTGCATTAAATTACCAGCTGAAGAATAGCAATTTTTATGCAGTTGTTGCCCGGGGTTACAAAACAGGAGGTTTTAATTCGACTTTTGAACGTCCCGAAGATCTAACATTCAATTCAGAGTATAGCTGGAACTATGAAGCAGGAATAAAAACATCATTCTTCAATGAAAAGCTGAAGACAGATGCAGCATTATTTTATATCGATTGGGATAATCAACAGATTTATCAGACGGTACCAAGCGGAAGAGGTTCAATGCTTAAAAATGCCGGCAATTCTGTAAGTAAGGGAGCAGAACTTTCAGTTTCTTCCAACCCGTTTAAAGGTCTTGATCTTACTATCTCATACGGTTATACAGATGCAAGATTTGTAACTTACAAACTGAACGAAACAGTTAACTATGACAATAACTATATTCCCTATGTGCCCAGACATACAATATCAATCCAGGCAGGAAAAACATTCGAAATTAATTCGAACGTCATTGATAAGCTAAAGGTATTGGCTATTTACAGAGGTGCAGGAAAGATTTACTGGGAAGAAGAAAATACTTTTGCTCAGCCTTATTATGGCTTGCTTGATGCAAAAATTTCATTTTCAAGGAATAATGTTCAATTTGATTTCTGGACAAAGAACATCCTTAATGAAGATTATTATTCATTTTATTTCACAGCCCTTGGCAATAAATATGTTCAGACCAGCAAACCATTACAGTTTGGTGTGAACCTGGGTTTAAAATTCTAGTAATGGAAGATAAGAACTGGACAAAATTTCCTGTATTATTCAGCCTGTACATTGCTCAATCGATACCGATGAGCTTCTTTTCAACTGTTGTCCCGGTAATAATGAGACAGGAAAGATACTCTCTGGAATCAATCGGCCTGATGCAGCTTGTTAAGCTTCCATGGATTCTTAAGTTTCTTTGGGCGCCATTTATTGACAATAAGGCCAGGACAATGAAGCAGCTCAAAAGCTGGATCTTATTTTCGGAGATCTTTTATGCACTTGTAATACTAAGTATTGGGCTTTTTGATCTTCAAACTGACTTCAGGCTGATTATCTTCCTGATGATTATAGCATTTATTTCATCAGCAACACAGGATATAGCGGTTGACATCTTCGCCATACTGCATCTGAGGCCGGAAGAAAGAAGTATAGGAAACAGCATGCAATCTGCAGGGAGTTTTGTCGGATCACTTTTTGGCACAGGTATATTGCTTATCGCTTATCATTATCTTGGCTGGACTGCCCTGCTAATACTGCTTTCGTGCTTTGTTGTTTTTGCTGTTGTGCCTGTTCTTTTTTACAGAAAACCTGCTGTCCATGAAAAAAGCGATGGCATAAGCATTTCGATGAGTGAGATAGGTTCATTCTTTACACAGAAAGGGGAAGTAAGACGTATACTGATCCTGGTTTTCTATTACTCGGGAATAATCGGCATACTTACGCTACTTAAACCCTATCTTGTAGATCTGGGGTATGATGTCAGGCAGATAGGGTTTATGTCCGGGATATTCGGAACTTCTGTTGCAGTAATTTCATCTTTTGCAGGTGGCTTAATAATTAAGTCTGCAGGAAGAAAGACTTCGATGTACTTGTTTCTCCTGATAAGCCTTATTGCTGCCAGCTGGTTCTGGATAATTTCCGGGAATACACCGGATACAGCAGCCATCTATATAGCAATAGCTTTGCTTTGGGGAGCTTATGGCCTTTCTACAGTCGCAATATACACTACCTCAATGGACAGGGTAAGAAAAGATCGCGAAGGCACTGACTTCACTATCCAGATTGTAATTACTCATCTTAGCAGCCTAATGATTGCTGTTATGAGCGGTAAGCTTGGCGACCTTCTCGGGTACAGGAACTTTTTTGCCATTGAAGCCGGTCTTTGTTTATTTACTTTTTTAATACTTCTTTATTCATCAACAAGAGAGCAGAATGCAAATATCTGAAGAACTACTTAATAAATATAATGTACCTGTTCCCAGGTATACAAGCTATCCTCCGGCAAATCATTTTATAGAAGGATTTACACCGGAGGACCATATCAGAATGATTGTCGAATCGAATGCCAGGAAATCCCAGAATGTTGCAATCTACATTCATATACCTTTCTGTAAAAGGATATGTTATTACTGTGGGTGCAACAGCTGTGCAACAGGAAACGGAAACCTTGTTAAACCTTATATTGAAGCTCTGAAGAAAGAAATCAGGCTTGCTTCACAATATATTGATAAAACAAGGAAAATATCGCAGGTTCACTATGGAGGAGGAACCCCAAACTCAGTTGACCTTAGTTTTATTGAAGAAATCAATGAATTAATATTCAATGAATTTGACCTGATCGAGAATCCTGAGATAGCAATTGAATGTAACCCTGAATTTCTTGATTTTACAAATATTGACCGTCTTCTTAAAGCTCGTTTCAACCGCTTCAGCCTTGGGATTCAGGATTTTAATGAAACAGTCCTCAGAAATGTGAACCGCTCACTTTCAAAAATACATCCATCAGAACTTTTCGTTTATATTAAAAAATCCTCACCTGGTACTGGTGTTAATTTCGACTTTATTTATGGATTGCCAGGCCAGACTGCAGCCACTTTTACAGAAACTATTGAAAAAGCAGCTGACATCAAACCTGACCGTCTTGTGACATTTTCTTACGCGCATGTTCCATGGCTCAAGAAACATCAGCTTATTCTTGAGAAAAAAGGATTACCAGAAGCCGGCGAGAAAATGAACATGTTCCTTAAGTCTTACAATCTTTTAATTTCAAGAGGATACAAACCTCTTGGCCTTGATCATTTTGTACTTCCTGAAGATGATCTGTACAAAGCCTATATTCAAAATCAGCTTCACCGAAACTTCCAGGGATATTGTACGCGACGGACAACAGGACAGGTCTATGCTTTTGGAGTCACTGCAATCAGCCAGTTTGAATCAGGGTATATACAGAATTCAAAAGATATACCCCAATATATAGATAGCATTGAAAAAGGGGTTCTTCCTGTCGAGAAAGGATATGAAATCACAAATGATCAAAAAATTGCAAGGGAACTGATAAACAAGCTTATGTGCAACAAAACAATAAGATTCTCTGAAATTGCAGAATCGCTCAATGTTGGTTCAGATGATTTAAAAAACGCAGTCAACTTCGATGAGAACAGGCTGTACGAATTCATTGATGATGGTTTGTTACAATATTCAGGCGATGAAATCGATGTAACAGAGAATGGCACTATGTTTATTAGAAATATAGCGGCTGTCTTTGATAAAGAATACCAGGAACAAAACAGGAAATATTCAAAAACAGTTTGATAAAGAATAAGTAAAACCAGAAAACTAAAGCAAATGAAAAGACCTGAAATCATAATAATTGGTGCAGGGCTAACAGGTTTATCCCTCGGTTATTTCTTAAAGAATAGTGGCAAAAACATAATGATCCTTGAGAAGGGAGCTAAACCAGGTGGAGTCATCAATACATTATCAGAGAATGGATTCGTTTATGAGAAAGGTCCAAATACAGGAGTGCTTTCAACACCTGAACTGGCAATGCTTTTTGAAGAACTGAAGGGCAGATGTATGCTTGAAATTGCGAATCCCAGTGCAAAAAAACGGTATATACTTAAAAACAGTGTTTGGGAACCTCTTCCATCAGGGCCAGTCTCAGCAATCAATACTCCCCTGTTTTCGTTTAAGGATAAACTCAGGATCCTTGGAGAACCATTCCGCAGGAAAGGAACTGATCCAGATGAATCAGTTGCAGATCTTGTTGTAAGGCGACTTGGCAGGAGTTATCTCGATTATGCAGTAAATCCATTTATATCAGGCGTTTATGCCGGCGATCCTGAAAAACTAATTACCCGATATGCACTCCCAAAGCTTTATGCTCTCGAACAGAATTACGGCAGCTTTATTGGAGGCTCGCTGGCCAAAGGCCGGATTAAAAAAACTGAAACCGAATTAAAAGCAACCCGTGAAGTTTTTTCAGTCCGGGGAGGCCTCTCAAACCTTATAAAATCTTTATGTGATGAGATCGGGTATGAGAACATTCAAACAGGTTGCAGAAAGGTAAGTATTATTCCTGATACCGAAGGTTATAAAGTAAATATAGAAACAAGCTCTTCAGACATAAAAATCATTCATGCTCCGAAAGTTGTAACAACATCAGGCGCTTATGCTCTGCCATCGCTCCTGCCATTTCTTCAACCCGAAGAACTAGTTAATATAACCGAACTTCAATATGCTGGAGTTGTCCAGGTTAGCGCTGGCTATTCGAGCTGGACAGGATCCAAGCTTGACGCATTCGGAGGCCTTGTTCCTGCAAAAGAAAAGAGAAAGATACTTGGAATTCTGTTCCCATCAGCCATCTTTAAGGGCAGGGCTCCTGAAAATGGTGCGCTGTTATCTGTCTTCATGGGGGGAATAAACAATATGGAAGCTCTTGAAAAAGATGACTCAGAAATAACTGACATTGTCTTAAATGAAATAGGTAAAACTCTAAACAATAAAACCAAACCTGACCTGATAAAGATTCACAGGTACTTACATGCTATTCCACAGTATGGCAGATCAACAGGGGCACGGCTTGAAACAATTTCATCAATAGAAAAAAAATACCCGGGACTCATTCTTGCAGGTAACATTAGAGATGGCATTGGTATGGCTGACAGGGTAAAGCAGGCATTTGCAATTTCAAGACTGCTGGTTAAAAATAGGTAAGTATGGAGAAGGTAATCCTGATAGTCAATACAGGTACGCCTGATGATCCCGGGAAAAGGTCGGTGCGTAAATATCTCTCGGAGTTCCTGAATGATCCTATGGTAATGACAATGCCGCCATTCATCCGCAAATATCTTGTTAACGGAATAATTGTGCCATTCAGAGCAGGCCATTCATCAAAGCTTTATTATAATCTATGGACTAATGAAGGATCGCCATTACGCTATATCATGGAGAGACTTGTTCAGAAAATTCAATTATATGTAGGCAATGAATACAAGGTAATCGGGGCAATGAGATATGGGAATCCTTCTCTTGAAAAAGCTGTGTCTGATATGAAGGATTCTGTAAAAAACCTAACAATACTCCCGCTCTATCCCCAGTACACATTCTCAACAACAGGTTCCGTGATAAGTCTTGTAAACCGGATTATAGAAAATTGGGAGAAAAAACCTTCTGTCAGGTTCATTAAACAGTTTTATTCAAAGTCGGCTTTTATTGAGGTATACTGTGAGATTATCTTAAAATATGATCCGGGTAGTTTTGATCATGTTGTGTTTTCGTATCACAGCCTGCCTCTTAGCCATCTCGAAAAAATCCATAAGGGCATTAAACCAATTGACTGCGATTGCCATTCTGCCCTTCCCGATCATGGCGCTTTGTGCTACAAGGCAACCTGTTATGAAACAACAAGATTGCTCTCATCAGGTTTAAAGCTCAACCCAGGCTCATTCTCCACCGCATTCCAGTCAAGATTCTATGGCAACTGGCTGGGTCCGTTCACCGACAAGCTGCTTATGAAACTAATCAAAGAAAATAAAAAGAGGATTCTTATTGCAGCTCCTTCATTTACAATCGACTGTCTTGAAACAATTGTTGAAATTAATGATGGTTACAGGAAAATGTTCGCTAAAGCAGGTGGTGAACTTGTTATGGTTGAAAGTCTGAATGACAATGACAAATGGATAAAAGCACTGACGGAAATAATCAATGCCGGGAATAACAAATAACAGTTCTAATTTCCAGCCCATTACAGCGTTATTTCTTATCTTTATGATGCTAAAACACAAAATTGTATCATCATGACAAAACATAAAATCAATGCACGCTGGCTGGGAAACAGGGCTTTTGAAGGAAATGTTGCAGGGCATAAAATTACAGTTGATACTCCTAAAGAAGCAGGAGGTGATAATAAAGGTGCAAGTCCAAAACAGCTGATGCTGCTTTCACTGGCAGGATGTACCGGAATTGATGTAGCATTGATACTCGGCAAAATGAAGCTCGATATAAAGGATTTCAACATAACGGTTGAAGGGGACCTGACTGATGAAAACCCTCGATATTATCACTCAATGCATGTTGTTTACGAGTTTACAGGCAAAGATCTTCCACTTGATAAGCTTCAAAGAGCTGTTGAGCTTTCCGAACAAAAATATTGTGGCGTTTATGCTGTCTATAAGAATGTAGTAAAGATGTCATCGGAAGTAAGGATTATTCAATCCTGAATATGCAAAATGAGGATTCATCAAATATAGTTGACTCATCCCCATAATAGCGCTTAATTAGAGATACTGAAGTAAATTAATGGGACCAATATCATGACTTTGAGTCATGTCCCAGCTGCTTTACAAGTTTATTGTAAATTCCGAAAAGCAGCAATGACGGAGCCCAGAGGCCTACAAAAACTGAAATATCATCACGTTTCATCACTTTTAAAACAAGGGAAGCGGCCATTGAGCCAAGCGCTACCCACAACCATGCATCTGAAGGAATCTTTGCTGTTTGCTCTTCAATTGCCTCGGCAACATAGCCTTCATCCTTATCAGGATTGGCCTCATCCAATTTAGTTTTTACATCCTTAGTAATTGTTTCCATATACTTAATAATTAGTTATGTATAATTTCAACAAGGGATAAGTTATTAATGTTCAGGGTAAAAGTGCACAGTGATGATATGTGTAATCCTTTTATTAAGTTCTGTAACTATTTACTTGCAAAGTACTGATAACTTTGAGTAAAGGTTCGAATGAAACTCGTTATCAATCCATAACCCACAACAATGTGTATAACAAAAAGATACTCATCTGACAAAAAGATGTGCAAAGTCACTTTCATACTGCCTCAGTATTATTGCGAAGGTATAAGTAAAGCATATCTTGTTGGAGAATTTAATAATTGGGACCCTCATAATCTGCGAATGAAAAAGATACATGGAAAGTATATGCGTTCGCTTCAACTCCAGGCAAATAAGAAATACCAGTTCAGGTATCTTCTCGATGATAATACCTGGAAAAATGAATGGGATGCTGATGCACTTGCCCCGGTCCCAATCGGAAGTTGGTACAACTCGGTTGTAGTTGTTTAAATAGTGCTGTTAATATTTATATTCGTGCGGCATCCTGGTTGAATCCAACAAGTTTGTCGGGACATCTTCCTTTTTCATCCGGCCCATACCTGGATTCTCCTCGTTCATCATTTGCATCATAATCCTGTGCATTTCAGGATCTTTCATCATTTCACGGCATACCTGACCCATTGATGCTGTATCACCCTTCATGTTCTCCATCATCATTGTCATCATTTCCGTTCGCAGAGTTTTATCTGTAGCTATCTCGGTCATACATTCCTGCATTGAGCGAGCTCCCATTCCCTGGTTCTTAACTTTGTTATCCTGGTTGACCTGCCCGTTGTCAACTGACACAAACATTATGAACAAGAGAAAAAATGATAGTTTTAAAACATTAAGATTCTTCATTTTAGTAGATTTATAAATATAACATATACTCAATTTGAATGTTTCTAAACAACCGAAAGATGCAACAAACCTGTTTTTATTTGTAACCAGGCTATAACGATTTCATTATTCACAGAAAATATTATTACCTTTCTTCGCCATCAATTTTTTAAAACATGTTTATAGGATCACGCAGCAGGTTTTTTGAATTCAAAGAAGATTTTATTAAAGACACCGGATTAAAAAGTGTCGAAGATAATCTTGAACTTTACACCCAGTATGTAACAGCAAGGTTTGCAGATCAGAACCATAAGCTATTAACAGAGCTTCTCAATGAGATGCGCGAACTACAAAAGAACGTCAAGAAACTTTGACTTTCTCTATTGTCAAATTTTTTATCATTTAACACATAAATAATGAAGAGACTTTTCTACCTAATGCCAATGTTATTTATTCTGGCAAGCTGCAAGACAAACCCGGAATCTTCTGTTGCCGGATCTGATTTCCATAGCTGGGCTCCGACACCCCCAATGGGCTGGAACAGCTGGGATTGTTATGGACCAACTGTTACTGAACCTGAAGTTAAAAACAATGCCGACTATATGGCTAAACACCTCAAGAAATACGGTTGGGAATACATTGTTGTTGATATCAGATGGTATGTTGAAAATGATAAATCAGGAGGTTACAACGAAGAAGATCCTGTTTTTTCTCTTGATGAGTATGGGCGTTTTACACCTGCAGTAAACAAGTTCCCTTCAGCAAAAGATGGAAAAGGTTTCAAACCACTTGCAGACTATGTGCACGAACAGGGTTTGAAATTTGGCATTCACATGATGAGAGGAATACCGGTAGTTGCAGTTGAAAAAAACACACCTGTCCTTGGTTCTGAGGCATCAGCAAAAGACATCTATTCGCCGGAAGGTCAGTGCGTCTGGCTTCACGACATGTATACCGTTATTGCCGAAAAAAACGGGGCTCAGGAGTATTATAATTCACTCTTTCAGCTTTATGCAGAATGGGGAATTGATTTCGTAAAGTTCGATGATCTTTCAGGCAGAACATCTGAAATAGAAATGATAAGGAAGGCAATAGATAAATGCGGCAGGCCTATTGTTATAAGTATCTCTCCGGGGGGCGACAAACCTGAGTCAGCCGACTTTTTGAAGAACAATGTGAACATGTGGCGCACTTCAAACGATTTCTGGGATAACTGGCCACAGCTTAAGAACCAGTTCACGATACTGAAACAATGGGCAGGCCTGGGAACAACGGGCTCCTATCCTGACGGCGATATGCTGCCGCTTGGCAAGATTGGACTAAGGGCTGAAAGAGGTGAGCCAAGATGGTCAGGATTCACAAAAGATGAGCAATATACACTTATGACCCTCTTTGCTATTTTCAGATCTCCTCTCATGTTCGGTGGAGATCTGCCCAGTAACGATGATTTTACATTATCACTTCTCACAAACAGTGATGTTATTTATGTAAACCAGCATAGCAACAACGGCAGGGAGGTGTTAAGAGAAAATGATATTATTACATGGATAGCTGATGACCCCAAAACCGGAGATAAATTTCTTGCACTGTTTAATGCTTCCGATAAGCAGCCCGTCGTTGAAAGCAAAGCATTATGGAAAAGTCGTCAGATAACGAGCGCTGAAACAGACCAGAGTGTTCCTGTCGATGTTGATATAGCTGGTGCAAAGAAGCTGTATCTTGTTGTAACATCGGAAGATATCTCGGGGTTCTCAAGTCACAACTGTAACTGGATAAACCCGGAGATTGTGGTAAACGGTAAAACAGTAAAGCTCACAGAAATGAAATGGGTAAAAGGAGCATCAGGCAGGGGTATGCCTTTGCTGAACCAGACAAGAAACGGCGGAATACTGAAAATCAATGACCAGGAATATACAAACGGGATCAATGTGAATGCAGTTTCAATAGTTGAATTCGATCTGCCAGAAGGAGTAACAAGATTCAAGGCTCTTGCTGGTCTGCAGAGCGGGGTAGCGTCAGGCACCGACGCCGTAAGACAGAACAACGGTAAGTTCCTCATTTTCACAGAAGATCCTTCAGGCCCTGAACCAGGGAATACTGCAGATATAACTGTATATCTTGGAACTATCGGATTAACAGGTGAATATACAATAACGGATCTTTGGACCGGAGAGAATCTTGGTAAGTTTACAGGTTCCTTTACAAAGACAATAGCAAGGCATGGAGCCGGATTATTCAGGGTACATTGAAAAAGAAAACTGCTTTAATAGGCCACGATTGTAATTTCATAAAATTTATTACTTTTGCGGCTGATTAAACAGGGTCGGTTGACCGAGTGGCTAGGTAGCGGTCTGCAAAACCGTGTACGGCGGTTCGACTCCGCCACCGACCTCAAATCAAGAACCTATCAGCAGTGATTATCAAGCTGGTAGGTTTTTGTTTTTGTGGATTCGTCCCATTTTCGTCCCGGGAATATCAGAACTGTATTTTTTAATCTTAGATTGTAGCCTGAAGTTGGAAAGAACTGATCATATCCTTCAAGGATCCACCAAAGGACATGAAGTCGGAACCATGCTCAATGCAATGAAGCAGTCAAAAGCATTATTGAGGGCTGAAAGTACTAAGTTGATGCCACAAAATTATCTTTGTTTGCTTTAATAAATTGATTAGTTTTGAATTTA
>DATALD010000002.1:0-17042 GCA_036261255.1 Bacteroidales bacterium
CCAGTTGCCATATTCCTGATAATTGTCCTTGGAATTGGTTTTTCATTAGTTCCTTCCGCAATGTGGCCATCCGTACCGAAGATTATCCCTGAAAAACAACTTGGATCAGCTTATGCTCTTATTTTCTGGGTTCAGAACTGGGGATTGATGGGTGTACCACTTCTTATTGGCTGGGTGCTTGATAAATTCTGTATTACCGGAACCCATCTTGTGGATGGAGCCGAGGTACCAAGTTATAATTATACCATCCCGATGATGATATTTACTGGGTTTGGTGTTCTGGCTCTTATTTTTGCAATTCTGCTGAAAGCTGAGAACAAAAAGAAAGGTTATGGTCTGGAGCTTCCGAACATCAAAAAATAATAAAATTCATGGTTCTGTTTGATGAAGACCTTTAGATTAACTTAAAATTCACTGTGAGATGATGACAAATGAATTTGAAAAAGCTAGAGCAATTGATCTGACAAACTCAATAGAGTATTCAGAAGGAGGTATTGTAAGTAAAACAGTTATTAAAAGGGAGACAGGAAATATTTCTGTCTTTTCATTCGATAAGGGAGAAGGGTTAACTGAGCATACCTCACCTTTCGATGCTGTGATTATGGCACTTGACGGCAAAGGTGAAATCACTATCGGAGGCGTTCAGAACTTTCTTGAAGCCGGTCAACTGATAATAATGCCAAGAGATTTACCTCATGCTGTCTATGCCTCTGAAAAGTTTAAGATGATGCTAATAATGATCAGAAGCAAATAGACACAACCTGATCAGGCCATTTTAATAAGGATAGCCTTGATTGTATCGGTAACATCTTCTTCTTCATCGACACATCTTTCGAGAATTTCGAGGATTTTGTTGTTCTTAAGGAGCTCCTTAGTATCAGTCTCTTTTTCAAAAAGAAGCATGGCTCCCTCAAAATACACCTCATCAGCTTTGTGTTCTATTTCAGTTACTGAATCGCATGCTTTGGTAAGCTCATCTTTGAATTTTACAGGATCTTTTAAGCATTGAACTGCTTTTTCAACCTCTTTTGCAGCAATATGAATTAGTTCTGCCATTTTACCAAAAACAGGATTAATGTTTTTCGGCTTGTACAGGCACATTCTCCTGCTTACACCATTGATTGAATCGAGCACATCATCAATATGGGCAGCGAGTTGATGAATGTCTTCCCTGTCGAAAGGTGTAATAAATGATTTATTAAGCTGCTCATAAGTTGTATCTGTTATTTCATCACCCTGGTGTTCAATTTCTTTTATTTGTTTATTTAATCTCTCATGCACCTCAGGATCATTGCTTGCCATGAGTTCCTTTAAGAGGAATGATGCTTTCACCATGTTTTCAGCGCTTTGTTCAAAAAGCGGAAAGAAAGAATGATCTTTCGGAACAAAGTATTTGAGTATCTTGTCTATATTCATTTTGAATCAGTTTAGACTGTTGCCAAAACAGCATTGAAAAAATAATACATTATTGCACCAATGGTAGCGCTAACTGGAATTGTCAGTATCCATGCCCAGAAGATCTTTTGAGTAACACCCCATTTAACCGCAGAAAAGCCTCTTCTCGCTCCAACTCCAATTATTGCACCCGTTATTGTGTGTGTTGTGCTCACCGGAATACCGAAATGTGTTGAGAAAAAAAGTGTTGTTGCACCAGATACTTCAGCACAGAAGCCTTCAACGGGTCTTACTTTTGTAATCTTTTGCCCCATCGTTCTTACAATTCTCCAGCCACCGAAAAGTGTACCCAATGCGATTGCTGTCTGACACGAGAGTTTGACCCAAAGAGGTAACGGATCGTCTTTTGTCATAATCTGGCAGATAATCAAAGCAGCCCATATAATACCCATTGACTTTTGAGCATCATTGCCACCATGCCCGAGACTTAATGCGGAGGAAGAGATTATCTGAAGTTTCTTAAAAATATTATTGATACTTGAGGGAGTAAATTTCCTAATTAACCAAACAACGAATGAAGAAAAGAAAAATGATATCAGCATTCCCATTATTGGGGCGATAAAGATAAAAGCAACAATTTTGAAAAACCCACTGTAAATAACTGACGATGGTCCGGCATGCGCAATAGCGGCACCAACAAGTCCGCCGACAAGTGTGTGAGAGGAACTGGAAGGAAGACCAAGCCACCACGTTATTAAATTCCAGATTATTGCAGCCACAAGAGCGCCTGCAATTACTGTAATGTCAAGTACATTCGGGTTTACTACATCTTTACCTATTGTTGCAGCCACTTTCATCGGGAATATTGTAAAAGCAATAAAATTAAAAAAAGCTGCTAGGACTACTGCTGTAAGAGGGCTGAGCGCCTTGGTGGAGACTACAGTTGCAATTGAATTGGCTGAATCATGAAATCCATTTAGAAAATCAAAAATCAGTACCAAAACTACAACAATGTATAATGATGTCATCTGTTTTGTTTTTTACCCGCAAAAAGACAGGAATGTAATGTTACAAACCACCTGCCTAAACAGGCACCCAAAATTAAGATAATGTAACGAATTTCAAAATTTATTACTTTTAATATAATTCGAATATAATATAAATACCTAATTATAAGATATTTGTAGAACAATAAACTGTCTGGATATATTTATCAGAGAATTGAAGCTGTTATAAGGTGAATTCGACTTAGGCCATCTTTATCAGTATGGCTTTCAATGTATCCGTAACATCCTCTTCTTCATCAACACATCGTTCAAGTAATTCAAGAAGCTTATTTGTAATAAGAAGCTCTTTTGCATTTTCTTCTTTTTCGAATGCTTCGGAAACACCTTTAAAATAAAGTTCATCAGCCTCGTGTTCGTATGCGGTAACATTTTCACAGGCTTCAAGTATTTTCTTTTTGTTATTGACCGGATCTTTTAGTCCTTCAATTGCAATTTCAATTTCAATAGCAGCCTTGTTAATTATTGTTGCCATTTCAAAGTAAACGGGCATCAGTTTAGAAGGTTTGTAAAGATAAAACCTTCTCGCTATTCCATTAATAGTATCAACTACGTCATCTATATGGGCAGTTAATTCATGTATATCCTCCCTGTCAAAAGGAGTTATAAATGATTTGTTTAGCTGAATGTAGGTTTTAGTTGTTATCCCGTCGCCGATATGTTCAACATCTTTTATTTCCTTGTGAAGCCTGTCTCTGTCATTAATATTGTTACTTGAAACAAGTTCCTTTAAAAGCTCTGTAGCTTTAACAAGGTTCATGGCATCACTTTCAAAAAGTGGAAAAAATGAATGATCTTTTGGTACAAAGATTTTAAGGATGCTGTCTATATTCATATTACTGTAATTTGAGAAACAACGAAAATATTATTTTTTTTTGATTTTTATTTAACAGACAGCTGCTTTGATGGTTTAATGTTCATATAATTCTTCTTAATGATTATCCTCATTGTTTTTCCTAACTAATTGATGTAAATTTATTGAGAAATCATAAACAAATAAACGATATTAGAAATGAGTGACATACAAAAACTCGAACCAAAAGAAGTCTGGCATTATTTCCATGAAATAACACAGATTCCGCGTCCTTCAAAGAAAGAACAAAGGATTATAGAGTACATGAGAGAATTCGGCAAAAAGAACAATCTCGAAACAATTGTTGATTCTGTCGGAAACGTCATTATTAAAAAACCTGCAACAAAAGGCATGGAAAACAGGAAGGGGATTATTCTTCAGTCCCATCTCGATATGGTGCCACAGAAGAATAGTGATAAAAAACATGATTTCGAGAAAGATCCTATTGAGACAATTGTTGATGGAGAATGGGTGAAAGCTAATGGTACAACATTAGGTTCTGATAATGGCATTGGAGTTGCTGCATCTATGGCGGTTCTGGCATCAAAAAACATTGCACATGGTCCGTTGGAAGCTCTTTTTACAATCGATGAGGAAACAGGAATGACTGGTGTCTTTGGATTGAAAGGGGGGCTCATGAATGGTGAAATACTCCTTAACCTTGATTCCGAAGACGAGGATGAACTCTGTGTTGGATGTGCCGGTGGTATTGATGTAAGCGCAGAATTGACTTACCAGGAAGAAGATGCTCCCGGGAATTTTACAGCTTACAAATTAAATATTAAAGGATTAAGAGGCGGGCATTCAGGTGTTGATATTGCTCTTGGAAGGGCTAATTCTAATAAGTTAATGGCCAGATTCCTTATGCAGGCTGAAGCTGACTTCGCTATCCGTGTCTCAGAAGTATCAGGTGGTGACCTGAGAAATGCTATTCCAAGAGAGGCAAATGCTCTCGTTCTTGTTGCAAATAATGAGGCCGGTAAGTTCGAGAGTTTTATAAAGAAATATGAATCTATGTACAGAGCGGAATTCTCCGATACTGAACCTGATCTGATATTTAAGTTCGAAAAATCAGCAATACCTGCAAAGGTAATGAGCAAAGATTCACAGTACAAGATAATAAGAGCTGTATTCGTGTGTCCTAATGGTGTTATCAGGATGAGTCAATCGATAAAAGGTCTTGTTGAAACATCCAACAACCTGGCAATCGTTAACTTAAGGAATGGAAAGTTTGAGGCTCATTGCCTTACAAGGAGTTCAGTTGATACAGCAAAAGAGGCGACAGCCTGGAAGATTGCAGCTGTTTTTCATCTTATAAATGCTGGTGTTAAACTGACAGGAGGATATCCTGGCTGGAAACCTAATGTTGATTCCCCAATTTTGAAGGTGACAAAAGAGATATTTAAGAAGCTTAACGGTAAAGATCCTCATGTAAAGGCAATACATGCAGGTCTTGAATGCGGGCTAATACAGGGAGTATACCCTGGTCTTGATATGATATCTTTCGGCCCTACGATTAAATACCCGCACTCACCCGATGAAAAAGTAAACATCGCTTCTGTTGGCAAATTCTGGAATTTCCTTGCTGAGACTCTGAAAAATATTCCTTCAAAAAATTGACCAGTAGATTGGTTATGAAATAAAATAGAGACGCAAAATTTTACGTCTCTATTTTTATGAACCCTCAATCATTTTTACAGTTTAATCTCGACAAGAATATCATCCTTCATAACATTTGTGTTATTCTTTGCAGATACTTTAACAACAGTCCCTGAAGCCGGAGCCATAATCTCATTCTGCATTTTCATTGCTTCAAGTATTACAACAGGTTCGCCTCTCTGAATTGTTGAACCTTCTCTGACAAGGACATCAATGATTTTTCCTGGCATAGGGGCCCTAACAAAATCTTTTTCAGCTTTTTCCCTTTTCGAATTGAGAACTTTCATTCTCTGTAAAGAAAAAGGTGTTTCAACTGTAAATGTATAGCTGATATCGTTAAACAAAATCTCATACTTATTCTGCCTTGATTTTATAATTTCAACAGGATATTTCCTGTTTTTCCACAGGATATATGTGCCAAGTTTCTCATCAGCTTTTAGTTTGACTTCATAATCTCTTTTCCCAATTCTTATCGTATGTTTCAAAGGAAGTGAAAAGGTATGCTTTTTGTTCTCAGATGAAAGAACATGAAGTTTGTTTATCTGAAGCTTATCGTTTGCCATTGTAAAGTTCTTAAAATTGATTAATTCTCTTATTCAGCAGCCACGGATTGATTTCTTTTACCTGTTCAAAATCTACATTCCTGTCATTGCTGAAGTTTTCATCTACGAATAGTTTGGTTGCGAGCCATGCCGCAAGTAATTCTTCGTATTCACTATTATAATAATATTTCTCAAGATCTTTTTCTATGAAGGCAGTTGTAAAATCGCCATTAATAAATTTTTCATGTCTTACAAGCATCCTGAAGAATGGGAGAGTTGTTTTTGTCCCTTTAATCCAAACTCTATCTAGTGCAAGCTTGCAGTTTTTTAGCGCTTCCTTCCTTGTTTTCCCGCTAACGATCAATTTAGCTATCATCGAATCATAACTGGCAACTATCGAGGAACCCTCTCTCACGCCAGTATCAACTCTTATCCAGGGTTCATCAGGCATACTTAGATTTTGAATTCTGCCGGGGTCAGGCGCGAAACCAGCCTGTACATCTTCGGCATTAATACGACATTCAAAAGCCCATCCGTTTAGAATAATATCTTTCTGTACAAGCTTTAGCTCTTCACCATTAGCTACCCTAATCTGTTGTTCTATCAGATCTACGCCAGTAATTATCTCTGTTACAGGATGTTCAACCTGGATGCGGGTATTCATTTCCATGAAATAAAAATTCCGCTCCGAATCAAGCAGAAACTCAACTGTACCGGCAGAATAGTAATCAACAGCTTTGGCAATTTGTACTGCCATATTGCCCATCTTTTCCCTTAGTTCATCATTTAGGGCTACGGAAGGGGCCTCTTCGAGCAATTTCTGATGTTTCCTCTGAATTGAACATTCCCTTTCACCGAGGTGGATAACATTTCCTTTTGTATCGCCAAGAATCTGAAACTCAATGTGTTTAGGATTTTCAATATACTTTTCAATAAAGACTGAAGGATCGTTGAAAGCTTTCTCAGCTTCCTTGCTGGCAATAACGAACATTTTAGCCATCTCATCAGATTTCCTGACAATCCTCATTCCTCTTCCACCACCACCTGATGCGGCTTTAATGATTACTGGGTAACCTATTTTTTCAGCCACTTTTACAGCTTCTTCTTCGTCAGAAATATTTCCTTCGCTTCCCATTGCCATAGGTATTCCGCCTGCAAGTGCAATTTTTCTCGCGATCGTTTTGTTCCCCATTTTATAGATAGCATCAGGAGAAGGGCCTATGAAAATGATGTTTTTTTCAATACATTTCTGGGCAAAATAGGCGTTTTCAGCAAGGAAACCGTATCCTGGATGAATAGCATTTGATCCCGTTTTCAGTGCAATATCTATAAGTTTCTCAATATCTAAAAAAACAGGAATCTCTGAAGCATCCTCAGTATTATCGAAAACTTCATCTGAATAATCGACATACATTGCATTTGGTTCGGCAGCTGTCCTGATTACTACAGTACCGATGTTCATGCGTTTTGCGGTTTTAATTATCCTGATGGCAATCTCGCCTCTGTTGGCAATAAGTATCTTTTTTATCTTCATCTGACTTTCAGGTACTAATTGTTTTGTTAATAATCAATAATGAAACCATGGATGCCTATAGCGGCATATTACCATGTTTCCTTTGTGGTACTTTAACCCATTTATTACTTAATGCTTCAAGCGCTGATAATATTTTTTGTCTTGTAACAGCCGGATCGATTACTTCGTCAATATAACCGCTTTCATCTGCAATAAACGGATTAGCTATTTTGTCCCTGTATTTCTTTACAAGCTCTTTTTTCAGTTCTGCCGGGTTTTTCGATTCGGCAAGTTCTTTCCTGTATAGAATTGCAACAGCTCCATCAGGCCCCATAACAGCTATTTCTGCTGATGGCCATGCAAAATTGAAGTCTCCTCCAAGATTTTTACTGTTCAGAACAATGAAGGCGCCGCCATAAGCTTTTCTCAGGATTACTGTAATCTTAGGCACCGTAGCTTCACTGTATGCGAAAAGCAATTTTGCTCCATGTCTGATAATCCCTGCATGTTCCTGGTCGACTCCTGGGAGGAACCCTGGAACATCTTCAAGAGTTATTATTGGAATATTAAATGTATCACAGAATCTAATAAATCTTGCTCCTTTAACAGATGAGTCAATATCAAGTACTCCAGCAAGAACTTTTGGCTGATTTGCAACAACCCCGATTGTCTTTCCACGTAACCTGGCAAAACCTGTAACGAGATTGGCTCCAAAAAGCTCTGATGTTTCGAAGAAACTATTCCGGTCAAATATCTGGTTAATAATATCCTTAACGTCATAAGCCTTGTTTGGGTCCTCCGGGACTATCTCCCGTAGTTTTTTATTAACATCGGGTATCCCGCCGTCGTCAGGAACAACCGGGGGGTTTTCAACATTATTTGATGGGAGGTATGAAAGGAATTTCTTTAATGCAAGGATCGTGTTTTCCTCATCATCGTAAATCATATGAGCTACCCCGCTTTTTCGGGCATGTACTTCAGCTCCTCCTAATCCTTCAAATGAGATATCTTCATTCAGAACCTCTTTGACAACATTTGGGCCAGTTACAAACATATAGCTCGTATGATTAACCATGAAAACGAAGTCAGTAAGAGCAGGAGAATAAACAGCGCCACCGGCAGCCGGACCCATTATTACAGATATTTGCGGGATGATCCCTGAAGAATGGATAATATTGTGGAATATTCCTGCATAACCGCTAAGACTTGCAATTCCCTCCTGTATTCTTGCTCCTCCTGAATCAATAAGAGCAATGATAGGGGAGCCCATCTTTAAGGCCATTTCCTGGATCTTTGTGATCTTTTTTGCGTGAACGATGCCCAAAGAACCTCCCATTATTGTGAAATCCTGAGCATAAGCAAATACAAGTCGTCCGTTTACTTTCCCGTGCCCCACAATAACGCCATCACCATAAGATCTCTCCACCTTTCCAAATTCAACCGGCTGACTTGCAGGTGTAACAAAAGCATCTATTTCTTCAAAAGTTCCTGCATCAAACAAGAGGTTAATTCTTTCAAATGCAGTAAGCTTGCCTTTTGAATGTTGCTTTTCAGCCTGCTTTGGGCCGTATTGTTTTTTTATTGCTTCTTGTCTTTCGACAAATGATCTATAATATTTCCTAGATAAATCCATAGTTTTATTTTAAACGGTGTCAAAAATAGTTATTATCATGTGATATTACAAAATTCATCGACCAAATTGAAATGCGCCTTGTAATTAATTGATAAATAACAATATAAATTCGAACGTGTTATTTTTGTTGATTTATTTTACTATGTTAGAGTTTTAATTCGATAGTTCATTAAAACAGGTGCTTGTCTTACAACGGCTTGAATAAACCTGCCTCGTTAGAGCCTAACAATCCTGCTTTAATCATTGGTTCACTTGCTTTGTTGAGTCTTTTAATTTGTTTGTCTCCTGCAACATTGAAATGATGCATTTTTTCGAGCTTATCACCGATATACTCGAGATCTTCATCACTTGTCATCCAGTTCTTTGAATCATAAATCGAAAGATCCAAGGGTCTTGAATAGGAGCGAAGTGATTTTTCTCCATTCGTATTAAAATAGAAGTCGAAATATGACATTATAAGCTCTCTTATTGACCTGTAAACGGGTTCTCTGTATCTTAGAGTTGTAAAATTTGATTTTGCAACGGCGCCCCAATAATTATCTTCCTTGAATACTGCAATAACATGATCATCATCATTATAAGCTTTCATATCTACTATTAATGGCTTATAATCAAGAAACCTTAGTGCAGCAGCTGAAAATAAAGCTCCTTCAAAGCAATGAGCAGACTTCGACCTGATTACATATCTGGGAGAACGGCATTCATATTTGGGATTATATTCAAAAGAATCAAGGTATTTCTGGATATCCCATGGTTCCTTTATAGTTTTGAAAAAGTTTTGTTCTTCTGTTATCCAGTTCATAGAGTTTTATCTCAGAGAAAACTAAAGTAATTTAAAAAATCTTTCAGTACATTATTTTATGCTTTTTTCCCAGCCTTATAGCCTACGAAAGCATAATACATTATTATCAGATACGAGGGTATGCATAACCAGTATGCGGTTTGTGTCGAATAATCAGTTGCTAATTTTCCATATAGCAACGGAAGCAAAGCGCCACCTGCAATTGCCATTATAAGCAATGCAGAAGCGGTCTTTGTAAACTTCCCCAACCCGCTAAGAGCAAGTGGCCATATAGCAGGCCAGACAAGTGCATTCGCAAGTCCCAGAAGAGCAATAAATAATACTGTTACCGGCAAATTTAGTTCAATTGGTTTGAAGGTAACTATATCAATAAATGATATTGTCATAACCTTTTCTGCAGGTATTACTATTGCTGTGAGAGAAAATATAACTCCGAGAATGGATGATCCCTTAAGTGCTGTACTCTGGGAAAAATACCTTGGTATGCAGATAATTCCAATAATGTATCCAAGAATCATACTAAGAAGCGTAAGTGAAGTGAAATACTTGGCAGATTCCATTGAGATTCCTATTGATTGTCCATACCTTATAATAGAATCACCTGCAATGACCTCAACACCAACATAAAAGAACAATGCAATTACACCAAGAATTAAATGAGGAAACTGCCAGATACTTGTTTTCATGGTTGTTGCATCATTGTTAGCCTCATTCTCTGCATCAAAATCAGTGTCAACCTCGGGGAGATGAGCGTATTTTAAAAGCATTCCAAGGGCAAAAAGTATAAATGCCATTATTATATAAGGTATGATAACCCTCGAAGCCAGATCGTCAAGCAATGAAATACGCGAAGCTTCATCGATCGCAGATGCAAGTTTTTCCTCAATGATCCTGGCATCGTGCATGATTATGCTTGCCAGAATAATAGGAGCTATTGCGCCTGCAAACTTATTTGCAATTCCCATTATGCTTATTCGCTTAGCTGCACTTTCGGCAGGGCCAATAATAGTTATATAAGGATTTGAGGCAGTTTGAAGCAAAGCAAGTCCTGTTCCCATAATAAAAAGGCCAAGCAGAAAGAGACCGAATGTTCTTGTCATTGCGGCCGGAACGAAAATCAGGCAACCAATTGCCATAATCCATAATCCTACAGACATGCCTGATTTGAATCCTGTTTTTTTAAGGAGGGCTGAGGAAGGTAGCGCCATAATAAAATAAGAGATGTAGAAGGCGAATGTTACAAAGTATGCCTGAAAGTCATTCAATTCGCAGGCAGTGCGAAGAAAAGGAATCAGAATACTATTTAACCAGGTGACAAAACCAAAAATAAAAAAGAAAAGACCGATAATGAAAATAGAAAAAATATAATCTTTCTTATTGAGAGTATTAGAGTTAAATGACATCTTGAAACTGGATTATTAAATGTTTTATTACAATACAATAAGAACTATTTTCCTGAAATTTCTCTTGATTTTGTACCAAGATATCCACCATGGTGCCTGTGTGCATAATCACGTGCAGAAAAGCCTATTTTTTCCATTAACATAACGACAAGGGCGTCACCAATTACAGTCATCACTGTGGTTGATGTAGTAGGTGTCAGACCAAGGGCACAGACTTCAGGAGGGGCTCCAGTAAGCAAAAAACAATCTGCCTTTTCAGCCAGTGGACTGTTTTCATTACTTGTTATTACAATTACAGGGATATCGGGATAGAGATTGTTTTTTAGATCTATTAACTCAATAATTTCCCTTGTTTTACCGGAGTTGGAGATTGCAAGAATAACATCATTACTTTGAAGAATACCGAGGTCACCATGCTGAGCTTCACTCGGATGAAGGAAAATCGCAGGTGTGCCTGTAGAACTAAATGTTGTTGCTATATTATGGGCTATCTGCCCGGCTTTTCCCATTCCGCTTGTTACGAGTTTGCCATTCTTTCCATGTACTTGTTTGTAAATTATTTCAACAGCTTTTTCATAATTTTCTGAGACAGGTATGTTCTTTATAGCTTCGGCCTCAATGGCAAATATTTTCCTGATTTTATCCAGCATCTCTTTTTTTTATTTGGTAAAGTTATAAAAAAAGAGATGCTAGAGACGCAATCCTTTGCGTCTCTATTTCGAATATGACCAAAGCATTGACGTTACGTTTCTACGAGAAATCTTTTGCAATAGCCATTGCGGCAATTGTACCATCAGCAACAGCTGTGGTTATTTGCCTGTATTTCTTGCTGATAACGTCACCAACAGCATACACCCCAGGTATGTTAGTCTGCATATCTTCATTGGTTACAAGGAATCCCCATTTGTCCATCTTCAGGCTTTCTCCCAATTGCTCAGTATTGGGCTTCATACCGATGAAAATAAAAACTCCATCGCTCAGAAGTTGTTTTCTGTTCCTGTTTATTATATCCTCAATTTCGATGAAGACTTTATCTCCTTCTTTCCTGAAAATTCTGGGCTCTGAATTATACAGAACCTTGATTTTAGGATTTGAAAACAACTTATCAATAGCTTTTTGATGGGCGGTTAGCTTATCAAACTGGTGAATTAGTGTGATCTTGTCAGCAAACCTGCTTATATAATCTGATTCTTCAACAGCGGAATTTCCACCTCCTACTACGACTACTTCTTTATTCTCGTAATATTTGGCATCGCAAGTTGAGCAGTAAGAAATACCTTTTCCTTTTAGCTCTTTTTCACCAGAGGATCCGGTTGAATTAGGCCGTGTACCTGTAGCAATTATAATCCTTTTAGCTTTTATTGTTTCAAACTCATCTATCACAACCTTCTTATTTTCAAGATCAACGCTTGTAATATCGACAGCCACTTTGAAATCAGTTCCGTAGAGTTTAGCCTGTTCGCTCATATTATGCGATAACATGTAACCTGCCTGTGGTTGAATAAAACCAGGATAGTTTGATACCTCGTGTGTTGTTGAAACCTGTCCTCCTGGCATGGCTGTATCGACAAGAACAGTCTTTAGTTTGGATTGTCCAAGATATAGAGCTGCAGTGAGCCCCCCCGGACCAGCACCAAGAATAAGAACATCATATTCGGATGACTTCGGAGTGATTTTCTTCTTTACTTCCGCGACCCTGCCAGGAGATAGCATTATCTCCAGATTTTTATATATATCTTTTCTCCTTATAGCGCCTGTAAGTCTTCCGGCAACTTCTTTTCCATCTGAAAAGAACAAAAGAGTGGGGGAAGATTTTACACCCAGTTTCTCTGAAAGTTCACGATTACCCTGCCGGTATATTTTTATGAATTTTACATCATTCCCAAAAAGCACCGACAGGTCGTGAAATTTTGATGCGAGAGCTTCACAGGGGGGGCATTCTGTAGAGTAAAAATCAAGAATTACTTTTCCTCCATTCAGAACTTCAGCAGTAAATTCTGTAGCGTTGATCTCTTTCATAAACCTAATTCTTAAGTAGTATATCTTTAATAGCTTTTTCGAATGTTTGTTTGGGTAAAGCTCCCATTGCTGCCTGTGGCTGACCTTCCTTTGGAATAAACAGTATTGTGGGAATGCTTTGAATTCCGAAAACTGCTGCAAGTTCCTGTTCGTTTTCTGTATCTACTTTGTAGATCATCAATTTCCCGGAATACTCTTTGGCAAGGTCTTCCAAAACCGGAGCCACCATCTTGCATGGACCGCACCAGTCTGCATAAAAATCAACAATGGCAGGCAGAGACCCTTCGTATTTCCATTCTTTTGAGGCCTCATAATTGAATATTTTTTCCTTGAATTCCTGTGTAGTTAGGTGTATTACCTGGTTTGTCATTGTTCCCATACTATTGTTTTTATTAATTTCTTAAATATTAGAATGCTGCAAAGATAATACATTTTTCGAATAAATCGCTATAGTATCACTAAAATAAATCGTATTATTATCACTAAATAATACAGAGACACGGAGAGCACAGAGAAACACGGAGAAGTATTAATAAAACTCTGTGCATCTTCGCGACCTCTGTGTCTTCGTGTTATTTTTTATGAGAAATATGCTGCAAAACCAAGCTCAAGCAATTCCTTAATCGGCCGACAATCTGGTGAGCAGATAGTTCCGTTCAGATTCTTTGCAACTGAACCACAACCACCGCCGCATGCAAGGCTTAAATTGCAGTCAGCACATTTTTCGATGCTTAGGATGTCTCGGCTCTCCCATATATTAATCAGTTCTTCAAAAGTCTCATTTGAAGGGAAGAATTTTCCGAGACTCTCACCTTCTTTGCCAACAGTAGCAGTGCAGGGATAAATATTACCTGTGAAATCAAATGCCCATTCTGTTTTACAAGCCGGACAGGAATCGAATAATGGATCTGGAAGTTTCCCATTCTGGGATAAAAACTTTGCAAATGAATATGCAGGTTTATGGAATTTTACAAATTCAGGATTCTTTTGTATAAGCAAATAAAGGTTTTCGTACAATGAAGCCCGGTCAAATAATTTTCCGGGATCTGACTGACAATGATGAAGCTCATAGTTTCTTCCAAGCTGTGTCTTAAAAAGCGGATTATCCGTCCAGCCTTTATTAATGGAAAACTTTGCAAGTTCATGAAGGTTTTCAAAGTTTTCTTTATCAACAACAACTCTGAGGTTCACCGGAAAATTGTTCTCAAGGCAGAGATCAATCCCATTGACAACTTTCTCGAAGGTATTCCACCCACCTTTAAGATGACGACGTGAATTATGTACAGAAGCTGTCCCATCAAGGGTTACCTGAATTTCCCTTATTCTTCCTTTAGACAGAATATCAATGTATTCAGGCAAAGTATACCCATTTGTGACAACGCAAAGTTCAAACGATAATTTTGCAGTTTCAGAAACAAAATATTCGATGAGTTCTTTGTGAATGGGTGATGATAGGAGTGGCTCTCCTCCGAATAAAGTAATATATTTCTTTCTGTCTGAAAAAGAAGTGTTAATATATTTCAGAAATAAGTCAATGACTTCCTTACTTAATGCTGTTGTTGCAATATTGTACTGATCCTGGTAGCAGTAATTGCATGAAAAATTGCAACTATAATTTGTAATAAAAAATATCTGAATTTCATCTTTATAGCGATTATCAAGGAATTCGAGATATTTCTGCCTGAATAGTTTCTGCTCTGAATCAGGGTCAGAGATGTAGCCTTTTTCAACCAGGATAGATAAAAAATCATTCAGAGATCGTACAACTCCCCTGCTGATCGAATCAACAATCCGGGCTTCATAAGGATCGAGAATGTCAGCATTACCAGACAGAAGGTTAACAATAAAGAAATTGTTTGAACCGTGAATCTTTGAGAATATGTTATATCTTGAGAATTTCATAGTTTATAAAATATAAGCGAAGTTATAAACTCCGCTTATATTATTCTCTTACATTAATCGTGACATCCAGCTACAGTTTTGGAAGTTTTTGCACAACACTGGGCAGTTTTTGTCGCTTCTTTTGTTTCTTTTTTTCTGATAAGGCTCTTCATTTGTTTTCTTCTTTATTTAAAGTAAAAATTATTCTGCAATAAAATCAGCATTAATTCATGTTTTCCAAACTTGGTTTTGTCGCTGTAATTGTCCAACTTCTAACCTTGATCTTTCCTTTTTCATAAGGTTTAGATTCTTCAATTATTCTGAAATCTTTAAAACCTGCAGTTTCGATATGATTAATGTACTCAGATTTTGTAACAGCTCCTGCCCAGCATTCTGCAACAGCAGATGGATCATTGCTGTATTCTAATGGAACAACATCAATTGAATAGATATCACTTATAACAAATCTTCCTGTTTTTTTCATTATCCTGAAGATTTCATTCCAAACTTTTTGTTTATCAGTGGAATGATTGATAGTACAGTTTGAAATAACAAGGTCGGCAATTTCACTTTCAAGGTGAATATCCTCAAGCGTGGAGGAGATAAACGAAATGTTTGAGAGGCCCAGCTTTTTTGCTGTTTCAGAAGATTTTCTGATCATTCCTTCAGAGATGTCTACCCCATATATAAACCCCTTATCTCCTGTTTTTTCCGCAAGTCTTAACGCATCTGTTCCGCGACCGCTGCCAAGGTCGATACATATCTCGCCCTCCTTAACGTTTGTGTAGTTTAATGCTCCTCCACACGAAAGGCAACATGTTTCCTCGGCCAGGGAGCTATAACGTTTATCAATTTCTTTAAAATCCATAATATCCATATTATTTAGTATTCTTCTTCGAATTCGTGCCTGCAATAAAAAATCCAAATAATGCCCCAAAAATTATGCTGTTGACAGGATTGCTTGTAATTGAACATGATCCTGTTTTGCATCCCACAAAGTAAAAATACAAAAATCCGATTATAGCTCCACCAGTTATACCTATAAAAGGTCTCCAGAAAAGTGAAGATTTGAAAAATGTTGTCAAGCGATAAGACAAATCCGGATTATTGTTTTCCATAAATGTAAATATGTATATATATAAATATAATGTTGCAAAGATATATAAACTTTTTAAATCACAATAATATCACTTAAATCTTTTTGATATCACCGAAATAAACTATATTTGCATTTTGTAATTTATTATTAATGAGCCGGATATTTAAGAAAGAGCTTACAAAATCACAGCTTGAAGAATTATTCAACAGTGATGAGAAGTGTTATGAGTTTCTTGCGTCTTTGAAATGGGAGAATGGTTTTTCATGCAAAAAATGTGGCAATGAAAACTATTGTACCGGAAAGACTCCTCATTCGAGGAGGTGTACAAGATGTAAGAAAGAGGAATCAGCAGCTGCAGGCACTATTTTTCATAACTGTAAATTTCCGGTGAGTAAAGCTTTCTTCATTGCTTATAATGTTTGTAAGGGCAAAGAAGACCTTTCCACATATGAATATGCAAGGCGCCTATCACTTAGACAGATGACTTGCTGGAAATTTAAATCTAAAATCCAGAGTACTCTTGAAGAAATGGCTGCAAACGGCCAGGGGGAATCTGCCCCAATCAGAAAAATTTTATCAACACGCTTTGAAAGCTGAAAGAGAAGAAACGCAATAGATTTATAAAAAGGGAAACGCATCTTTCTGATAATTAGATTGATGCGTTTTGTTTTCAAGTGATCCCGGAGGGATTCAAACCCCCAACCTTCTGATCCGTAGTCAGATGCTCTATTCAGTTAAGCTACGGGACCGATAAATCCGGCGCAAATATAAGAAAATTTTCTCTTTTCATTGCTTTTATAAAATATCCGGGATATAAAATTCTGCTATGGCAAATCAAGGATGTAATTTCATTTTTACTATTTTAGAAGCATTAAAACTTAAGCATCATGAAGAAGACAGCAGGATTGATCGGAAAAGTACTTTTAGGTTTGATATTATTGGTTCTTATACTGTTATTTACCGTACCAGTAATATTCAAAGGCAAAATTCGGACAACAGTAGAACAGGTAATTAATGAATCAGTTAATGCTAATGTGAAATTTGAAGACTACAATCTTAGCTTTTTCAGGAATTTCCCGAATCTCTCATTTGCAATGAAGAACCTTTCAGTAACCGGGATTGATGAATTCTCAAATGATACGCTTGCAGGTTTTGGAAACTTTAGTTTTGTGTTTGATC
>DATALD010000012.1:0-84183 GCA_036261255.1 Bacteroidales bacterium
GATCTTTCTTATAAAATAATTGTAGGACCTGTAAAAAAAATATCAATTGTTTGATTATTTACATAAAAAAGCCTTATTTTTGCGTTCCAAAATTGGAGACTCGATTTATTTATGGATAAATAATATTTTAGTAAGAGACATGTATTTAACATCAGAAAAAAAGCAGGAGTTTTTTAAGACATTCGGAACGTCAGAAATAGATACAGGTACTGCAGAGGGCCAGATAGCTCTTTTCTCATACAGGATCAATCATCTTACCGAACATCTGAAAAAGAATAAAAAAGATTTCAGTACCCAACAGGCGCTAATCAAACTCGTTGGTAAAAGGAGGAGACTTCTCGATTATCTCAAAGTTAAAGATATCGAAAGGTATCGCGAAATCATCAAGGCATTGAAACTGCGTAAATAATACAGAAAAAGGCAATCTAGATTGCCTTTTTTCATATTGTTTTTAATTATTTTTGCGGTTAATTGCCAAAAAATCACATATATAATGTTTAATATCAAAAGAAAATCAATTGATCTCGGCGACGGGAAGATCATTACACTTGAGACTGGGCGAATGGCAAGACAGGCAGATGGCGCTGTGTTGTTGACGATGGGAAAAACGATGCTGCTTGCCACAGTTGTTTCAGCCAAAGAAGCTAAAGAAGATACCGACTTTATGCCCCTCTCAGTTGAATACAAAGAAAAATATGCATCTTCGGGACGTATCCCCGGAGGCTTTCTGAAAAGAGAAGCAAGGCCTTCCGATTATGAGATTCTTATCTCAAGGCTGGTAGACCGGGCGCTAAGGCCCCTTTTCCCGGACAATTATCACGCTGAAACATTTGTTACAATAAACCTGATCTCTGCAGATATGGATATCATGCCTGATGCTCTTGCCGGTTTGGCTGCATCGGCAGCCCTGGCTGTTTCAGACATTCCGTTTAATGGACCAATATCTGAAGTCAGAGTTGCAAGGATCAATAAAAAACTCATTATAAACCCACAGGCATCAGAACTTAAAGAAGCTGACATTGATCTTATCGTTGGTGCTACTTACGATAACATCATGATGGTTGAAGGAGAGATGAAAGAAGTTTCTGAAGCTGAAATGCTGGAAGCTTTGAAACTTGCTCATGATGCAATTAAAATTCACTGTAAAGCCCAGATGGAGTTCGCCGAAGAAGTTGGAAACACTGTTAAGCGCTCTTATGACCATGAAGTGAACGATGAGGAGATGAGAAAAAAAGTCTGGGCAGAAACTTATGATAAGTGCTACCAGGCTGCAAAAATGTCGACAGACAAACATGCAAGACTCGATGCTTTTGAGACAATTCAAAATGATTTTCTTGCCCAGTTCCCTGAAGATGCTGAAGTCAGTGCAGCGATGATAAAAAGATATTATCACGATGTAATGAAAGAAGCTGCCAGGAGACTGGTACTCGATGAGAATACACGTCTTGATGGCAGAAAGCCGGATCAGATAAGGCCTATTTATTGCGAAGTTGATCTATTGCCTGCAACCCATGGTTCATCCTTCTTTACAAGAGGTGAAACACAGTCTCTTACTACTGTTACCCTTGGAACCAAGCTCGACGAAAGAATCATAGATGATGTATTAAATAAGGGTACCGAAAAATTTACTCTTCATTATAATTTTCCGCCATTTGCTACTGGTGAAGCAAAAGCTTCAAGAGGTTTAAGCAGAAGGGAGATAGGGCATGGTAATCTTGCCCACAGAGCACTTAAAAATATGCTGCCACCTGATGAAGAGAATCCCTATGCAGTGAGAGTTGTATCTGATATCCTTGAATCAAACGGTTCGTCGTCGATGGCCACTGTTTGTGCAGGCACTTTGGCATTGATGGATGCTGGTATAAAACTGAAAAAACCTGTCTCAGGAATAGCAATGGGCCTTATTAAGGATAACAAATCTGATAAATATGTTGTCCTTTCAGATATCCTTGGTGATGAAGATCACCTTGGCGACATGGACTTTAAAGTTACAGGTACAAGTAATGGGATCACAGCCACACAGATGGATATTAAGGTTGACGGCCTGTCATTTGAGATACTTTCAAAAGCTCTTGCCCAGGCAAATGCAGGAAGAATGCATATTCTTAATATCATGACACAAACCCTTGCAGAACCAAGGGCGGATCTTAAACCTCATGCTCCAAGGATTGTGATGATGTCAATTCCAAAAGAGATGATCGGTGCACTCATAGGTCCTGGTGGAAAAGTAATTCAGGAGATTCAGCGCACAACAGGAGCAACTATAATTGTTGAAGAAGTTGATGGAAGAGGCGATGTTAATGTTTTTGGCGAGAATGAAGCAATAATTACTTCAGCAGTTGACTGGATAAAACGGATTGTTTCGGTTCCTGAAGTCGGGGAAGTATATAAAGGTAAGGTAAAAACAATTGTCCAATTCGGCGCTTTTGTTGAGATACTGCCAAATAAAGACGGTCTTCTGCATATCTCAGAAATCGAATGGAAAAAAGTAGGTAAGGTCGAGGATGTCCTTAAAGAGGGACAGGAGGTTGAAGTTAAAATAATTGATATCGAGCCTAAAACAGGAAAGATTAAATTATCAAGAAAGATACTTCTTCCAAAACCACCGAAAGAAGGAGAAAAAAAAGAAAACATTGAATAAACATGATCCCGCCCTGGCGGGATTTTTTTATTTTTAATGTTGTTTAAATCAAAGGAAAATTGACTCACATAAAATACAATTATATAGTTATTGAAGGTAATATCGGGGCAGGGAAGACGACTCTTGCAACAAGAATAGCAGAGGAACATAATGCAAGGCTGATACTCGAGAAATTTGATGACAACCCCTTTCTCCCCAAGTTTTACAATGAGCCGGATAAGTATTCATTTCCTCTCGAATTATCATTCCTTGCTTCAAGATACAAACAACTTAAAGAAGAACTTGTACCACAAGATCTCTTTAAATCTTTTACGATAGCTGATTACTATTTTACTAAGTCTCTTGTCTTCGCTGCATCAACACTCAGAGGCGATGAGTACAACCTTTACAGGCAGATCTTTTACATAACTTATGGATCACTTCCAAAGCCTGATATCTTTGTATATCTGCATGTTAATTCTGAACGGTTGATGCAGAATATCGAAAAACGAGGAAGGTTTTATGAAAAAAATATTACACCTGAATATCTAAAAAACATACAGGATAGTTATTTCTCCTTTTTTCACCAGAATCCCGATAATAAATACCTTATAATCGACGTTAATAACCTGGATTTTGTTGCAAGCGAAAGCCATTATCTAAAGCTCATCAGCGCAATTTTCGACAATGAGTATAATACCGGAATCAATAGTGTCATAATCTAGGAGGGAAATATCATGATTTGGGTGAAGAAAAATGACAGGTGGTTTAAATTAGAATGAGGCTGCATTGTTGGTTTTAAAGTTTGCTATAAATTGAGCATTACTAAATAGATTATTTTGAAAATTTCAAGGCTTTGACAATTAATATGATATAAAAATTATAAATTTATCAATATTTAATGAGTTTGGATTTTTATAACTTTTTGTTGTAGATTTGCAATAAACGGACTAAATTGAACCATAATTTTGACTACTAAACAGATAATAAACAACTTTAACAAATAACAATTTGACTATGAAAAAATTCAGAAGCTATTTTATCCTTATCCTTGCCGCAGTTGTCATGAGCAGTTGCAGCGGCCTGAATAAGATGAAGAAAAACTCGGGTCTGATCAAGTACGATGTTACACCAAAAGTTCTTGAAGCACATGCCGGAGTTGTTAACGTAACTATTAAAGGAACCTTCCCGGAAAAGTATTTCGATAAGAAAACTACTTTAACCGCAGCTCCGGTTCTCACCTATGAAGGCGGTGAAACAGCTTTTGAAAATGTTCAGGTCCTTCAGGGTGAAAGTGTATCCGCAAATAACAAAGTAATAAACTATAGCGGTGGCAATTTTACATATACAAGCAGCATCCCATATAAAGATGCAATGAGAATTTCTGAGCTCACGCTTAAAGTTAAAGCTGAAAGGGCAGGGAAAAGTCTCGATTTCGATCCTGTAAAGCTTGCAGATGGTGTTATTGCCACATCAACACTTGTTGAAAAAACAGGTAAGCCAATCCTTATGAAAGATAAATATGTCAGAGTTATCCCTGAATCACAGATGGCCGATATTAATTATCTTATCAACAGGTCAGATATCAGGAGTTCAGAACTTAAATCTGACGATATAGCTGGTTTAAGAAAGTATATTGCTGATGTAAATGCAGATCCTGGTAAAGAAGTTAAAGGTGTTGTTGTAAGCTCTTATGCATCTCCTGATGGTTCATTGAAGGTCAACGAACCACTCTCCAAGAAAAGAGGCGAAGCTGCTGACAAATTTATCAAAAAAGAGTTTGAATCTGTTGAAGCTGCAAAGAATGCCGACTTCTTTGATGAATTGACAACCCCGGAAGACTGGGATGGTTTCAAAGCAGAAGTTGAGAAATCAAGCATCCAGGATAAAGAGCTGATCCTTCGCGTTCTTTCAATGTATTCTGATCCTGAAGTTCGTGAAAAAGAGATCAAAAATATGTCAGCTGCTTACGAAGAACTGAAAGATGACATTCTTCCTAAACTCAGAAGATCAAAACTTATTGTCAATACAGAAGCTATCGGACGTAGCGATGACGAGATCCTATCACAGATGAAATCTGATCCTTCAGTTCTGAGCGTAGAGGAAATGCTTCGCGCCGGTTCACTTACAAAAGACATTAACGAGGCTCTTAAATTCTACCAGGTTGCAGCTGAAAAATATCCAAAGGATGTTCGTCCTGCCAACAACGTAGGTTACACTCTTCTCCTCCAGGGAAAAACTGATGAAGCATCAGCTGCTTTCCAGAAGGCACAAGCTATTGAAAACAATGATGTAGTTAAGAATAACCTTGGCATGGCTTCACTTGCAAAAGGTGATGTTGCAAAAGCAGAAGAATATTTCAACTCAATGACAGCCCAGACACCTGAATCAAAGTGGGGTCTTGGAACAATAGCTATCACAAAAGGCGAATATGACAAAGCTGTTAACTACTTCGGTTCAGAGCCAAGCTTCAATCTTGCTCTCGCTCTCGTTCTCAAAGGCGATGTTAATAGGGCTAAAACAACTCTCGACAATGTTAAAGACGACGCAAAAACCGGCAAGCCTGCTTACCTTAAGGCTATTGTTAGCGCACGTCAGGATGACAAGAATGGTACAGTAAGTAACCTTCGTGATGCTATTACAACAAACGCATCTCTGAAAAGTCTTGCAAAAACTGACCTCGAATTTGGTAAGTTTTTCACTGACGATACATTCAAGTCAGCAGTTCAGTAAAATGAATCATTCATATAAAAAGCGCTCTTTTCGGAGCGCTTTTTTTATGCTATTTCAGACCCTGAAACTTGCAATTTATCTCCCACATTACTATTCCGGCGCTTACAGCAATATTGAACGAGTGCTTCATCCCAAGTTGAGGGATCTCAACACATTCATCTGAAAGATCGACTATTTCCTGGGCAACGCCATTTACCTCATTACCAAAAACAAGAGCATAATGTATGTCTTTTTCAACGTTGAAATCATGGAGAGGAACAGATCCTTCAACCTGTTCTATCGAGACTATCTTGTAACCTTTATCTTTTAATTCAACTAATGCATCTGATGTATTCGGGTAATACTTCCAGGCAACAGATTCAGTAGCGCCAAGGGCAGTTTTCTGAATTTCACGCGACGGAGGAGTGGCTGTAATGCCACAAAGGCAGATGGATTCTGCCAGGAAAGCATCTGCTGTCCTGAATATTGATCCAACATTACTCTGGCTCCGTACATTATCAAGTATGATGATGAAAGGAGTCTTTTCCGATTTTATGGCTTCCTCGGCTGTCTTCCTGTTCAGTTCACTGTTTAGAAGCTTGCGCATTCTTTTTAATTTAATGCGAAATTAACCTTTTTATACCTTAATTTTTATTATTTTGTATTAGTGAATTCTTGCAGTAATTAAAAATTAAAGGGTATGAATATACATGAATACCAGGGAAAATCAATTCTGCAGGCTTATATTGTTCCGGTGCAGGAGGGTTTTGTTGCTGAAACTTCTGAACAGGCTGTAATGGCTGCTAAACAGCTGCAGGAAAAATTCGGATCACAATACTTTGTAATAAAAGCACAGATACATGCAGGAGGACGAGGTAAAGGAGGTGGTGTTAAACTTGCAAAATCAGTTGAAGAAGCCGGTGAGATAGCGGGAAAGATGCTCGGAACGAACCTGGTGACACCTCAGACAGGCCCGGAAGGAAAGAATGTAAGAAAAGTGCTTGTTGCCAGAGATGTATATTATAAAGGTGATTCACCGATTAAAGAGTTTTATATAAGTATTTTTCTTAACAGGAATACAGGAAAATACACATTCATGTACTCGCCAGAGGGAGGGATGTCGATAGAAGAAGTAGCCGAAAAGACACCTGAACTGATATTCACCGAAGAGATTGACCCTGCATACGGATTCTTACCTTTTCAGGCAAGAGCTATTGCTTTTAAACTGGGTCTTTTTGGTGATGTGTTTAGAAGCATGGCCAGTTTTCTTCGTGGACTTTATGAGACATTTCACTCAAGTGATGCCCAGCTGCTCGAGATTAACCCTGTTCTGAAGACAAGCGATGACAGGATAATTGCAGTCGACTGTAAATTTGTCCTTGATGATAATGCATTGTTCAGACATAATGATCTTTCAATGATGCGCGATGTCGGAGAGGAGGATCCAATTGATGTCGAGGCAGGAAAGTATAATCTTAATTATATCAAGCTTGACGGGAATGTTGGATGTATGGTAAATGGAGCAGGCCTCGCAATGGCTACTATGGACATTATTAAATTATCGGGTGGCTCACCTGCCAACTTCCTTGATGTCGGTGGAAATGCAAACCCTAAAACAGTTGAGGCAGGATTCAGGATTATTCTGCGAGATACGGCTGTAAAGGCAATACTGATAAATATCTTTGGAGGAATTGTACGTTGCGACAGGGTAGCCGCCGGCGTTGTTGATGCTTATAAATCAATAGGTTCGATAAAAGTTCCCGTCATTGTCAGATTACAGGGCACCAACGCAGTTGAGGCAAAAGAAATAATTGATAATTCAGGACTTGACGTCTACTCAGCAACCTCTTTCAGTGAAGCTGCAGAGCTTGTAAAGAAAGTATTGAAATAATCAGAATGGTTTGTCGTGCGAACCGTCACAATATGGTTTGACAGCTGTCCTTCCACAAAGGCATAATTCAATTACTCCCGGGGATTCTTCAAAATCACGTTTCATATCCCTGAGTACAAAATTCCCTGTTATACGCAAGGGGCCATTCTCTACAACTTCAACTTTTACCTTCTGTTTTTCTGGTGTACCTTCCATATTACTAACCATTAAACCCAATTTTCCTGTGTTTCCCATCACAAAAAGGCGGATGATCGCTTGCCCCACACCTGCATAATGAAACAAGACTTCCTTTCACTTCTTTTGATGTCTCACCATATTTCAGATCGAAAGTTCCGTTGATCACAATAGGCCCGTCAACCATAACTTTTACTGAAACAGGTACTTCATCTGCTGGCATAACAGGTGCATTCAGAAGTTCGGGACGTTTAAATCTGACATGGTTTAGCTGATCGCTACCAACAGAATCATTCCGTTTATCATCATTCCATTTCCATGAAAGGGCTTCTGTCGGGCATAGATTCACAACTTCAATTATCCTCTCGGTAGTAGATTCATTAAGGTCGACCCATGGCCGCCTGCTGGGATCAAATACCTCAATGAGTTCCCGGTAACAATATGATGCATGGATACATGCCGATGGCTTCCAGTATACAGTTATTTCATTATTTGTATACTTTCTTCCTCCTGAGAGCTGGTTGTCTTTTGCCATACTATGTCTGCCGCTTCTAATGCAATTTAATAAAAAATATGTACTTTCCTGAAGGAAAAAAATCATGCGATAATCATAAAGAGAGAAAAACATCCTTAATTTGTATAAAATTTCGTCTAATAAAACCTGAATGCTTTTTATCTCTGCTTTAATTACTTTATGCCCCGCGATATTGCATGCATATTCAATATTAAAGCAAACAATTCTCGTTGACGTTATGTTTACAGGGCCTGCAATTCACCCTCTGGTAATCATTACCTCTTTGATTGTTTTATTTACCCTGTTGATTGCACGTTTATTGATTATTACAAGGAATCTGAAGAGGCTGAACAATAGTCTTCTCAATAAGGATAATTACTCACAAAGTTTAAATGAAGATCTTAAGAAGCAAATTGATTTTATAAGCAAGATGCATATTGAATCAGAAATCTTTTATGAGATGCTTCTGCAATCTGCTGACGATGGAATATCTTTCTATGATAGTTCCTGGAACCTGAAATACGCTAACAAAGCTTTTTATTCGATAATCGGATTCGACAAAGCAGAGTATGTTACGCTTGACCCCGATAATCTTATTCACCCTGATGACAAAGATTATCATACTAAGAGAATCCGTGCCCTTAATGAGACTGGCTATTTTGAAAGTGATTTAAGGCTTCATCATAAAAAAGGACATTACATCCATCTTTCGACCAAATCGGTACTTGTAAAGACTGCAGAAGGTTCTGTACTTGGTTCGTTGACTATTTCGCGCGATATTTCTGTTTTTAAACAAACACTGAACGACCTTGTCAAAGCAAATGAAGTTGCAGAAGCGAGTAACAAGCTTAAAGCAAGTTTTCTTGCGAATATTTCTCATGAGATCAGAACACCATTGAATAGTGTTGTCGGTTTTTCAAACCTCCTTCTGGCCGATGATGTAACTAAGGAATTGAGAGAAGAATATATTGAGCATATAAATTATAATAGTGAGAAACTCTTACAAATAATTGGTGATATTATTGACCTTTCACGGCTCGAGAGTTCACAAATTGAAATAAGGTATGAAGAAACTTCAATCAACTCACTTATCGATGAAATAGCCCTGGAGACAAGCTATGTTATAAAGAGGAACGAAAAACCCATTCTCCTGAATGTAAGGAATAGTTTCAGGGAAAGTGGTGACTTTGTGTTCACGGACAGGATCTGGTTGAAAAGAGTACTGAATCATCTTCTTGATAATGCTGTTAAATTTACTCTTGACGGCTCAATAGATCTTATCTGTGCCCTTGAAGAAGATTTACTGACATTTACAATAAAAGATACAGGTATCGGCATTAACAAGGAGAACCTAACCAGAATATTTGAAGAGTTCAGACAGGAAGTTGACGGACACCAAAGGCCTTTTGAAGGACTTGGAGTCGGACTAACGCTTGCAAAAGAAGTTGTTGAAAGAATGGGTGGAAAGATTACTGTGCAGTCTGAAAAAGGGATGGGATCAGAATTCGGTTTCTCACTACCTTACAGACCTGCGGGCAGCATAAGACTGAATATCGAAAAAACCGGAACTGGCGCCAATCACGGGGGTGTAAAGTGGGATGGTAAGAAATGCCTTCTTATTGATAGTAATAAAGATGTTCTTCTCTATGTAAAGAGAATACTTTCAGATTCCGGAATAACAGTGCTTACATCCCGTTCTGGTAATGAAGCATTACAGCTAATCAGATTTACACCTGACATTAGTATTGTAATTCTTGACATGCAAATGCCTGAGATAGACGGTATTGCCATAACAAGAGAAATCAGGAGCATCAGAGCTGATCTGCCTATTATTGCGCATACTGCTTTTATCTTTGAAGGCGATAAGGACATAATTATGGAAGCTGGTTGTGACGCATGTCTTATCAAACCAATAAGGAGGGAAAGTCTTCTTTCGGCTATGAAAACCCTTCTTAAATAAGATATTTTTGTTGTTTATTCTTATTTTGCATTCCTATGAATCAGGAATACGCCGATATCATACTCCCATTCTCAGTCCGTGGCAAATTCACTTACAGAATCCCCGGCTCAATTGCCGGAGCCTTGAAACCCGGCATGAGAGTCAGGGTGCATTTTGCCAGTCGTATAAGCTCGGGAATTGTTATCAGAATACATGATACTCAACCAAAGCACGATAAGATTAAGGAAATCATCAGTGTCTTCGATAATACTCCAGCTGTAAATGATACACAGCTTAAGCTTTGGAGCTGGATAGCAGAGTATTATATGTGTACAGAAGGAGAGGTGATGAAAGCAGGCCTTCTTTCTGAAAAGAATATTGATGATTATAAGCAAAGGACAGAAGCTTTTGTAAGACTTCTTAAAGATTGCAGCGAGAAACAAATGCACGAAATGCTCGATGCTCTGAAGAAAGCGCCCAAACAGTGCGATATTCTTGCTAACTGGATAAGGATGTCAGGTTATCCTGATAGTATGATTTCTGTAAAAAAGTCAGATCTGCTGACAGAATCACGATCTTCCGTGAGCGTGCTCGAGAGTCTTATAAAAAAGAAGGTGTTTGAGATTGTTTTGCTTCCTGTTTCGAGGACCAGTCCTGAAAGAATAAAAACTGAAACACCCCAGCTCTTGAGTCAGGCTCAGGATAAAGCAATTACTTCTATAAAAGAACACTTCCTGAATAAGGAGATAGTATTGCTGCATGGAGTAACATCAAGCGGTAAAACCGAGATATATATTCACCTTATTGACGAACAGCTGAAAAAGGGAAAACAAGTGTTATACCTGTTACCCGAAATAGCCTTAACAACACAGATAATCCAAAGGTTGAAAAAACATTTTGGATCATCAACTGACGTTTACCATTCGAGGCTTAATAATGGTGAGAGGATAGAAATATGGGATAAGGTAGCTTCGTCGAGGAGGCATGGACAGCTTATCCTCGGAGTCAGGTCTTCAGTTTTTCTGCCATTCAACAATCTTTCACTTGTTATTGTAGATGAAGAACATGACGGATCGTACAAGCAACAAGACCCGGCTCCCAGGTATAATGGCCGCGACACTGCCATAATGCTTTCAAATATTCATGGTGCTAAAACACTTCTCGGATCAGCATCACCTTCAATAGAGAGCTACAATAATGCTTTATCAGGCAAGTATGGTCTTGTTGAGCTGAGTGAAAGGTATAGTCAGATAAGGTTGCCCGATATAATAATTGCAAATACAAGGGAAGCTCATAAGCGTAAGCTCATGGTCTCTCATTTTACACCTGAATTACTGAATGCTGTCGATGATGCACTTTCAAAGGAAGAACAGGTTATTCTGTTTCAGAACAGAAGAGGCTACTCACCCTACATAGAGTGTTCCGAGTGCGGATGGATACCTGTTTGTGTTCAGTGTGCCGTAAATATGACATACCATAAAGGAATAGACAGGCTTGTATGCCATTATTGTGGTTTTACGATGCGACCTCCTCATAACTGTGGAAGCTGTGGCTCCTCAGGACTTATAACAAAAGGCTTCGGTACAGAAAAGATTGAAGATGAGATAAGGCTTGTTTTTCCTAAAGCACGGGTAGCCAGGATGGACCAGGATACTACGAGGTCGAAGAACTCTTTTAATAGAATTATTAAGTCGTTCGAAAACAGGCAAATAGATATTCTTATTGGTACGCAGATGATATCTAAAGGACTTGATTTTGAGAATCTCACTATTGTCGGGATACTTAATGCTGATAATATACTGAATTTTCCGGATTTCAGATCTCATGAAAGGAGTTTCCAACTGATGGAACAGGTCAGTGGCCGTGCAGGGAGGAGAAATAAACCTGGTAAAGTAATAATTCAAACTTCAGATCCATCACACAAAATAATCAGGCAGGTGATAAGGCATGACTATAAAAGCATGTTCAGACTACAGGCAGACGAGCGAAAGACATTCAATTATCCTCCTTTTTGCCGGATTGTCAGATTTGAAATCAAGCATAAAAACAGGGGACAACTGGTAATCTTTGCAGAGAAATTTGGCGATGAATTAAAAAAATTATTCGGGAAAAGAGTTCTTGGTCCTGAAGAACCATTAATATCAAGAGTTCAGCTCTGGTATATTAAGGTCATTATTCTCAAGCTTGAGAAGGAAAAGTCATTTAGCCAGGCAAGATCTCTTATTTATGAAGCAATGAAACATATTGATTCCGAAAAAGGCGCTTCATCTCTTCGCATTAACGTAGATGTTGATCCTTACTGATCGTCATCTATGTATTAACTTAAAAAACATATATTTTTGTGATTATTAATAGGATTGCCAGAAACGAACACCAGAACTAAAACTTAAAAGATGAAAATAGAAGTCTCAAATGGTGAGATTATTGACAAACTGACAATAATCCAGATTAAGCTGGAACGTATAAAAGATGAGTCAAAACTGAAGAATCTTCGTAAAGAATATGATGCGCTGAGTAAGGCATCGGCCTCAATAATAACAACTGATAACCCTTTATATAAAGCTCTTTACGATGTAAATTGCGAATTGTGGGACATTGAGGACCGGATCAGGGATCTTGAAAGAAAGAAGGATTTTGACAAAGAATTCATATCAGTTGCAAGGTCAGTCTATTTCAGGAATGATAAAAGATCTGAAATAAAGAGAGAAATAAACCTTTTAACCTCATCAGGGCTTATTGAAGAAAAATCATACGAAAAATACTAAAATGCGTATTCTTGTCATCAGATTTTCCGCTATGGGCGACGTTGCGCTGACAGTTCCGGTCATCGCTGGCATGCGCAGGCTATACCCTGATGCAGAAATAGTTTTCCTTACCCGGAAAGTTTTTCATCCTTTCTTTTCTTCAATCAGAGGGATGCCATTGTTTGCACCGGATCTTAATTACAGGCATAAAGGATTTGGCGGTATTTTCAGACTATTCGCTGACATACAGCAGCAATATAAACCTGACATTATAGTAGACCTTCATGATGTTATAAGATCGCGTATTCTTGATCTTCTTTTCAGGATCAACGGGGCAAAGGTATATGTTATAAACAAGGGGAGATCCGAGAAAAAAGCTCTTGTGAGGGGCAAGAAGAAGATATTTCTTAAGCACACAGTCCAGAGGTATGCTGATGTTTTCTCGAAAGCCGGCTTTCAAATAGTACCGGAGGCGGAAAGTGTCTTTAGGCCTACAGTTGAATCTCTAAACCAGACAGAGCCTTTAATGCTGCCTGGATATCTCAATATAGGTGTTGCCCCTTATACAAAACATAAACTGAAGATGTGGCCTGAAGAATATATGACAAAGCTTCTTGAGCTGATATCATCAGGCAGGAAATGCAGGTTTTTTCTTTTTGGGGGTAGTGAAGACATGGCAAAAGCAGAAATGCTTCAATCAAGGTTTCCGGGCGCCATTAATGTTATTGGAAAGTATTCGCTCGATTCCGAGCTTGCTATAATGAGCAGGCTTGATCTTATGATTGCAATGGATTCATCAAACATGCATATGGCTGCACTGGCAGGGATCAAGGTAATTTCAATATGGGGTGGGACTGACCCGATGGCCGGTTTTGGACCATGGATGCAACCAGATAGTTTTTCAATAAGAATCCCTGCCGAGGAATTAGATTGCCGTCCCTGCACAATTTATGGTAAAGGTGAAACACGGAGAGATTTTCAATGTATGAAAAAGCTCACTCCTGAAATTGTATATAAGAGAATGACAACTCTTAAAGTTATTTAGAGCTTCATCCTAAATCCTAGTTTTACAAAGAGGATTGTAATTCCTGAAACCAGAAGGCACCAGATCACAGATATGCTTATCAATATAGGTAATCCGCTATTGATTTGCTCAAAATAAAGACCGGCGAGTCGGACAAGGTAATATAAAAAACCTGAAATGAGGTATGCTATCAAAGCATTTTGTCCAAGGAGGGCGATCAAACCAGGCCTGCCGGTATGTCTCAAAATCCCTGAATACTTCACAATGATAAGGCATAACAACATTCCTGATACCATAATCATTGGAACATAACCATCGGTTATAATGCCAATAAATGAATGAACCGGCTGGCCTATAGTCAGCAGATCAAGTCCTGTAAGGATATTCAGTACCAGGAATAAAACGAAGCCAATTGCAATCTTCATTATGCTATCACGAACCAGGAGAAAAAAGAAGGCTGATACAAGGTAGCCCCACCCGATTTGCCCTAAAACGCCCCACGAACCAGCTATTATTGAACCATCATTTGCTCCATCGGCTGATTTGAATTTGAATACAAGGAATGCTAAAAGAGCCATTCCGAGTAAACGCAGAGTGATGTTTGTGAAATAGTTTTTGTCATTGTCAGAATATGTTTTCCAGGTTAAAAAGATACCTGTATACAAAAGCAAAGCCCATACTTCAGTTCTCATTCCGGCAAGCACAGAATCAATTCTGTAAATGTTAAGTATGAGTACACCTGTTATTATTAATCCCAGCGACCTGATACCTAAATGCTTCGAGATTGAATAATTATCTTCACCTGCTTTGATTCTTTTCGTTATTGACAGAGGAATTGACATCCCTGCAATAAAGACAAAACTCCGGAATATCCAGTTATATAGTTCCGACAGATCTTTTTCAGGTAACAAAAGTTGGAGGTTGCAAATTATTAATCCCAGGATGAGAGTAATTCCTCTTAATAAATCAAGTCCGTATATTCTTTCTGAATTCATGAAAAAATTTTTTTAAAAGTATTCTTTTTTTAGAAGACTGGCAGATTTTCAGTGATTTTCATCATAATAATTGCCTGAACTAATTAAAATAAAGATTGTTAAACATTTTTCTGATACTGATTATAGGGATAGGAATATAAAACTCAGGCTATGTCAAAATATTTGGTAGAGGTAACACATGGAGCTGACCGGCTAAGTTGCCTGCATGCAATCCAGGTTTTTCAAAGTACAGGTAACCATTTTCTTGTTAATGCTGATTGGGGATGTGGTGATGGAGTTCATAAGGCATGGTTCATGCTTGATGTTGAGAGCAAAGAAGAGGCTTTACGAATAGTTCCACCTGCCAGCAGGAAGGATGCAACAGTAATCCTTCTCGAAAAATTTAACATGAAACAGGTAGAAGAGATGCTTGCTGAACATACACCTGGTGAAACACATCATTGATTACCTAAAACGCTGAAAAACAAAGAAATAGTTGATTAGTTTGAACAAAAGATTATTTGATTATCTTTGCAGCCTTATTAACAAGTGATTTCGAGTATTGTTGTCACGAAATTACCCGGACTGTACTTGAGTTCATTTTCAGCTGGATAATATATCAACTACCGGAGACACGCCAAAAATTTTTAATGAAACAATTTGAAGAAATGGGATTCACGCCCGGCATTCTGAAAGCGATTCAGGAACTTGGGTTTGAAGAACCTATGCCCGTTCAGAAGGAAGTTATTCCTTTAATGCTTGGAGATTACAGAGACATAATTGCTCTTGCACAAACCGGAACAGGAAAGACAGCTGCTTTCGGGCTTCCGCTGGTACTCGCTACCGATACTGAATTGAATTTTCCACAGGCTCTGATACTTTGTCCTACACGGGAACTCTGCATCCAGATCACCTCCGATTTTTCAGACTATTCAAAATACACAGGCAATCTTAAAACTATAGCAGTTTATGGAGGCGCCAGTATAGACAACCAGATAAGAGGACTAAAAAAAGGAGCTCACATAATTGTTGCTACCCCCGGACGACTGATTGATCTGATTGGAAGAGGTGCAGTAAAATTATCTTCTGTCAGCACTGTTATTCTCGATGAGGCTGATGAAATGCTTAATATGGGATTTCTCGACAGCATTAATGAGATACTTGAAGAAGTGCCACAGGGTAGAAGGACCCTGCTTTTTTCAGCAACAATGTCTAAGGAAGTTGCTTCTATAGCCGGAAACTATATGAATGATCCCGTTGAGATAACAATAGGTACTAAAAATGCATCTGCTGAAAATGTTGTGCATGGATTTTATCTGGTACATGCAAAGGACAAGTACAAAGTATTGAAAAGGCTTGCCGATTCCGAACCTGATATCTATGCAATTGTATTTTGCCGTACCCGAATGGAAACGCAGGAAGTAGCTTCAAAACTGATGAACGACGGGTACAATGCCGATGCTCTTCATGGCGACCTGTCGCAGGCACAGCGAGATGCTGTAATGCAGAAATTCAGGACAGGCAGTTTACGTATACTTGTTGCAACCGATGTCGCTGCAAGAGGGCTTGATGTTGATGATATTACACATGTAATTAATTATAGTCTCCCTGATGATATTGAAGTTTATACACATCGTTGCGGGAGAACAGGGCGCGCTGGTAAAAGCGGTATTTCCGTTTCATTGGTTCACCTTAGAGAGAAGCAGAACCTGCACAGGATTGAGAATCTTCTTAAGAAGAAATTCAGAGCATTGCCTGTACCAACAGGAAGTGAAATATGCAGGAAGCAATTATTAAACTGGGTTAAAAAACTTGAGTCGGTTTCAAATAGTCATATAGAAATTGAAAAATTTCTGCCTGAGATTAAAAGTAAACTTGAAGCCCTTGACAGGGAAGAACTTCTCAGAAGGATCGTTTCACTTGAATTTGACAGGTTCCTTGATGACTACAGGAATGGAGAAGAGTCGATAGAAGTAATTAACGACAGGTCAGGATCTTCGGAGTTCAGCAGATCGCGATCATCATCTTCTTATAAGAGGCTTTTTATAAGCCTTGGAAAAACTGATGGTGTTGGTCCTGAACAAATCATTGCTCTTGTAAATTCAAATACAAAAGGGAAGAAAATATCAATTGGCAAGATTGACATGTTGAAGTCATTTTCTTTTTTCGAGGTTGAAGCTTCTTGTGCTGACAAGCTTCTGAAAGATATGAGCAATCTTTCATTTAACGATAGGAAGATTGTTGTTGAAGTTGCGCAGGAAAGACAACAAAAACAGAACAGGAAAGAGCGGAAGCCTTTTAAAGGATCTCGTCCTGGTGGGATGACAAAGGATAGAAAGCAAAGAACCGGAAGGTATCACAGGTAAGCTTCAATATTATTGAATATGAAATCTTTGAACATAGGAAATTTGTTGGTACCGGTTCCTGTTATACAGGGCGGTATGGGAGTAGGAATATCGCTTTCAGGCCTAGCTTCTGCTGTTGCCAATGAAGGTGGGGTAGGTGTAATATCTAGTGCGGGGCTGGGAGTCCTTTACAGAGATTTCTCAACAAATTACCTTGAAGCAAGTATCTACGGTCTAAAAGAGGAGATCAGGAAAGCAAGGGAGAAGACAAAGGGCATCATCGGCATAAATGTAATGGTTGCCATGACAAATTTTGCTGATATGATTAAGACATCAATATCCGAGAAAGTAGATGTTCTTATTGCCGGCGCCGGCCTCCCGCTCGATCTGCCATCGTACTTAAAGAAAGATAGTAAGACAAAGCTTATCCCCATAGTATCATCAGTTAGAGCAGCCAGGATCATCTGTGATAAGTGGAAAAACAATTATGATTACCTGCCCGATGCTATGATAGTGGAGGGTCCGAAGGCAGGAGGTCATCTTGGTTTTAAGAAGGAACAGCTTACAGATAATGATTACAGCCTTGAGAAGCTTGTCCCCGAAATTGTTACCGAACTTAAGACTGTTGAGGCAAAATACAATAAACGCATACCGCTTATTGCTGCAGGAGGTATTTATACAGGGGATGATATCAATAATATTATGAATCTTGGAGCATCAGGAGTGCAGATGGCAACGCGTTTTGTTACGACTCACGAATGCGATGCGTCAGAGGCTTTCAAGCAAACCTATATTGATGCCGAAGAGAAGGATATTCAGATAATCTCAAGTCCTGTCGGAATGCCGGGAAGAGCAATATTCTCGAATTTCATTCAGAAAGTTAAGGAAGGGAAAAAACAACCGGCAAGATGTCCTTTTAAATGTATAAAAACATGCGATATAGACAGCAGTCCTTACTGCATAATTGTAGCGCTTGTAAATGCCATGAAAGGTAATTTTGAGAATGGATTTGCATTTGCAGGGAGCAATGCTTCAAGAGCAACAAAGATCTCTTCAGTGAAAGAAATTTTCCATTCCCTTGTGCAGGAGTACATGGAGAGTAAGAAGAAGGCTTTGTAATAAAAGAAGATTGATTATTTTTGTGGATCAAAATCCTCCTTCGCTAAAGCTACGGAGGACGAAGCGGGGTGTGGCGCATCCCGATAGCTATCGGGAGGTAGCGCACTACGGAAGTTCTTTAATAATATTTCGGGGTGTGGCGCAGTTGGTAGCGCACTACGTTCGGGACGTAGGGGCCGGAAGTTCGAGTCTTCTCACCCCGACAAAAAGAGAAAAGCCTTTTCCGCCTTTGCGGGAAGGGCTTTGTTTTTTCAGTGCGACGAAGGCTCTGCTTTCAGGAGCAATGAAAAAACAAAGCCCCTGGTGAGCGGAGCGAACGAAGGCTTTTCTCTTTTGGCATCGCCCCCCTGGAAGTCCGCCATTAACCAACATCAGGAGGTTAATGGCAATCTTCTCACCTTGGCATAATTTTTGCTGTGAAATCATTAACAGCTAAACCTTAGATACCATGAAAAAAATACTGGCTGTTTTCTTGCTTACACTGTTCGTCCTTTCATGTGAGAAAGATAAAAGCAACAGAGATTTAGCTATCGAAAACATGTATGTGCCTTTGATAAGTAAGGTTTTGATTGATGGTGAAACATTTATTGAATATTCATATAATGAATCAAATTTATTGACGGAAGAAAAAAGCAGATATCATTATACTAAACATACTTATGATAATATTAACCGGTTGGTGACCTCTGATTTTTATATGGATATTCGCCTTGCCAGTAGCAACTACAGTGTGCTTCAGGATGCTATGAACCGGACTGAATGGGTCAACCCTGAAAATACAGCGAGAATGATTTTACACCTGCTTAAATATAATACTTTGAAAAACACAGTAAGTGTTTCCCTTATTCGTCCTGATGGCAGCAAAGATTCTACTGAATATCTTTATGAGGATGGCAGGATAGTGAAAAGGACGGGATATTATAATGGTTCAGTTTCAAACTACATTGATTATTATTATGATGATAAAGGAAATGTATTAAAAGAAACAAGGTACAATGTTTCATTGTCGGGCGATGCTGAATTAAGTACAACTACCGAGTATGAATATGATAATATGAATAATCCTTATCGATCATTCAAAAGATTACTGACACCAGGTATTTTTACAAACCCCAATAATATTATTAAAGAAACATATACAATTTATTTCGACATTGACCCATCGGTCGATAAGGTATCCGTAAAAAGGTATTCCTATGAATACAATAATGCCGGTTATCCTGTTTCGGTAAATGGGTCGACTGTTTATGTTTATAAATAGAATTTTCCATCTCATGCATTAGTCTTCCATTAAATTCTGATTTCATTGTTTCCTTTCACCACGGATTTCACGGAGAACACGAATTTTTCATGGATTTAATAGCATACGAATCACACGGATTGTACGGATTTTCAGGATTAAAGAGTCCTAATCCCTTAAGGTTCTCTTAGTCACTTCGTCCATAATAGTTTAGCTGCTTTGCCAGGAAAGAATCCTTTGTCTTTTTATGGAATGAATTTTGTTATATCATTTATAAAAAAAACATGAAACGTTTTGCAGTATTTTTAATATTCATCACATTTGAAACTGTATCTTATTGCCAGATCCCGGCCAACCAAAAATCAATCTCAATAAGTAGTCTCTGGTCAAAGATTAACGAAACTACCTGGTTCCAGGATAATGGGTTTGCCGGCCAATCGTATGTTTTCTATGAAGATCATCTTGGCAAAAAACGTTGCATTTACCAGCTTCATGGTAGTGGATTATATGTTGTTATACGTGATTGTACTGATTTTGAAATTATTGATAGCCTCCGAATTAGAATTAATAATGCTGAATTCACTTTACAAGAATCATATTTGGTGTCGGATAGCGGAACAATGAGATTGTATAGCAAAACACCTCTGGTTTATAACAGAACGGGACTTATTGATATTGATCTTGTTAAAAGCAATGATTTTAAGGTTCGTGATATAGATTGAAACATTAAGATAAAATTTGATTTATTTCAGTTCATATTCAATTTCAGAATTACCCTGTGATCTGGTATTTCCGAATTTGTTCCTTTATTAAAACTATTCATAGATTAAACCAATATGATACCTTAACGAGGAATGTGTTATGTCCCATTGTGCTGAAAAGTTCTTTCACATCATTTCCATAGGAGAACATCCCATTCTTATCATTACTTGTCCGTCCTTGGGACCAGACAAGGTATATTGTTGATCCTGGCAAATATTCCCATCTAACAACAAGGTTAGACCGGAACTGACGAAAGTTGAAATCAGGATTTTCAAAAGAATAACCCTCCCCATCATTAACCTTATACATGCCATTTGAATAGGTGAGCCCGGCGGGTGTGAATTCAGCAAATCGTTCTCTGAACCTTTCAGCATCAGGGTTAGTTACTCTTTTGAATGCTGAATACTTGCCTGCTGAAATAAAAGGTTGTCCATAATATTCAATACTTAATTCAGGATTAATAGTATAGTTAATTCTGAATGTAAGGCTGCTTGTTTTTTGATTCAGCTTGCCAAATAGATACACAGGTTCACCGGCGCCGGTTACCGTTTTCACATATTGCATTTCAGAGTCCTGTATTCCATATTCCGGATCGACTGAAATGGCGATTGAATTAGTTGGCCTGTAATTTATATCGCCATAATAATTATGCCTGCTGCTGCTTTTCGCATCACCTGAACCATGGTAATTTCCAATTGAAAAGCTGAGCTTTTTTGACCTGTCAGAGCTGATATTCATATTAAAACTCTGATTACCTGGCAGCGTAAACGAAGGACCTCCTCGTAATAATGTTGTGGAAATATTTTGACCTTGTCTGTTAAACTGCCCATTTAGTTGCCATTTGTTCTTGAACTGGGCATTGAAATTGGTATTGTGATTTATTGATAGTAGCTGCCCATCAAAGTTAAAATACTCCCATAGATTGGTGTTAAGGTAAAAATTGTTGAATATCCAGAAAGGATTTCTTAGGTAGTAACCCATCCAGTTACCCTGGTAGATAACATCGGAATATCTCATGTAACCTATGTCATTGAATTCAAGGCCTGGAGAACGTACTATTATACATGTCTCAAATTGAAATCTTTTCTTACTTGACTTTCCAAATTTCAAGGTTCCGCCATAGCCTGGAAGTGAGGTAAGAGAGGAATCGACAGATAGATATCCAGCATCTGGCCTCTGATAGTACCGGGCAGATGAAAGCTGAGTTTCAGTTATTGAGCGTGTTGAGCCTCTGACATTACTGTACTCGGCATTTCCTGCGATATACCATGTCCTGTCGTTCCAATTGTGCTGAAAATCTAATCCTGCAGTATATGCTGCTGAGTGAAGAAAGTCGAGATTTGTGGATTTGATATCTCTGTTCACTGATGTTATTATAGCGCCCAGTATTGTCTGACCCTTATTTAAATCCTGTTGTATCCTTCCTGTAAAATAGTTTGTGAGAGGCTCAACAGTCTCTTTACTTCTGAACCCTGCACTATCGATCAAAGCATCTTCCCTTGAGGTCAGGCTTTCCATGATACCAACAGACAAGCCTTTCTTTGTCTTTCCCGAAATCTTAACTGCACCAAGAATTGTTGTTGATTCCGGCATCCTGATAAATGCTCCGCTTCCAACTGATGGATAGTATTGGGGATATTTACCGATCCTGCGGGAGTAAAACAGGTTGTCGGAGCTCATATTATGAATAACTATCGTCTGATCGGGCGCAAACTGATAGATATTCCGGCCTTCAATAAAGAAAGAACGTTTTTCAGAAAAATATGATTCAAATGCAGTTAGATTGACCTCAGAAGGATCGGCTTCTACCTGTCCGAAATCAGGATTAATTGTAAAATCAAGGGTGAAGTTGTTTGACAGACCAATTTTGCCATCAAGACCGGCAGAGATCTTTGAGAGTTTCCCTGTGTTGAAAGGGTCACCCTCAGTTTTCTGAAACCTCTCAGTTCGTGCCACTGTATATGGCATTAATTCAATCTGACGTTTTGGTTTTATGTTATCTATTCCATACAGTTCACCAAACAAATGAATTACCCCTGGTGACCCTTTTGGAACAAACTGCCATTGAGAACGTTCCTGAAGCCTGAAAATTTTCCTTGTTACCTGGAGACCCCATGTTTGTGAGTTATTCTTATCAAAGCGAAGCTGGCTCAAAGGTATCTTCATCTCTGCATTCCATCCGTCTTTATCGGCAGATGTCTTCATATACCAGATGGGGTTCCAGCTATCATCCTCATTCTGACCATCCTCTGACATCGCTGCATCACTTTTTGCTCCTGAAGCAGAAGCAGAAAACAGGTAAGCGGTTCTCTTGTCATAGTGACTGTCAAATTCCACGAAGACTATATCACCACTGAAATTATCCCTTCGCGACATTATTTTACTGATCTTGCCAGGTTCATTATCAAAACAGTGGATAAACATATAGATATTATCATTGTCGTAAAGGATCTTAAAAGCAGTCTGCTGGGAGGGAGGTTTGTTTTCAACAGGTTGGGATTGGATAAAATCACTTGTCCATTCAACAAGGTTCCAGCATTCCTCATTCACATTACCGTCGATCAGAGGCTCTACTTTTGAAAAAGAGGTTTTATAAGTTCTTTTTGTTATTACTGAATCAGTTTTTTGAACAGAAAAACATGGTCTTACTAGTAAAACGAACAATAGGCAGAGAAAAAGTTTTTTCGGATTCTTTCCTGTATAATTCATAATTGCAGATCTAATATTATCTGGTTGAGGCTTTTCTAAAATAAATATCCCCGCTTACTGTTTCGAGATTAATCAGATCCCCTCCATTATTGAGCTTTTCTGAAAGTTTTGATGGTTTCCCGTTACGGGTTTTTGCAGGTGAGAAATCAAGATTTGAATACATGTTGCCCGACACTGTCGAAAAATTGAGATCGGCGTTTTTATCAGCAGGTACCGACAGATCAATAAAACCACTGATTGATTCTACCTTCATGGCTCTGGTTTCTCCGGTTATTGTAATATCAGCATTGATTGTTTCAACTGAAAACATTGTATTTTCTGGTATAAATAACTGCCAATAAATTATAGATTCATAACAACAATTATTTTTTCCTTTGGAGTAGTTATCCTTAAATTTTGCGTTCACAATAACTGATTTTCCGTTGTCGTCGAAAGATGCTAAATAGGCATCATTGTCTTCATTATCATTAACATTAACTGATGCTTTAACATAAACCTCATTCTTATTCCATGTCTGGATACTTATTGAATCGGCGATTTGAATCTTAAGAGTAACAGCCTCTTTTCCTGTAAAGCTAATTGTTTTTTCTATTATCTTCTGTGCTTGCATTGGGCAAAAGCATAGCCACAAAACAACTAATGCAGTAATTGTTTTCATTTAGTTTAAATTTAAAAGTAAGAACTTAGTTAATGTTTTTGTGGATTACAGATTGATGCAATCCGTAATCCACATAAACCATCTGTCACTGGCCTTTTCTTAGGTATATATCCCCGCTTACTGTACCGATTGAGAATTTGAATCCGCCTCCGTTAAGCGAATAATTGGTTACATTTCCTCCTATCCTTCTCATTTCTTTCTGTGATTGAGGAAAGTCGAAGTCAGAATAAATAGCTCCTGAAATAACGCTCAATCCAAGGTCAGTGGCTGTCTTTACAGGAAGGGTAATATCTATATCTCCGCTAACTGATTGTATTGATGATGCCTTAGTACTATTCACTGTACTGAATGTTATATCTATATTCCCACTGATTGTTGAAAGGACCAGAGGACCGGTAACATTGTCGAGTTTAATATCATGACATGTTTTGATGGCAATTTCATTCTTAATGTTTTTTATCGTTACATCGTTGTTCCTTTCACATCCGCTTGACAACTCTACCGACATGCCCTCAGGGACTTTGATGTTATATTCGCTTTCCCTGGTAAAAGGAATAAGGCAGGTAATAGTAATGATGTTTTCGGTTTTTTGTACATCGAGACCAATACCTGTATTGTCAGTTCCTGCCGGGAATATAGGCTTTAATCCTTTTGCTTTCTCAGGCATAGTAAAATCTCCCTTGTTTGCAGTGATCACAATTTCGCTTCCGCTATATCCTTCAATTGGCAATGAGCCGCTGAAGTCTTTTAAAACTACTCTTCCATCTTTTGGAGATTCAACCGAAATTTTATATTCCTGCGCAGTTATACTACTTGCTGTGAGGAGAAGAATGACAGCTATGATACTTGTTTTCATTGTTTAATCGCATATTTAATTAATTAATCAGAATTCAAACCATAACAAACCCGGAATTTGCCATGATATATTTTGATCAGATAAGAACATGCAGACTATTCTCTGCAACATCTCTTACCTCTTTAAGTGTGTTCCTGTTTGATATTATCTCCTGTATTGGCTTTAGTGCACTTTTTACCTTTCTCTCTGCAAGAATATTAATAAGCGCAACCTGGACGATAGGATCAGTCTGGAGTGAAAGAGATTTTACCAATGAATCAGTCACTGCCTGCTGATCTGTAAACTTTGATAGTGCATAAACAGACGCCAGGCGCACATTCACATTTTTATCATAATTTAAAGTTTTAACGAGTACTTCAATAACTTTGTTATCTGCGTTGCCAAGGTCGGTTGCATAATTCACAGCCTGAATCCTGTCGCTCGATGATTCATCTTTAAGCATTGTGAATAAAGCAGTTCGCTTAAGATCACTAACCTCGGAATGAAGTTGGGCTAATTCTTTAGAAGCTATGGTGTTATTCATTTGTGTACGGACAAATAATCCTATAAATGTTCCGGCAATGAGAAGAGCAATTCCTGCAGCAATCCTGTATCCGGCAATGTTATACCATGGAATAGCGGGCTTTAGCAATGATCTGTTTTTATCTTCTTCCTTTTTGATCTCATTATGAAGCATGTGATAGAAATTGATCCGAAGTGATTCATCCGGCTGTTCCATTTCATTTTTTGACATTGCATTGAGAATCTTCTGACCTTCTTTAAATTCATCAAGGCAGCTCTCACAAGTTTCAAGATGTTTTTCAATCTCTCTTCTTGTTTCTTCATCGAGATTATTATCGAGGTAATCTGTCATACGTATTCCAACTTCTTCGCATTTCATAATTTCTCAATTAAACCTGTTTAAAATATATAACCCTCAATTGACGGATTGCCCTGTGCATTGCTACTTTAATCGCTGGAACTGATTGATTTACTATCTGGGAAATCTCATCGTATTTTAGTCCCTGGTACCTGCTTAGTATTATCAACTCCTTTTGTTCGCTACTTAAGGCAGCAATTGATCGCTCAAGTCTTTCGTAATCATCCTCGGGAAAACCTTCATTTTCATCGCTGACATCAATGGGGTAGGAGTCGACATTCTTAAAGAGCTCACCTGATCTTTTTTCTTCTTTACAATAATCAATATGCAGATTCCTCGCCATCTGATAGATCCATGATTTAACACTGTACTCGTTCTTGTAGGTGTTTTTATACCTGATCATTCTGTAAAATAAATTCTGCGTCAGGTCCTGGCTTATCAGTTTGTTTCGTGTCAGCTTAAGAAAATAATTATAAAGCCTTACATTGTAGCGTTCAAAGAGCACTGACATCTCCGACAGATTCCCATCCTTTACATTCTGCATTATTATTTCATCATCTAAATCTGCCACGGTCTAAGTATTGTTTCTGATATGATTACTTATAAAGTTACAAATGGTTACAGGCAAAACAGGTGTTTTTATTAAATACTTAATAAAGTCACTGTCAACCAGCATTTTATTTCTCGTAGAGATACAAAGACGCAAAGCCAGATTCAATCTGTCCCTCCATCCTCCTTCTAACCACGGATATCACGGAGAACACGGAGAACACGGATATTTCACGGATTTATTTCAGATAAATTCCTAAGAATTGTTTTTAAGGATGACTCAAATTGTGTTATTTCATCATCAGAAAAACCTTCATAAAACAAATCTGTCATGTCAGTCGAGATCTTCTGGTAATCAGTTCTTAATGAACTGCTTTTCTCAGTCAGGCAGACAATTACCACCCTTTTATCATCCTCTGATTGTTTGCGTATTATGTGTCCTGACTTTTCAAGTCTCTCCAACATTGTTGTCAGAGTAGATTTGCTAAGGGATGTTTCTCTTGCCAGGTCATTAATAGGTATCTTGTCATTTTTCCATAATGCAAATATTATCCTGCCCTGCGCATGGTTAATGTCGATATTTGCATCTCTGAGCATCCTGGAAAAGATTCTCCCGGATAATTGATGTACCTGGGAGATCAGATAACCGCCTTCTCGTTTTTTGTTCATAGTATGGTTTCAGACTGGCTGAACTGAAAGTAACTTTTTACATAAGAAGGTTTAAGTTTCAATATGGCATAATCTTCTGAATCCTTCCCTTCTGGGTAGTACATTATCCATTCATCAATCCATAAAGCATGTTTTATTGATTTGTCAATTACAATTTCAATCTCTCCCTGGCACATGAAACCATGCCATGAACGTGGATCGCAATAGTAAACTGATACTTTAGGATTGGCAATTATCTGTCTTACCTTTGTTGATGATGTGTTTGTTGTAAAAAACAATGTCAGATCCTCATCATACTTCGACATAAATTCAACAAGATGGGGGAATAGTTTGCCATTTCTCAGGTTAAGCATAGCTCTTGTTGACGGAAAGCCATTTGAGTCGAGTGTTGTAAGATATGCTGCATCTGTTTTTTTAATCAGGTCCAATCCCTGCTTTACGAAATTCTTGTTCATCATTTGAAAATAAAATTAGTACTATATAATACAAATATAATACTATATAGTACTAATTCAGCTCACAAGATTTTTATTTGAAAGAGTTTTTCAGAGTTTCTCCGAAACAACACATATATCGATAGCCTTTAACGGTTTGCCTTCGATTGAAATTCTGTCGATTTCATTTTGTTCCACCCGGTTTATCTTAAAACTTGCATTTTGAAGGTATTTTTCCACATCGGAAGGTTCGTACAATCTGAACTTTTCTGCTGTGAACTCCTGGTTTTCCATAATACTTTTCGGTCGGAATCCTATATACAATCTGCCCCCAGGTTTTAATACACGATGGAGTTCTTTTAGCTGTTCAGTAAGGTTTTCCCAGAAGTAAATAGTATTAATGCAGATTACAGAATCAAATTTTTCATTTTCGAAGGGTAAAGACCTGGAATCCTGGCATATTATCCGAACCAGGTTTTCTTTAATTAAGTTCATGTTTGTTTCTTTCGCAATTTTCACCATTGTCTCAGAAAGATCAACACAGGAAAGCCTGATATCTTTGTTTTTATTGAAATATTCTTTCAGATATTTCCCGTTTCCAATACCAATTTCAAGAATGTTTGACCTGCTTTCTATTGATAATAACCCAAACATTAATTCATAAATAGTTGCATTAGACAGGTTCATCTGGTTGCTGACAACAACTCCCATTTCACCTGTAGGTCTTGATAGTTGCCTTCCTAATTCTTCTGCATCGATATCAAGAATCGATATTTCTGTTGGTTTCCTATCGCTCATTTTTCTTTATATGCAAAACTTTAATCATCTTTCCAATTCCACCATTTTAACTTTTCTACATCCTGTTCTTCTATTGGAGTTTCAGCATAATATACAGCACACCTGAAAACATACAATAGGCATCTGTCCTGTTTTTTACCTGCAAATCTGTTTGACAAATCATAAAGAGCTTCAGGGTCTTTATCGATCAGGTCAGATACTTTAAGGATACCTATATTCAACAGATCATTTGCAATTGAGTTACCAACACCTGGGATTGTTTTTAATTCTTTAATTACCAAATATTTATTCATCTTTGTGAATATTTATTCAATTAGCAGAATATCTGTTTTATATTCTCCAAAACTAATATTTTGGGAGTGTTCAGAACTTGAAATCGAGTTCAATTTTTACAAGTAATTCTGCAAAATAATTATTTCCAAAATGAATATTCACAGGCAGAACATTTATTGCAGTTCTTTTTGAAGGTGAATTGATCCTGAAGCCTCCTTCGAGGTATCCGCCAATATGAAGACCGCTAATGTAATCAGAGGTTTGTGGTATTGGATTTCCATCCGATTTACCTCCTGTCCCCATTAAGCCTCTTGTTTTATTTATCAATCCGCCGCAACCGATGACCAATGAGACTCAATTAATTTTCACAAAATCGAAATATAGGTTTGTCTCAAGGTTAATAGAGTTAAAAACTGGTCGCGTGCATTGAGTATGAATTTTGAACTATAATTGGCTTATCGTATCTTGTACTTCCTTATGTTATTTCAGGCGTTTAACATTAGTTGAACTGACCTTATAGGAGCCAATTCTCTGTTTTGTAATCAGGTATTTTCCCTTGTCAAGATATTGTTCAATAAACGGAAGGTCAGGAGCATAATGAAAACTGCCTCCCGGTTTAAGTGCATTGAGTATTTCCATATATTTCCTTGCATAATCAATATAGTTGCCATCGTTCCTGAAATGATTATGCTGAAAATGGTTTGAGAAACCAAGATTACTTGTTATTGTTCCCCACTTATCTTTTTCAAATTCATAATCAAACCAGTCTGAATTATGAAGGAACACATTACCAGATGCGAACCTGTCAAAACCATGAGCATCAATGTCTTTTCCTCGCAGGAAATGTACTAGATTTCCTTCTCTACCGCATCCTATATCAAGAACAGGTTCAAGGATATTATTGATGTCAATCTGTAATATTTTAATCTGAAGATCAGGGCTATATTCTGAACATGCAACAGGTTCTATTTTTTCACCTTCCAGGGAGTAAATCTTTTCTGCAAATGCATTTGTTTTTCTCAACCATTCGGATATTTTGACGTAATGATTTTTGGCTACTGAATCAATTGATGTCTTGTGAGCTTTTAAGCTGGTAAATAAATCAACATATATATACCGAAGCGATGATTTAGCTTGTATATCAATAGTATAATATTGGTTTGTATGGCAAAATTCTTCGATCGCCCTGTTTGTGAGATAATCGATCAACAGGCTTTCAGTTTCAGCATCAATTGAATCAATTTTTTCAATTGATTTTAATGTTTCAGGACTGAATTTTAAGGAATCACCTATCGAATCGAAAAAAAGGTTTTTACCCTGGTTGTATTTGAACTGTCTTTCTAAATCCTCTGGGGTAATCTTCATATAATCAGATAAAAATGATGTGGTTCATTGCATTAATTAAACAAATTAATATCCTGATATCCAATGAGAGCAGGATTTCCTTCTGACAGGTACATTTTACGATTTTCAAGATCAAATACTGTTGACCATATTGTTTCAAACCTGATGTTCTTATACTGGCACATAAAGCCATATTCCCCTCTCAATAGCTCTTTTATAAAAAGAATTGGCTCGGCATGTACCGGTTCTTTTATAGCATTGAAAGCTGTGTTATATCTTGTTTTTGAGGAGTAAACATTTTGATTGCTCCGGTCGTGCTGCTTCATTTTTTCTGAAGTAAAATGATTCACTGTCACGATAAAAGGCTGCCCATCCTTATTTACATCAGGGTAACGTAAATTGATTCTGGAAGGGTTGCATTCCGCAACAACCATTTCATTTGATATGTCAATTAAAAGAATGTTGCAGCTTGACGCCACAGGAAGAATCTTCAGCGCCCGGATGCTTTCACTTACTGTTTTGCAGTTTTCAAGAATGTACCTGACAATGAATAATGAGTTCAATCCAGGTTTTATTCCATCTTTTTTTGGGACAACAAAGGTCATTGCCGCTACAAGACCATGTTCATTCATGCCTTCTTCTCCATTTACAAATGAGGAGGTATTGAGAATAAACTTGTGCTTCCCCATAGGTTTGTAGTAGATGCTTTTACTTACTTCTTTAAGAAAAGGAGGCAAGTCGTTATCTCTTCCATAATATGCTTTGTTGTTGCTTACAAAACCAAAAGCGGTGCATCCTCTTACCTCAACGTTATGGTTTTTTCTTATAGTCAGGCAGCATCCCATGCACATCAGCCATGAACCAAACAGCTCATGGTCAAAATTGATTGTATCTGTTATTCCTCTGATCTCTTCAGATGCTTCGGGGAAGATCTGTCTCAGGATATGCAGGCTTTGTTTTCCGTGATTTGCCTGCTCTTTGTTTAATCTTATTGGAAAATCACTTCTGTTTTTTTTGAAGAAATGACCCAATATTCTCCCCATTTTGTAAGGGGATCCTTCAAGTTCCAAATGATACATCCCGCAAATATATGGAATTTAAGCTAAGCCTTTTCGGTTAACCGCTTCATCCCTTCGCCGCTTCGCCTCTTCGTCCTCGTCCCTACGTCTATCCTTCAGTCCGCTAACTTATTCTATCTTTTCTCCTGCTTTGTCAATATCAAAATACTCACCGTCAAGTTCAACAAATGCCTTGCCATCTTCAAAGCTTTCTGAAGAATCATATATTAAAGGAATAACCTCTTTCCCGGTTTTGTCTATGAACCCGTATTTGTCGTTAAGCTCAACACAAGCAAGTCCCTCCGAAAAATCTTCGGCATATTGGTATTTCAAAGGAGTGATTTCTTTTCCTGCCCTGTTTATGAAACCAAATGTAATTATTCCACCAGGTTTTTGCTCACCGACCAAAGCAAATCCTTCGCGAAATTCGCTACCGAAAGCATATTTGGCAGGAATAACAATGGTACCTTTTTCATTTTTGTACCCGTAATTTGCATGTTCTTCAAAAAGAGATAAGTTTTGTGCGTTTAGAGCGATTGTAAAAAGCGACATCATTAATACTGTCAGTGTTGTTTTCATTGTTCAAATTATAATTTTTGGGTTTAACTTAAATTATTTGTTTATCAGGTTTTTAGATTTATGTCTATTAAGTTCCAAAAAGTTACTCGTGATACGCAAAGATGCAAAGGAAAAATGTCGTTCTAATCTATGACAGCATTGATTTTTCCCCACAGGGCATTGTCAAAACCTGAAACAGCAAATTCGGAATTACCCGGGTCCGATGCTTCTCCCATTCTTATTACAACCATATTTTTCGAAGGTATCACATAAATGCGTTGATCGTTGGCTCCCATTGCAGCATACATATCAGCAGGAGCATTTGTAATCAAGGGACCCTGGAAAACAGTTTGTTCACCAGGAACCATATAGCTTGTCTTGCCATTTAACCACCATAAATATCCATACGAAGGATTTATGTTCTGAGATGATGTTATGCTTTCATTGAAGTAAGACTCATTTATAATCTGTTCATCATTCCATTTTCCTTTGTTCAGCGCAAGTATTCCAAATCGTGCCATGCCTCTGGCAGTGCTGTGGTAAATAGTGAAAATGATGCCAAAGTTCCAGTAGCCGTCCATGCCGATTTTGGTTTTGATCTTCTCATGGAAATAGGTCTCAAATTGTTTATCTGATGCCTCAGTTACTATATCGATCAGTTTCTGGAAAATATTACTGTAAGCCCAACGGGTCCCGGCATCGGCAACATACGTCAGGTTTGGTTTTATCACAAGTTGTTTAGTATCGTCGTTTCCTGATGTCATTGTTAGCAAATGTCTGACAGTAATTAAGTTTTCTTTTTCAATGGACATGCTTGTCCATCCTGTTCCCAGGTAATCGGAGGCTTTATTATTAATACTAAGAAGACCTTCCTGCTGGGCTATTCCTGTTGTTGCTGATACCAGGGTTTTTCCTGCGCTATTCCATTCCCAGGTATCCTGTGCTGTTTGACCATTGAAATATTCTTCCATTGCAATTCTGCCGTTGACAAGGATCATAAATGATTTTGTGTTCTTTTGAATGAGGAAGTTTTTCAATGCCGGGATTGCATCCTGGTTCCACCCTAAGCCTGAAGGTGATACTGTTTGCCAGGAAGAACCTGAGGCGGGAGGGAAGTACATAGAATCAGATGGTTCCCGGTTTTCATCGTCTTTTTTGGTGCAACCCGCAATTGATAATACAGCGATCAGGATTAATGTCAGCTGCTTCATATATTATGGTTTTAGTACAACAATGATATAATTAATCCACATAAACTGCGCCATCTTTATTTTGCGTCAGTTGGAAAAATTTATTGCTTATTACCAGGCAATTTATAGTAAAAATGTACTACTTGTTCTTCGTCAGTGGGTTTTGTTGAACGATAAAATTCTATTGCATAATCGTCAACCTTATCTGCCTGTACAAAGACTTCTTCAAAACCATTTTTCATACAATATTCATTTGTAAATTCCACTAATCGACGTCCTATTCCTTTTCTTTGGTATTCAGGCAGAACCGCAAGATCGTAGATGTATGCCAACGGTTTTTCAGAATAATACTGATCGAGGACATATAAAGTAAGTCCTGCAATAATCCTTTTTTCAACCAAGGTTACAATCGCATAAAAATGATTGTTTTGAAGAAGCTTTTTTAGATGGGTTTCTCCTGGTCGTGTATATGGATCCATCTTAAAGACGTTTTCAAAAACCGAGATGAGCTCACAGAACTCTTCGATATTATTTTGCTGTAATATTTTAATCTTTTCCTTCAAGAAGCAGTCTATTTGCCTTGAGCGTCGCAGGATGATATTTCAATATATTATTCTTTAATGACAAAATAAGAACCACGAATAGTCCCTGCAAGTTTTGATCTTTGTCTTGCGAACTTAAATTTTTCTACTAGCTCTTCCGGTACTTCCATACCTTCTGACAACTTAAAACCAACTGCACGTTTTTTAGCATCATCAATAGAATACATGACATTTATAGAAAGTCCATTTTCATAAAATATATATGTCCATTTAGTACCGTCAACAACAAATTGAGAAGTATCAAGTGGTTTTGATGCAATTTTAATATCACGTTGCTTCAGGAGAAGATTATTGACATAATCAATAATGTCTTTACTTTCAGATGCTGGTTTTACAATAAAATCATGATTGTATTTATTTTTAAAATACCTTGATTCATTTGCACGTAAGCCTGCAAGTGACTTTGATACTGGCGAAGACTCCAGCCCTGTTAAGGATACATTTTCAAAATCAACTGTATTTTTCATGTGAACCTCCTTTTAATAATTCTGAACATCTATTCAGACCTTAAAAGATCATTTTTGTTCACATGGCGACAGTTTGGAAAGATAACCTTGAATCACGTCCTTGTCCGTCTTAAGCCTCTAAAGCCTTTACAGCTTCAAGGACTCCATGTCAAGACGCGAGGAAATTCTTTCCCAGAACCGGGGAGCATAAACAAAAACATCATCACCAGTGTATGGAATATTGTCAGCACCGGCGTAAACCTGTACCAGGTTGGTTGTATTGAAGCTTACAACTCCGCTGAGTCAGTGTTTTGTTTTCACCCGGGGCGGTAGATTGCGTTTGTATACTTGTTGCTCCTGATTATCTTCTAATCAATATTAAAACTTCAAGGTAAATACCGATCCCTTATCCGGAGAGGAGTTCACTGAAATTGTGCCATTGTGATTCTGCATTATTTGTTTTGACAGGCTTAATCCAATACCTGAACCATGTTCTTTTGTTGTATAGAATGGCACAAAAATATCTTCAACAATATCAGCTGATATCCCTGTCCCATTGTCTTCAACCTGGATTAATATGCTACCATTGGCACAGAATGCTTTCAGGTGAATTGTTCCTTCCTTTTTGCCGGACAAAGCTTCGACTGCATTTTTGATAAGGTTAATAAGAATCTGCTCGATCTGGGAATAGTCCGCTTCAAGTGTAAGCTCCTCAGGGTAAACACTTGCAGAAATTTTTATATTATCCGGAATGTTTGATTCCATGAGCATAATGCATTTCCGCAAAAGGCTGTCGATAATGAATCTGCTTAAAACGGGTTTTGGCAAAGATGCTAAGCTTCTGTACTTATCAACAAATTCGAGTAATCCTTTTCCTGTTTCATTAATTGTATCTAACCCTGAAAGTGTTTTTGATATTATTCTCTGATTAACTTCTGCCGGCACTATCGTATTTTCAGTGCCTTGATTTTTATAATACCCCGATATCGCTGAACTAAGAGAAGTTATCGGGCTTATTGAATTCATTATCTCATGGGTTAACACCCGGATTATCTTTTGCCAGGAATCAAGTTCTTTTTTATCGAGTTCATTTGTAATATCATGAAAAGATACCAGTTTAATCACATTGTTTTCAAATTTCAACTCTGCGGCTTTTATTAAAACACTCTGTAGAGCATTGTTAACAATCATTTTATGTAATATTTCCTGTCCGGGACTAATAGTATTTATAATTCCGAAAAGATTGTCATCCTTTGTTTTTAATGATGCCATCTGTTCGGGTTGTTGAATGTTTAAATACTTTTTTGCAGCGCTATTATAAAACTTTATCGTGCAGTTAACATCAAATGATAGTAGCCCGGTATCAACATGGTCAACAACACTTTGCAGGAAACGGCTTGTTCTTTCAGTTTCAATCCTCGCATTCCGGATGATAGTATTTACTGAATTCATCCTGTCATGTAATTTGCCGAATGATTTATTAGTCTCATTAGAAAACCAGATAGATGTATCTTGATTCTGAACCGATGAAAAGAATTTTTCAAGATCTGAATTTGTTCTGTTAACCTTATCAACAAGTAACAATGTTTGAAACACAATCAAAAATGTAATACCTGCCAATGTGTAATAGTATCCGCTCTCAAGATGCTGTAATACTATTCCTAATACTACGCAGGATAATGCTATAAAGCTTACCCTGAGAAATACATTGATGAAGAATTTATTCAAAAGCATGTTTTAGCTTTCAAAAGGTTATACTTTTGCATTTTATTGTACATTGTTTGCCTGGCTATACCCAGCTCCTGTGATGCTTTTAATACGCTTCCGCTATTGTTTTTCAGTGCAATCTGAAGGGCTTGTTTTTCCATTTCAGCAAATGTCTGAGGCTTTTGTTGAAGAGATTGTTGCTGTGGTGCATATGTAATAATAAAATCTTCCGGTTTTAAAATATTAGAATCACATAATATGACAGCTTTTTCTATTGTATGACATAACTCCCTCACATTTCCAGGCCAGTTATGCTTCATAAGTTGGTCAAGTGTTTTGCTGCTGAATTTCAGATAATATTTCTCATATTTGTTTGCATACTCCTTTAGAAAATGCTCTGCAAGCAAAATAATATCTTCTCCCCGGTTGCGCAGGGGAGGTATTTCTATCACAATTGTGTTGATGCGATAATACAGATCTTCACGGAATAGATTTTTCGAGACCATATCAGGCAGTTTTTTATTAGTTGCACAGATAAGTCTTATGTCGAAGGGTATTGGTGTTTTTGATCCGACCTTAAATATTACCCGGTTCTGAATGGCGGCAAGAAGTTTTGCCTGCATAGTAAGAGACAGGTTTGCTATTTCATCCAAAAACAGCGTTCCACCTGAGGCTGTCTCGAACCATCCGGCTTTATCTTCTTTTGCATCTGTAAAAGCCCCTTTGACATGCCCGAATATTTCACTCTCGAATAACGTTTCGGTTATTGAGCCGATGTCAATACTGAAGAACGCTTCGTCAGCTCTTCGTGAAAGATTATGGATTTCTTTGACAATCAATCCTTTTCCTGTTCCGTTCTCGCCAACAACTAAAACATTGGCATCTGTCCTGGCAACCTTTTTTATTACCTGCAGAATATCTTCCATAACCTTTGACTTCCCAATCAGGGGACCATCCTGCTTAGTAATTCCTTTGTTTATTTGTTTTTGCCTGTCCCGGAGTTTTTTATTTTCAATCTTTGATTGCCTCAGTCTGAATGCTGCCTGCAGAGAAGCAATAAGCCTATCATTGTCCCATGGCTTTACAACAAAATCAACCGCTCCTTCTTTAATTGCCCTAACAGCCAGGCTAACATCAGAATATGCAGTTATCATCACCACAGCTGCCAACGGATCTGATTTTAATATCCGGTTAAGCCAGTAAATACCTTCATTACCTGTATTTACGCCAGCTGAAAAATTCATATCCAGGAGGATAACATCATATACCTCATTGCTTATACTGCTGATGATCTGGTTTGGATTTTTTATACCTGTTATTCTCTCAAATTCCGGTTCAAGGACCTGGACCAGCGTTTTTAAAACCTGTTCGTGATCGTCAACTATCAATAACCTGCCATTCATCTTTTTATTAATGTCTATATATTGGACACAAAATGTCCGATATATAGACAAATATATAATAAGATTTTGTAAGGTTGTTAACTTAATAAATTATATTTCAAGGAAATAATAAAATCTGGTACGGTAATTGGCCGAACAGCTGAACTTTTCCTATAAATTTGATATGATTATGTTAAGGAACAACAAGACAACAGCCTTTAGGAGTATCAGAAGATATTCGACGTATTCAATTCTTAATATTATTGGGATGGCCATAGGCATGGCTTCTGCAATCTTAATTCTTTTATGGGTACAGGATGAATGGAGCTATGACAGACACTTCAAAAATGCTGACAACCTGTACCGGGTTATTGAGAAACAATATTTTTCAGGAGGAGAAGTCTCCCAGTTTGCAATATCTCCGGGGATTTTAGCCACTGCCCTGAAAGAAGAATTTCCTGAAATCAGCAGATCAACCACGTACTCAAATCCTCAGTTTCCCATTCAAAAAGGCATTGATTTTATTGAAGCAAAGATCGCAGTTTCAGACAAGGAGTTTATAAATATGTTTGATATAGAGTTTGTTCGTGGAGATATTAACAGCTCTATGAATGGACCTTACGATATGGTCGTTACTGAAAATCTTGCGAATAAATATTTCAATGGCGAAGACCCTCTTGGTAAGACATTGAAATCAGCAGGTTGGCTATTTACAATCACTGGGATTGTGAAAAGTATGTCACATAATAGTCACATTGAATTTGATATTTTACTTCCTTCGGAATTAATGGAGCAAATTGGCCCTCCTGTAAACGACTGGGATTATAGATGTTATAATTACCTGCAATTGCAAAAGGGAACTGACATTAAAGCTTTTGAAAACAAAATTGGGGATTATATTAAAAAGAATAAAGAAGGATCGAATTCTGAAATCCTCCTTCAAAACATAAAAAAGATCCATTTATTTTCTTCTCAGAAGTACGCCTATGATGTTCCCGGCCAGGGGGACATAACTTATATCAGAGTTCTGAGTCTTGTTGCTGTGTTTATTCTGATTGTTGCCTGTATCAATTTTATGAATCTTTCTATTGCGCTTTTATCCAGGAGGTTAATGGAAATAGGTATTCGTAAAGTGAATGGAGCTGGTAAAGGCAAACTAATCGTCCGGTTTTTAGGAGAATCTTTGCTTATTGTATTGGTGGCTCATGTAGTTGCAATGATTCTGGTTGAATTGTTGCTGCCCGGATATAATAATCTTATTGGTAAGCACATAGTTGTTGATTACCGCAGTTTTGGGTTATATACAGGTTTAATTTCTATGGTACTGTTTTGTGGCTTGCTTGCAGGAAGTTATCCTTCATTTTATTTGGCTTCTCTAAAGCCAATTGATATAATGAAAGGAATTTTTGGCACGAATCCAGGCAAGGCGAAATTCAGAAGCGCCCTTGTTGTATTCCAGTTTTCATTATCGGTACTGTTAATTATCTGTACTTTAACTGTCGCAAAACAGTTGCAATATTTGAAAAATAAGGACCTGGGATATAGTAAAGAAGATATTGGTTATTTTTTGTTTGATACGAACCCAAGGGATCCCCGTTTGGAAACTTTTAAGAAGGAGATCAGCAATAATCCTGATGTATTGAGCGTAACAAGAGCACGTTATAATCCTGTTAATGTTGAAGGTACCTGGTCGGGTCTTAAATGGACAGGAAAAAAGGAAGGTGATGATGTTATGTTTTATGTACTTGGGGCTGATGAAGATTATGCAAAAACATTTCAACTTGAACTCAGTGAGGGTCGCTTCTTTTCGAGGGAGTTTTCAACCGATAATACTGCATTAGTGATTAACGAAGAAGCAGCAAAAATAATGAGTCTTAAGAATCCAGTTGGTGAAATATTATCTACCAGTGAAGGAGCAAAATTTACAATTATTGGAGTGGTAAAAGATTTTAACTTCAAATCACTACATACCGGAATTGAACCTCTAATCATCACTTTGGAGTCATGTAATACTTTCTACATCAAGATGAAGCCCGATAAAACAACTTCAACTTTAGAATTTGTAAATAAGACATACAATTCATATAAAAATCATAACCCGTTGTATTTCCATTTTCTTGATAATGATTTTGCAAACCAGTACAAGTCTGAACAAAGAACAGGTAAAATACTGAGTATTTTCTCATTTTTAGCAATACTGATTTCTTGTCTGGGTCTTATTGGTTTATCATCATTTATGACAGAATGCCGGACAAAAGAGATAGGAATCAGGAAAATCAACGGAGCAACGGCAGGTGAAATATTCTCACGTTTTTCAGCAGAATACATGATATGGATAATTATTGCAGTAATTATTGCCTGCCCGATTGCATGGTATGTCATGAATAAGTGGTTGCATACTTTTGCTTTCCGGATCGAAATGAGTTGGTTGGTATTTGCTCTTGCAGGTGTCTTAGCTCTGATTATTGCATTACTGACAGTCAGTTTCCAGGCGTTTAGAGCCGCAAGCAAAAATCCTGTCGAAGCTCTCAGGTATGAATAGGATAATAGTTTGCGACTCTAGGTGATGTCATTCACAGACTTTTACCGCCTTTGTAGCATTTACCGACTTTGCAGCCTTTATAGCTTTTACCGCCTACCGCCTTAATAAATGTTCTTCAGCTGATTAAAAAACTGTTTCAGTTCAAGTTTCTTATCCTCATCAAGATCATGCCACCTTATACCTTGAACTGCCCCTTCAAGCGCGAAAAGCATATTTATGCAGGCATTAGGGTCAATAGTCTTTATCTTTATCATGGCATCCTGACTTCCGGTATCAATTAAATCATTTGGAGTTGTAATTCCGACTGATATTAGTTTATCTGCCAGAGTTTTCCCAATGTTGGGCATTTTGGTTAATTCATCATTCATTTTCATTAGTGTCCACTAAAAATTAAATATCGTTCTTTGAAATCTTGAATACATCGAGGTTGTAGAGCTTTTTTGTTACGTGTCGATTTGAAATGAAAATATGGTTTTTAGCTTTAAAGAAAGGCAAAAACCATGAATCAAGGCAAATATGTATACTCTCAGCTTACAGATTTTCTACCCAAACGTGTTTTCGATTGTATCGTTGATAAATATGATGGGAATAAGCATGTTAGGTTCTTTACTTGTTGGAATCAACTCTGCAGTATGATTTTTGGTCAATTAGCAGGACGAGAGAGTATGCGTGATCTGATGATTGGTCTTGAAGCACACAAATCCAAGTTTTATCATCTGGGATTTGGAAAAAATGTGACCAGATCTAATCTTTCGAAAGCTAATGAAAAGCGCAATTACAGAATATTTGAAGAGTTTGCATATCACCTGATTGACGAAGCCAGAAGGGTTACTGTAATAAAAGATTTTAATCTTAATATCAAATCAAATGTGTATGCCTTCGATTCATCTACTATTGATTTATGCCTGAGCGTTTTCTGGTGGGCTGAGTTCCGCAAAACAAAAGGCGGAGTTAAACTACATACTCTGTTTGATGTAAAAACCTCAATCCCAAGTTGTATCCTCATAACCAAAGCCTCAGTACATGATATGAATGCTCTGGATTTGCTCTCGTATGAGCCAGGTGGCTATTATATACTTGATCGTGGGTATACTGATTATGAAAGGCTTTACAGGATTACCCGGCATTCAGCATATTTTGTAACAAGAACCAAGAAAAACATCAGGTTTAAACGTATGTATTCCAACAGTTTGGATAAGAATAAAGGAGTCCTTTCAGATCAGATTGGAAAACTTGAAGGCTTTTACTCATTACAATACTACCCGGATAAACTCCGGAAAATCAAGTATTATGATGAAGAAACAGACAGAATCTTCGAGTTTATGACTAATAACTTTGATCTTAAGGCTCATGAGATTGCCCTACTCTACAAGTACCGTTGGAAAGTAGAATTGTTCTTCAAATGGATCAAACAGTATCTTAGAATAAAATCATTCTGGGGTACAACTCCCAATGCTGTAAAGATCCAAATCTACTCTGCTATCATCGTATATTGTCTGGTAGCAATAATTGCAAACAAACTGAAAGTGGACCGCACACCTTACGAAATACTACAAATTTTAAGCATATCGCTTTTTGATAAAACACCTATAAAAGAGCTACTTACGAACCAAGATTACCAAGAAGTCAAAGAACTAAATTGTATACAGTTGAAAATCAATTATATTTAAGTGGACACTAATGATTCATTTTATCATTTTAATTGAGGATTTTTCAAAAAGACTTAACCACAGAGTAACACAGAGTATATTAATTAGTTACACAGAGTTAATTTGTGGCGCATAATAAATCGTTTGGATAACTCTATGCAACTCATGGTTTTTACCCTGTGACCTCTGTGGTTGTTAATTTGAGCAGTCTCAATAAGTTTGGATATGATCAATTTAAACCAGTCGTTTTTACGAATTTAATACCATTTATCACAAGTTTGCCATCTGTTATTGTGACTGTAAAACTTGCAGCGAGGAAACCATTTATCCCGGATGCATCTTCAATTTTATCATCGTCACCGCCATTTGCTTCATCAAGAGCTGCTGCGACTGAACCATACCAGGTTCCATCATCATCATTACAAACGTCAGTAATAGTAAAATTATTACCATTGTATGATCCTTTCAATGAAGCTTCAAATATTGTTCCGGATGTAGAAGGGTAATGACTGTTAGCCTGTACTTTCCGGTAAAATGTGAACTTACCATCATTTGTAATTTGGATTTGTAAATAGCTTTGTGGCCATGACACCATTGCATCTCTGTAGGGATCATCAAATTGTTGTGCTTCGCTGATCCATGTTCCTGCATAAGGACTTTCAGCATCTTTCTTATCTGATTTTTCACAGGAACAAACAAGTGTTACAGCAACTAATAAGGTTAAAAACCATCCGGATCTAAAATTCATTTTCGTCATAATACAATAAACCCTTATTCGTGTCGGGCACAACTTTTAACAACAATAAAATCTTTTTCTAATAGTAGTAATTGCAGCAATTTTAAGAAAAAATTTCGAAAAACCTGCTCCCATGCTTTACCTGCCCTGTACTCTGCGTCCTGCGCCCTACGCCATTGAACATTATCCTTCCAACCCATGTTGATCTATAAGGTTTCTGCAAGTATTAACAATTAACACTATAAAGAATGAGCCACGAACAATTTAAAGACGTAATTGATGCGCTTTATAAATGCGCAACAGACTGTATCCATTGCGAGGTTGCATGTCTTGAAGAAGATAATGTAAAGGGTCTGGTGCAATGCATAAAGCTAGACAGGGAGTGTTCTGAGACTTGTATTTTTGCTGCGAAAATGCTTGCCTCAGATCCGGAGATGTCAACTGATATTCTTAATCTATGCGCCAGCATCTGCGATTTATGTGCAACTGAATGTGAGAAACATGCGGGTCACATGGAACATTGCAAAGTATGTGCTGAATCATGCCGCGAATGTGCTGAAGCATGCAGATCAACAGTATCTCTGGTATCATAATTCTTAATGAGCATATCGGTGATAGCCCGATTTTATTGCATAGAATCGGCTGTTTTTTAGAGATTTATAAACATTCTAAATTTCTAATAAACAGCATTTTCCATTGCCGGTAGATCGTTTTAAATTCAATATTTGGCGGTTGAAACTAACCTGCCATAATATTGAACTATACAAAAACGGTCAGCATATTAGCTTTCATGCTTTTACTACTTGTGAGATGCTCAAAAGAAGAGTATGATTCTTCTATAAAGTTTGATGGTTACGAAAAACACCTGAACATCACTGTTCCTTTGAAAGGGACAAGGGATCCGTTTGCATTTCAAAACATGAACAGGGCTCTCAACAAGCTGAAAGCATTAAGGCCTGAACTTACAGATTTGACAATAAAACCTAATCATCTTTACCTAAGGTTTTTGCCAGGGAATGAGATTCAAATGGATCTTCTCTTAAAAGATTCATCTATTGTTCTGTTTGATCACTCCCTGGATTCCGAAGATTATGCATCTCCGGATACTTCAAGTTCAGGTTACGGTCCGCAATATTGTGTTGTTCCAATAGACAGATCACTGCCTGCCATTCCTTACGAACTTCTTTATGAAGTATTTATCCCGCCTGATGAAGCAACAACAAAAAGCTCTTCAACAGGGAGTTATTCTTTTTACGATGAGCTACTATCTGTATCAGCAAATCTCACAGGGAACCTCGACAGCGAAGATACACTTTTACAGGTATCAAGATCATCCGGACGAAGATGGAATCCCTCCGGCAGGATAAGAGCCTGGGATGATCTTGTAGGCGATTATATTCCTTTGAACCATGTGAATGTGCATGCCCGCTGGTTCACACATATCGAAAGCTCCCTCACCGATTCAGAAGGATATTTCAGCATGAGCTCTTTCAGGTATAAGGTAAACTATTCAATTAAATGGGAAAACTCATTCTTCACAATACGCGATGGCAACTTCCTCCAGGCCTGGTATAACGGCCCAAGAATTAAAGGTGAGTGGAACCTCGATATAAAAGGCGGCAAATCAATTATGTTCGCCACAATCCATCGCGCAGCATACAGGCATTTCTATGGCGATAATCTTGGCATGGTAAGGCCTTTCCTAAAGGCTGGTGGCCGAACAAAGATCTGTTATTCAGACAACGATGGCACCGGCAAGTTCCTTGGTGACTATAGCGCCGGTGGCATTTTCCCTGATATAAAGATATGGGGAAGAACTAATGGGGAATACAAAACAACAAACAAGATATTTGCTGTAACTGCGCATGAGCTTGGGCACCAGGCTCATTCTCAATACCTGGGTAATATTAGATTTTGGCAAACATCAAATATAATCAGGGAGAGCTGGGCCGAAGCTGTTGAATGGGCCCTGGCAAATGATGAGTATCACAAGCTGGGTAAGGAGTATTCAAGCGACCAGGCATTGTTTTATAATCACCAGATATATAAGCATAACAACTGGCCCAACATAGCTGACAGGGATTATTCTCCTATATTCATTGACCTTATTGATAATATAAATCAGTATGTTGAAGTCGGTCCGGAACACCCCAACGATATGATCTCTGAATACAGCATCTCATTTATTAACAGTAATTTACTGCGTAACTCTAACGATATCTCCAGCCTGAAAAGTGAAGTTTCAAAGAATAAGCTTGAAGGTGTTGACGATTATAAGATAAAGGAGTTGTTTGGCCTGTATTAGTTGGTAAATGTTGCCCTCTTGCAAGACCTCTCCTCTAAATCTCCTCCTCAAGTGGGAGGAGATTTATATTCAGGAATGAAGGGGTGAGATTAGATAAACAGGAACACTAACATTAAAGAGCCATATCATGCTTCCACATTGCTAGCCTGTTCAATCTTCTTCAATATCTCCTCCATCTCAATGCCTTCTCCAAGAACATTCCTGAAAAGATCTCCTTCCTTCTTCAACCTGGCAATGGCATTTTTGATAGTGAAATCTGTCATTTTCATTCCTTTTTTAACCTCATCCCAGTGAAGGGGCATTGAAACAGTCGCTCCGGGTTTTGGCCTGAGTGAATAAGGCCCTGCAACAGTGGCGCCCGGCCTGTTCTGCAGGTGATCGAGATACATCTTACCATGACGTTTCTTCACAAGTCTTTCAATACTTGTATATCCGGGGATCCTTTCATGAACCATATTTACTATCAGTTTTGCAAACATCTGAGATTGATCGTATGTATATTTCGCTCCAAGAGGGATGTAGATATGTATACCGGTAGAGCCGGATGTTTTTGGATATGATTCCACTCCCAGCATTTCAAGAATGCTTTTTGTTACCTGTGCAGCCTCAATAACCTGGTCGAAGGTGTTCTGGTCAGGATCGAGGTCTATGATGCAGAAATCAGGATTGTCTTCGGCCTGGATGCGGCTGAACCAGGGATTCATCTCAATACTGCCAAGGTTAGCCATCCAGAGTAGGGTAGCCTCATCAGCCCCAACAAGGAATTCCTTTTTCTCTCCATCGGATGTTGTATAGGGAAATGTCCTGACCCATTCAGGTGATTTGCCTTTCACATTCTTCTGGTAGAAGCTCTTCCCATTGATACCGTTAGGAAACCTGTTCAGTGATTGAGGTCTATCCTTCAGATAAGGCACAATGAACTCCGAAACCTGGTAGTAATAATTGAGCATCTCTCGCTTTGTTATCCCTTCATCGGGCCAGTATACTTTTGATAGATTGGTAAATTTGAGATCATGCCCGCTGATATTCTTTACCTGCGTCTCTTCGGTTGGATTCAGAAGGGTGCTCCTTGAATGCGGAACAGGAGCTTTCACATAGCGGTTTTCCTTTTCTGAGCTTTCAACATTTCCAACAATGGCATCAACAGGTGTTTCTTTTTCTGCAACTACTTCAGCTGCTTTTTTGTCAGAGCGTAACCCCTTGAATGAAGGATGCCTGAATACTCCATCGCTCGTCATCTCAGCATAACTTACTTCACACACAAGATCCGGCTTAAGCCAAATAGCTTTAGCTCTTGGTGGATTCGGTCTGAACCTCGAAGGCTGGTTCACATCAGGCTCCATGTCAAAGGGACTATCCTTTATTATTCTCTGATTAAAAAGTTGCATCATCTCTTTTTGCATATTTTCATTAAAGCCTGTTCCCACCTTTCCTACGAATCGCAGTTTCCCGTTCTCAAAAACTCCAAGGAGTAATGCGCTGAATAGTTTGTCTGTACCTTCATTTATCGTATATCCCCCAATAACAACTTCCTGCCTTTTATGAACTTTAATTTTGAGCCAGCTTTTAGACCTGTAGCCCTGTTGATATTTGCTATCTGATTTCTTTGCAATAATTCCTTCAAGTCCAAGGTCTCCGGCAGCCTTAAAGAAATTCCGGCCTTTTTCAGGAAAAACCTCGCTAAGCCTTATCCTGTCATCGCCTTCAAGGAAGATTTCTCTGAGGAGAGAATTTCTCTGTTCAAGAGGCAGGTTCATCAGATTCTTTCCTTCGTACCATAACAGGTCGAAGACATACACTATCAATTCGCCATCAGCTTCGCTTCTCCAGTTCTGTAGAGAACCAAAATCAGATACACCTTTTTTATTCAGAACAACAAGTTCAGTATCGATCACAGCTCTGAATCTCCATTGTTCAAGCGATTCCCTGACAGGATAGTATTTTTCGGTGAAAGATTTTCCATTTCTTGATAAAAGCTGGACCTTCCCATTATCAACCAATGCTATTGTCCTGAAACCATCCCATTTTACTTCGAAAAACCAGTCAGGGTCATCAAATGGGTCATCAACAAGTGTTGCAAGCATTGGCTTGACAGTATCAGGCATTTTTGAAGATGGAGCATTTTCCAGGATCTCCGAAGCAGTGGTTGAAAGGGATTTCTCCTCTCCTGCATTTTCTTTTCTATTTTTTGATTTTCCTTTTTCCTTGTTACTGTTATGGATATTTGTACTTGTTTTTGCAACTTCTTCAATTGACTTTCCGGAAAGAACAGATTTGTTCATTTCAGTGACATCCTGTACTGAAACCTCTTCATCTTTCATCTTCATAAGAAACCAACTATTCTCCTCCCGGTCTTTCGATTTAATCAGGGCAAACTTTCCTTTTAGTTTCTTACCTGAGAGAACAACTTTTATTTTTCCGTCTTCTATACCCTTCAGCAGGTGTTTTTCCTGTTCTTTTCTTGGCTTCCCTTGCAGATCCGCATCTTCGTAGAATCCTTCATCCCATAGGAGCACTGTCCCTCCTCCATATTCTCCCTTAGGGATAATACCTTCGAACAACCTGTAGTCATAAGGATGATCTTCGACCATCATTGCAAGCCTCCTGTCATTTGGATTTGTCGAAGGACCTTTGGGTACAGCCCAGCTCTTCAGAACTCCATCCATCTCGAGCCTGAAATCATAATGTAACCTTCTTGCAGCATGTTTTTGTATAGCAAAGTGAAGAGGTTCTCCCTTCTTGCTGCTTCCTCCAAAAGGTTCAGGAGTTACATCCTTGTTCCTTTTCTGCCTGTATTTTTCTAGTGCCATCTGCTTGATATTAAGAAATTACCTTACCACAATTTGAGGCTGTCTCAAAAGGTGAAAATAGCCTCTTTTTTGTTGATTTTATTCGTACCCCCCTACGAGAACACTTTCAAATATTCAATCCTCCAGAAGATAAATCGACTTTTGATACATCCTCTGTCCAGGGTCACAATATATCTTATGACACAGTACGCTCTACCCAGGACGGGGTGGTTGGTTCATACAACCTCTACAACCTTTACAACACTGTAAGTACAAAACATCTACCTGATTGTTCAGATTTCCTGTTCTGTCCCCTGAATATGAACAAACAGTAAAAGGCCTTGTTATTTGGTTTTAAATACATAAGACATCTATTTCTTAATTAATTTGATCACAGACATGAAATACACAAGGATCTATTCGGATGAAGCAGGGGAGAGCCATTTTGAAGACGTTGATATTGCTCTAAAAGAAGATGGTCCTCTTGGAATGATGTCTGAGGTTTTCAAGGTTAATCTTCTCCAATTCAGGGAGAATGTTGCAGATTATTACTGGGATTACCATAACGCACCAGCAAAACAATTCATCATCCTTCTCGATGGAGAGATCGAGATAACAACAAGTCTCCTTGAAAAGAGACGGTTTAGCGCCGGCGATATCCTTCTCGTTGAAGATACCAAAGGCAAGGGCCACCGGACAGAAAACGTAAACAAGAATATTAGAAAATCAATTTTTATACAGCTATGAACAATATAACAGGCTTACACCATATTACTGCGCTGACATCTGATGCGCAAAAAAATCTCGATTTCTATGCAGGAATTCTAGGTTTGAGATTTATCAAAAGAACCGTCAACTTTGATGCACCCGATGTTTATCATCTCTACTATGGCGATGAAACGGGCACACCCGGAACTGTACTAACTTTTTTCCCTTTCCCTCACATGAAAAGAGGGAAAAAAGGCAATGGACAAGCCAGTGTTATATCATTTTCAGTTCCGACGAATGCACTTGATTACTGGATGAAAAGACTGAAGAAGTTTGGTGTCATTTTTACCTCTCCAAAGGAAAGATTCAATGAGTCATTTATTTATTTCGAGGATTTTGATGGACTTGGTCTTGAAATAACAGCTGTCGAAGATGATGAAAGACCAGGCTTTATTCGTGGTCTTATTCCCGAAGAGTTTGCAATAAGGGGATTTCACAGTGTGACAATTAATGAGGATAGTTATAATGACACAGCTTCATTCCTGACAGAACAGATGAATTATAGTTTATTGGCAGAGGACCAGAACAGGTTCAGATTCTCAGCCGGCAAGAATGCAGGTTTTGTTGAAATTATATTTTCACCAGGCGACCAGTATGGCATCATGGGATCTGGAAGTGTTCATCATATAGCATTTGCAACTGACAACTTTGAATCACAGCATAAATTCAGGGAAAACCTTCTTTTTCATTGCACTGTAAGTCCTACAGATGTTATTGACAGACAATATTTTAAATCTGTATATTTTCGTGAACCAGGAGGTGTGTTGTTTGAAGCGGCTACACAAATTCCGGGATTTACAATTGATGAGCCTGTTGAGCACCTCGGAGAGAGTCTCAAATTGCCTGTTTGGGAAGAAAAGAACAGGAACTGGATAGAAAGAAGGTTGCCGGATATTACACTTGATGTCAGAAAATATAAAGATGCCCAGGTACAAATTCATTGAACAGGGTGTAAGCTTAGACAATGCCATCAATGCTCTTGTACTTTTACATGGAAGAGGAGGCAATGCTTATGACATTATCTCGCTCGCAGATGAATTTTGCGATGATAGCTTCTATATAGTTGCTCCTGAAGCAAGCGGAAATTCATGGTATCCATATTCATTTCTTTCACCCGAAGCAAATAATGAGCCCTGGCTTTCATTTGCACTAGGGATGCTTAATGAGCTTATTGAAAGTATTTCCCTCAAGGTAAAGAAGGAAAACATATTTCTGATGGGTTTTTCACAGGGAGCCTGCCTTTCGCTCGAGTTTGGAGCAAGGTATGGTGAAAAAACCGGTGGCATAATTGCTTTTTCCGGAGGATTGATCGGCGAATCACTTGACAGGAACAAATACACCCGTGACCTTACAGGCACAAGAATATATATAGGCAACAGCGATATTGATCCTCACATTCCATTATCGCGAAGTGATGAATCAGCAGAATTGCTAAGACTACTTGGCGCTGAAGTGGTTTATAAAGTTTATCCTGGCATGGGACATACGATTACAGAAGAAGAGATTGAGGTTGTTAAGGAGCTGTTCTTTGTTGGGAAATAGCTATTCACTTCAATTATCCGACCTCTCGCCCTCTTTCCTGGATTTAGGTAGAGGCGCGCAATGAGTTTTTTCCTTGATTTTGTTAATTTTTTTCTGAACATACTTTGATAAAATATGTTCCTGAGTGTGAATAGCATGTATCCTACAGAAGCTATTGTTCCCTTTGTTTTTCCCAGAGTCATTTCTTAACTCATAAAGGATGAAAAAATTAACTTTCTTTACAGGCTTGTTTCTTGCTGTTGCTTTGATATCAAATAGTTGCAGTAAAAAAGACAGGGGTTGTACCGACCCTGACAGTGTTAATTATGACAAGTTTGCCGAGAAAGATGACGGCAGTTGCAGGTATGAAGGCTACGCTGTAATCTGGTACGAGAGAGATACATCTGAAGGCCTGATTGCAGATGGCGCCACAGCGCTTAAATTTTATCTTGATGATCAGCTAATCGGCTCATCCGCAGCTGGTACTTTTTGGGCCGATCAACCTGATTGCGGTGATAATGGAAGCGTTAGTGTAACAAAGGACCTTGGAAAAGAGAAGAAGAAAAAATTCACACTAAGCGTACGCGACCAGGTTAACTTCGAATATTGGAACACACCAATCGACATGGAAGGGAATACTTGTCTTTCGATTGAGCTAACCTGGGGATCAAGAAAGAAAAAATAATGATTATGGATTCCGATGCAGTAATCTCCTTAATTGTTTTTGTAATAATTGCTTTTCTTGTGCTGAAATTCATAACAAGGGTTTTCCTGAAGCTTATATTGTTACTTATTTTGATTGTGATTGCTTTGTTCATTATTTTTTCAGGCGGACTTCCAGGATAAACTTCCTGAAAAAATCAATCCCTAATAAGAAATTTTCCTAATAGATTAACTTCTTCAACCGGAACAAGCTTTGCACCGTATTGATTTGTTTTCAATACTGCGAAAGCAGAAGAAAGCATTATTATCGCTATTAGTATTATGAACGCCCGGTTCAATCTGTATGTCAGTCTAATTTTATAGCCTGCAACATAGACCGAAGTTATAGAAAACTTTGTGATAGACAGATTTATTATCTGCAATATAAGTGCCGTTAATGCCGTCCGGATCGTCCACTGCAACCAGTATTCGTGCAAGCTAAGCGCTACTGATGCACGTTCATCTATCCCGGTACTCTCCGGATGATAGTAACCCGATGATAATACTGCTGCAATAATACCTGAAACAATAAAAAGAAAGACGATCATTGCAAGGTCTCTCTTGAACAGAAATGTATTCAAAAACTGCAAAAAGGCAGCTATAACAATAACAAGAATAGTATACAGGAAAATAAGGCGATGGAATGATGGTGATTCATAGAACTTTGTTTTAACATACAACCCTGCTGGCGACAAGTGACCGATCTCCTCAATCTTATTGAAAATTATTCCGGTATTGTCAGGAATTGCTTTTTTCAGTGTATCAACATTTTTATCGATTATGTTAACCTGTCTGGGTTGGAACAAAGAAAGTGATGCAAGAAATGCGATAAAGATATAGTTCAGGCATTTTCTCATCATGCTGAGCTGTGTTAGTGGTGAATAAATTGTTGATAGTTGGTTGTCACTGATTAAAACAATCTTTGTAGTAAAATTGTTTACTACTCCATTTTCGGCGGAGCTACTGCACTGAAAAAAATGTACGTATTCGTACACAGATGCCCGTTAACGTACATTTTTTCTAACTATCTCCCTGACCTAATTTGCAGATAATTAATGTTATAACATGGATGGCATGCCAATTGACTGGTTTTGTCCGACAAACAAAGTTATATGGATAACGTGTTGGACAGAATGGACAGAGAGATTTCACCTGAAAAGTTAAAAAGGCGTAAGATTTTCAAAATTTTAATATCAGGCTCTGTACTTATTATGATCATTGTTGCCTGGACCCTCATCTATGGATTTATTAAACCCGATCTAAAAAGATCCGAAATAAAAACAGCTATTGTTGAGCGTGGTGATGTTTATTCAAGCATCACTGCATCGGGCATTGTTGAGGCCGAATACATGAACACTCTTCTTGCGCCTTTCTCCGCGAAGATTATAAAGATCAGAAAACCTTCAGGCAGCAGGGTTCATAAAGGGGATACTATTCTAATTCTTGACCAGGTTTCTGTTTCAGAAGAATTAAAAAACCTTAAAGATCAGTTAGCGCTTAACATGAATTCATACAGGCAATCGAACCTGAATGTAGATAATGAACAACTGGAGCTTGACTATCAGCTTGAGGTCAAGAAAATGAATATTGCCAACCTTGAGACAAGCCTGCACGAAGAGGAACAATTGTTTGCTGTTGGCGGAACATCAGAGGAAAAAATAAGGAATATCAGGCAACAACTCGATCTTGCAAATAAGGAACTTACACTAGCCCTTAATCAAAATAAGATAAGAATTAATAAAACGGAGGCCGAACTTGAGGCCTTAAACCTGAATATCAGGATAAAGGAGCGCGAACTTGCCCATGGACAAAAGTTGTATGATGATTCCTGGGTTATTGCTCCCGATGATGGTGTAATTATCAGGATAAACGGAAGGGAAGGACAATCGGTTATTACCGGGCAGGAAATGGTTACTTTATCTGATCTGTCAACCTATAAACTTACCGGGAAGATTTCAGACTCAAATGCTGACAAGTTACAGACTAACGGGAAAGTGATTGCTGTTAGTAACAAAATCAGGATAGCTGGTACAATTGGCAATATCAGACCTGAAATAGAGAACGGCATGATCAAATTCGACGTTTTTCTTGAACAGAACAATCACCCTGATCTGCATCCTAACCTGAGTATGGAACTCCAGGTTGTGACAGGAGAAAAAGCCGGGGTGCTTAGATTACCTGATGGTCCCTTCTTCGACGGGTCGAAGCAGATAGATGTTTTTGTTGTCGAAGGGAATAATGCTTATAAAAAGAAGGTTACCACAGGTCTTAACAATTTCGAATATGTTGAGATTGCATCTGGTCTGGAGGAAGGCGATGAAGTGATCATATCTGATGTTTCCAAAGTCAATCACCTTGAAACTATAAAGATTAAGTGATGGAAAAGGCGACTAATCATAATCATTGGGTCATTTTCCTCCTGGTATCATCTATGCTATCAGTTTGTCCTGCAATGCTAAGGGGAGTTGATCCTCCTGATACTCCCCTGTTTTTTACACTGCAGAATGTAATTGAAATGGCTCTTCAACAATCTCCGGAGTCGAAAAACATAAAGAACAAGCTTGATAATGCTTTCTGGAATTTCAGGAATTATAAAACATCTTTCAGGCCCAGCTTAAACCTAAGCGGCAGCCTGCCTGATTTTAGAAGTAAAAACACTCCTATAATACAACCTGACGGGTCGGTGCTATTCAGGAATATAAACCTTAGCCAGTCGTCAGTATTGTTATCGCTGAACCAGGAGATAGCAGCAACAGGCGCCACGATTTATGCAGCCACTGATCTTGCCCGCATAGACGATTTTGAAAAGCGTACACTTGACTGGAGCAGCAGTCCTTTCCTTATTGGACTGAAGCAACCTGTCTTCGGTTTTAATAATAAACTCTGGACAAAAAAAATCGAACCTCTCAGGTGGGAAGAGTCTCAGAAAAACTATGCCGAAGAAATGGAGCAGGTTGCCTATACTGCCACGCAACTTTTCTTCGAATCTTTAAGGGCTCAGACAGATGTTGACCTGTCTGAATCGAACCTTAAAAACAGCCTGTCCAATCTTGAAATAGCAAATGAAAACAGGAAGCTGGGCAAGATCTCACAAAATGATTTTGACCGTATCAACCTCTCGGTTTTAAATGCAAAAAAAGCGCTGAACAAAGCTTCAATGGAACTTGAAATAGCAGAGTATAACCTAAGATCATACATAGGCTCTGACCAGCCTGAAAAAACACAGCTTGTGGTTCCTGAAGATGTTCCAAAACTTGTCATTGATATGCAAACAGCATTAGACCAGGCTTCCTCAAACCGTAAGGAATATCCACAGTTGAAGCGCCGGATGCTTGAAGCTGAACGGAACCTGAAACAGGCCAGGAAGAATAACGGGCTTAATGCCAGTCTCGACATAGTATATGGTTTAACCAACACAGGCAAAAAGGTAAGCAACCTGCTTACGAATCCTGAAGTTCAGAAGATAGTCCAGCTTTCATTCAGTATCCCGGTACTTGACTGGGGACGTTCAGCATCCAGTGTTAAGATGGCTGAGTCGAAGAGTGAGCTAGTAAAATATGAAGTTGACCAGCAAAGCCTGCAGTTTGAAAGAGAGATCATTGTGCAGGTAGAACAGTTCAGGTTATTGTATGAACAGATTGAAACATCGGAACAAGCCGACAAAGTAGCTGAAGACGGGTATCAGATAGCGCTTAAACAATACCAGAACGGAAACCTGGGTATAATAAATCTTAATATTGCATTGCAGGAGAGGGAACAGGCACGGCGAGATTTCATAAATTCACTTGCATCATTCTGGATGGCTTACTACAAAATAAGGATGTTGACACTATATGATTTTGAAAATAACAGGAGCCTTAAGACAGAGATAAAATATTAATACAGTTTTGATTAAGAAAAAGCCAGTTAAATGATAAAGCATATTCTTATAACAAGTATCAAAGATTTTACAAACAACAAAAGCCTGTTTATTATAAATCTGGTGGCAATTGTATTAGCCTTAGTATTAATAACAATGGCATCATCATGGATATACCTGAGTCTGAACCCGATATCACCCATTGAGAAAGCTAAATCGTTCTATCAGATAAGGGCTTTTGATGAAACCGGGATCCGGCAGTCAGTATCTTTGGAAGATTGTGAAATAATAAACAGGTCAGTAAAAAATGGCTTTGCGTGGTATTATGGACAACTGTTTTCTCTTGTCACGGTAAATAGAAATAATAATAGAATAGATTATCGGATTACTTCTACTGATGCAAATTTCTGGAAAGCGCTGAATTTCAAATTTCTTAAAGGAGGACCTTTTTCTGAGGATCAGTTCAGAAATAAAGAATACGTGGTTGTTATGTCAGAGAGATTTGCCAATGCATATTTTGGATCGACAGACATTCTTGGGATGAGTTTTATCTACGGGAAACTTAATTTCAAGATAGCGGGGATATTCAGATCTAACCACACTGAAAGTGAGTTTAAATTTGATCTTTATGTACCACACTCTATCATCCCGGAGGATGCAGGCAAGGATGTAAATGCTTACTTTTTAATCAATAACAAAGAGGGTAAAAACGAACTGGAATTTTTCCTGAAAAAATATAAGCCAACAGGAGGTAATCAGATATCTACTGTTCCCTATCTGAGTTCAATGCTTGATATTAAAAATAACCTCCATTTCTGGGCGACATTGTTGATCTCTTTTTTACTTCCAATTCTATGTTTTTCGAATATGTTCACGAGGAAGATGGAATTAAAAATACCGGAGATGGCTATTAAACGGGCTTTTGGCGCCTCACGCAAATATGTCTTTATTAATCTTGTTGCAATTAATGTTTTTTATGTTCTTATAGCCGGTGTATTAGCTATGATGATGGCTCATCCGCTGATCGGCTTTGCTTTTAACCCGACAGGTTCAGCAAGTATTGAAACGGGTTTTTTGTTCCTGAAGTTTTACATCTCCACAATTCTGCTTTATATAGTATTTGGAGTGGTTTCGGCTATCCATCCTGCATGGAAGGTATCCGGGGAATCAATAATTTCTAACGTATAAATATTTTCAAAGAATGAATTTCTATCTCTCAAGATTCTTAAGAAATAAGTCCCGGTATTTAGCAATGATGTTGATTATTGGCTGTGTATATTTTGCCATGCATATTCTTTTTATGCAGTTGCCTGATTTATATAAAGAATTCAATCCAGTATATACATTCAATATTGAGAATGTTTATGAATTAAGAACAATGACAAGCAGTCACTCCCTTCTAGGAATTGATGATAATGTTGGGGCTGAAATAAAATTCAATGATGATCTTGTCAATGATCTGGAAAATATTGAAGGAATTAATTCAGTTTGCCTTTGTGATGTTTTTGAACCAATGTCTGAGATTTATGGATGTATCTCCCTTAACGACTCAATTCAGAATTTTATTCTCTATGGTCTTGGTGAGGGGTTTGAAGATGTCCTGAAATTGAAGATTACTAAAAATGATAATAGATTTTCAACCAATCCTGAAATATATATTGAATCGACACTTGCTGAAAGGCTTAATGAAGCAGGTTTCAGAGGCAATAAAATTGAAGTCGGAGAAGAAAAAAACAGATATGATATTAACGGGACATTTAACCCGCTTGGTATTAATGCCCGTCGGAAAGGCGAACTTTTTGCAGGGATTCAGAAGATAAAAGAATCCGGGAGGATCTTATTCCGGCTAATCCCGGGAACTGATATTAAGGATGTAGAGAATTCAATCTACAGGTTATTGACAACAAGGTATAATGCTGATAAAAATGCTTTCAGTTACGGTCCCTTATTCCTGTCAGGAAAGGAAGATTGGTTCGAAAATAAGAACCAGGTTGTGGCAATGTTTATAATTGCAATAATATGCCTGCTTTACATTATGCTCTCATTACTTGGTCTTTATTGGAATGAAACAAAGAACCGGAACGTTGAGATTGGCATTATGCGTGCAATTGGGTTTACAAAATGGCAGGTATTCGGAATGGTAATAAAAGAAGCTACAATAATTTCTGTTGTTGCTATTATTATTTCTGTAATCCTGATAATTAATTCTTTCCCAAAGGATTTAGAGTCGACAAGGACATTCATTTTATCAATATTCGTGAATTCGGCGATCTTACTTGGTATTGTCTGGCTTTCTGTAATTATTCCGGCAGTAAAATCAAGCATGGTTGAGCCGGCACAAGCTTTATCTGAAGAATAAACAATGAAATTAAAAAAGTTATAACCATAAGTAAAATGATTTTAAACTACCTGAAAACATTATTCCTATCCATAAAGCGGCAAAAAGGCATTATGTTCCTGAATTTTACTGTGCTGGTAGTTTCGATGATAATTCTGACAATTATTATAAGCGCTTTCAATGAAATGATCTTCACTCCTCATTATGAGACTAATGGCGAAAAGCTGTACTTTCTTGAGAACCCTGAGAACAGATCTCCCCGTGATTTTTCAATTAATGAAGAACAACAATTGTTAAAGGTTGATGCCCCTGTGAACTGGTGTCTGTTGTCATCCTCTGTGTTCTCATTTCATCCTTCCAAAAAAGGTGTTCTGAAGGATTTTGAGGGACATTATGCCAATGAAAACTATCTGAAAATTCTTGATCTCGATTTTATAAGAGGTGAACGATATTCACAAAAACAAATAGAAAATGGACAAAGGGTTATCCTTATCAGTGAAACCGTTGCTGAATTCATCTTTGAATCAACCGATGTTATCGGAAGAGAAGTCGTAGTATTCAATATGCCGTATAAGGTAGTTGGAGTATTCAAAAACATGTCGCGGATAGCCGGTACAACAGCAGTAGCTTTTTTGCCTGCAGAGTTCAATACATGGGATAGAATGAATTGGAATATTGCAGTTACAAACGATGAATTGGACAAAGACATCCTGGAAAAAACATTCAACAAACATGCTTCTGAAATTTTTGGTAATGTGGATGGGAGAATAAAACTATTATCAAGAGGCAATCTTGTCCTGAACGAAATGGGACGATTGCAAATGGGAATTTTTGTAATACTACTCGCCATGGCTCTTCCCGCTTTGTTAATGGTGAATCTTATTATTACACGGATGGAGACAAAGCTAAACGAGATGGGTATTCGAAAAGCTTTTGGGGCCGACAGGAAAGCTATCTTCTGGCACCTGATCTATGAGAACATAATCTTTACACTAATTGGAGGTATAGCTGCCTTACTCATCGGCCAGTTTGTCGTTTCTAACCTGCTGTATGAAGAAGAAAAGTTTACTCTTGTCAGTATGATGAATATACCAGTGTCTACACATCTGGTAGTAATGCTGGGTTATATAATCTTTGGATTTATTTCGGGATGGTACCCTTCGAGACTGATTGCAAAAAAGAGTATTGTTACGTCAATTAACAACATCTGAAATGAGACTGATCATTTACAAAATACTTCAGCACAAAAGGCGCTATATTTTTCTTCTGATATCACTTGTAGTCATACAGTCGCTCGTTTTTCTGTCGATGACTTTTATTCAGCATGAAAAGATGAGGCTATTCCCTGAAACAGTGTTCAATATTGAAGATTGTTATAATCTGGAAGTACTATATCCTGGTGATAAAGCAGATAGTATTGGTTTTAGCACATTTAAGTTCGACGAAGAAAGCCTGGATGTTATCAGGTCAATTGAACATGTAAAACATGCAACTGGTAAATCACCTTATGTCAGGAAACAAGTGTATGAATCAATGCTCTTTTCTTCGGGAAAAACCGGGAACATTTTTTATACCGAGACTGGCAATGGATTTGAAAAGATACTTGGTCTGAAATTATTGAAAGGGTCTTTATTCTCACAATCTGAATCAGAGATCAATGAGGCCATAATTACAAAATCACTTGCTGACAGTCTTGGCATTTTTAACAAAGAGCTGCCACAGACAATAACTTTAAAGGGAACAAGCAAGAATAATAATGAGGAGATAACATGCTCCATCACAGGGATTGTTGAGGACATTTTTTATAAATATTCAGGCAAGAACGTTTGTCCGATTTTTTGCAGGAGAGATACTCAGAAAAATATCGAATTCAGTGGTAGTGTTCTTTTAAAGCTTGATGACAATGCCGATATCGATGCAATGGAACTTGAAATTGGTACTTTAATTCAATCATTTACCAAAACGAAGCCTGTTGTTCAACTCATTTCGCTTGATATGGTTGTTAATGAACTATGGAATGAACAGAAACGCATGTTTTTAATAATGCTTTCAATCATCCCACTGGTTCTTTTTTATTCTTTCTTCGCTATTTTCGGACTCTTCTGGAGCGAGATGTCGCATGATAAAGTAAAATATGGGATATTGCGTTCCATCGGCTTTAACCGCTTACAGGTTTTCCTGCTTGGTCTTAAAGAAGCTGTGTTGTTTTCACTGCTAAGCTTCTTGTTTTCTGGCACCCTTGTTCTTAATATAATCACAATATTCCCTGGCTCACATAGTACGCAGATCATTCTGTCAAATTTGACAATATCATTTATAATAATTTTCGTGCTTGTTGTATTGGCCGCCTGTATCCCGGCTTTGAAATTTTCACGGATTAACCCTGTTGAAGCCCTTGCTAACGAATAATCTCTTGCTAAATATATCTTAAATAATTTCACTATGAACAACGTAATCACTCTTGAAAACATCACAAAGATCTACTCAACAAAAGAGATCGAAACAACTGCATTAAGTAATGTGAACCTTGAAATTAAGAAAGGTGAATTTGTATCGGTAATGGGGCCATCGGGTTGTGGTAAAAGTACAATGCTCAATATCATCGGGCTTCTTGATGCGCCAACAGAAGGTAGCGTAAAGATTGATGATAGTCCGACCGAGGGTCTTAAAGACAAAGCCCTGTCGCAATTAAGAAACGAAAAAATAGGTTTCATATTCCAGAGTTTTCACCTTGTTAATGACCTGCCTGTTATTGATAACGTGGAGTTACCGCTCCTGTACCGGAAAGGAGTATGGGCAGGTGAACGCCGCAAAAGAGCCAAGGCATCGCTTGAAAAAGTGGGATTAAGCGCCCGCAGCAAGCATTATCCCAACCAGCTATCAGGTGGACAACGCCAGAGGGTGGCAATAGCACGCGCAATAATCGGCCAGCCGGATATAATCCTTGCCGATGAACCGACAGGGAACCTCGACAGCAAAATGGGAGCGGAGATAATGGAAATCCTTCACAGGCTGAACAAGGAAGAGGGAACAACAATCGTCATGGTTACTCATGATGAGCGCCTGGCACAGCAAACTGACCGTATTATCCGCCTGTTCGACGGGGCAAGGGTGAATTAACTTTCAATGTGGAAATGATCCATCAGTCCTAAACAAAATACTAATGATAAAAAATTACCTTAAAGCAGCCATTTATTCAATGTTTCGCAGGAAATGGTTCTCCCTGCTAACTCTCTTCTCAATCTCCATATCACTGGTTATGGTAACATGCGGGGCATCAATGTGGAACATGATTACCGCTCCGATAGCCCCTGAAGTAAACAAGGGACGGACTTTTTTTTTGAATGCTCGGCTGGATTCGAAAAGTGGCGACCGCCAGTTTTCTGATATCTCTCTTATTATGGAAATTACAAGCGGATTTTTAATTCAGGATGTTTATCGGTTCAAGACTCCTGAACTAACTACCATTTATGAAAAACACGGTGGTTATACCGAGTTTATCCGAAATAATAAAACAAAAAAAGCTCAGATGATACGGACCGACGCCAATTTTTTTAAGGTTTTTGAATTTGACTTTATTACCGGTAAACCATATTTACAAACCAATTCAACGGAAAAAGCTAATACCTTATGTGTCATTTCAAAAGAGCTGGCAGATTACTTTTTCGGTGGTCCAGATTGTCTTGGGCAGGTTATAAATGACCTAACACATCAATTCAAAGTGGTGGGGGTTGTAACAAAACCGACTTCCCAAACTTCTTTAAAATCAGATATCTATTACCTCGCAAAACCGGATGAAATCAACAGGGGAGGATTGTATCAGCATAATGTAGCTTTTCTATGTCACTCAAAACAAGATAAACAAACGCTAGATGCTGAATTGAATAAATACACATTCAACAGCGATAAGGGACAAGTTACAATGAGTTCTGATTCACCTGCAATCCAGTACCTCACTGAAAAAATTGACTTTGAAGAAGGAAGCTTGCGTGCATATATTGCTCTTGGCCTGATTGCATTGATCATTCCCGCCCTGTGTCTGGTTGATATCCTGAAGAATAACCTGAGTCACCGCAACGAGGAACTTGCTATCAGAAGAGCTTTTGGGGCCCCGCGAAAAAGTATAACCTCATTACTTTTAATTGATAACCTTCTACTGACATTAACCGGAGGGATACTTGGGTTAGGATTTTCATTTCTGTTCTATGCCGTATTAAGTGATGATACATGGACAAACCTGTTTTTTGTGTTTTTCAACTGGAGGGCATTTTTCTATTATATAGCTGTATTTCTGATTATCGGAGGTATCGCCGGTGTTTTGCCTTCTTACAGGATTTCGAAGCAACAGATTGTGAACGCCTTATATGCAATTGAAAATGATTAAGCACTTGTATAAACAAATTCTAAAGAAACGAAGACGTTATTATATATCTGCGATCGTCCTCTTTCTTTCCTTCTTTGCATTTATTGTAATGGTAGGATATATTTATCCCGACATTATAAGGTCATCTTCATTCAGGCTGCCGGTACCTATAGATAACAGGGTTGAGCTTGTTATTGAATGGAAAACAAAAGAAAAAGAGATTCAAAAGAGCTTAAAAGCCGGTTTGAAAGAAGGGATTTTAAAACTTAATGGAGTTCAGGCAGCTGATTTTATTATAAATGACCTGGGATCAATACATACAATGCATTCATATGATTTTTCCCCTGGCAATTCTTACTTCATTTTTTGTGGTGAAAATTTCAGTGAGGTTTTCGATTTGAAATTAGAGCAGGGCAAATGGTTTTCAGAGACAGAAAATATCTCCGACCTAACTCCTGTTGTAATTACCCGAAATCATGCCGATTACCTTGGAATACAGAATGTCACGTCCAATTCCGTATTTGCCAGTGTAAATCCCAACAGCCGTAATAATGATAGTATCAGGTACCAGATAACAGGCATTATCGAAAATATGGAAAATATACGAAAAATAGGATCCCGGTCTGAACTTGGGAAAAATACTTTTCCGGTATTCTCACCCGAGCCGTTTTATGAGAATACTTTTAATTACGATGAAAGGCTGATCCTGAAAATGAACGATGGGTATAATTTCGAATTATTGAATACACAGGTTTTGAATTTAATGGAGAAAATGAATGCCAGGGATTATATCCATCAACATAGACTTACTTCATTAAATGATGTTCTAAAGACACAGATTAATGAGCATTTTACTGGGTTGCGAATGATATATGCTATTCTACTGATTCTACTGACATACATCTTCGTTGTCCTATTTGGCAATTTCTGGAAGATGACCCAAAAGCGGACCATTGAGATTGGGATCCGCAGGGCATTAGGCCATTCACGAGGAAAGGTTTTGTTTTACATTCTGGCAGAATCGCTATTGTTTTTTATATCAATAATGATTCCTGCTTCATTTGCTTATCTCAATCTTTATAAAATTATTAATATCTCATCTCCTCTGCCAATTTACCTGATCAGCATCGGGATTCTTTTTCTGGTTGTCATGATAGCAACAATAATTCCTGCAATTTATGCCGGCCGTGTTAATCCTGTTCAGGCTCTTGCCGATGAATGAAAACCATGTAAGTCAATTACTTAAATTATATATGCAATAACAAGACACTATGTTCCGAAATATTCTTCTATCCGCTATTGCAAGCCTTAAACGAAAAAAAACCGCTTCGTTGTTTACGATACTCACAATAAGCCTTGGCATGACAATGATTGTGCTGATGTCATCACTTTATCATTCATATACCGGTAACCTTGGACCATATATTAACCGCGACAGGTGCCTGTACCTTAGCGATCTTAAGTTTGAAAAAAACGGTCAGGCAGCCGAAAGAATTGGCAATGACAGCAAAAATTCAACAACTGATTTTATAAGAAAGACACTCTATGATCTTGATTCAACAGCAATTGTTGGAATGTACGGCCGCGTACATGAGGAGGATTTCGGACCCAGGTACAATCCCTTCAAAATAAAGTATATAGAAACAGATGTCAATTTCTGGAGAATCCATCATTTTGATTTCCTTGACGGAAAAGCTTTTTCTGCCGAAGATGTAGATAATAAAGAAAAGGTGGCAATCATTTCAAGGAAGATGGCTGTTCAACTTTTGGGAGATGTACAGGTAGCAGGAAAACTTTTCGATTATGGAGATCAAGGAAAGTTCAGGATAGCCGGAATTATTGAAGATGTAAATCCACACTTTGAGGTAAGCGCTGACCTTTATCTGCCATATACAATAACTTCGTGGGATGAGAATAATTCTACATCGTTCGATGGCATAGATTATTACTATAACAGGGGCGCATATAAAGGCATATTAATGGCTCAGAATAAATCTAATTTTAAATCAATAAGGAACAAGTTTGGTATTACTATTGGTAAATTGAATAAAACCGGACAGGTTGAGGAATTCGATAGAGTAAATGCTAAATTAAGAACCCCTTCTAATCAAATTCCTTCGATGATCGGACTGAAAAATGATGAAACAGGAGCTATTATTTTCATTTCAATGGGAGTCATATTCCTTCTGCTCCCAATAATAATTCTTTCAAACATCAATCTTTACTCATTACGCGACAGGCTTGAAGAAATTGGTATTAGAAAATCATTTGGAGCCAGACGCCAGCATATTATACGCCAGTTTTTTGTCGAGAATGTTATGGTAACTGCTGTCGGTTGCATTTTAGCGCTTTTCTTAGGTTATTTTTTAAACCGAATACTGGCTTTCATTCTCTATCGCACAACCGAGATCCCCGGATTTGAATTTAACATATCCCTGTTTTCCTACCTCTTTCTTGGAACAATTGTATTCGGGATATTAACAGTTGTTATCCCTGTTATTCGCATTTCGAAGGTTCAACCTGTATTGGCCATCAATCACAATATTTTCTCAGGGGAAACAAGAATGAAGTTTAAGACCCGGAATAAGGGACTTAAGGTAACTACATCTATTCTGCTTTCGCTGGTTTTATTTATGTGCAGTTTAATTATGATGATATTTAGTGATTACATATCAGGACTTGGTTATGAAACAAAGAATATTATTAAAATCATAGTGGAAGACAATGATCAGAAAGTATACGACGATAATTATAACACCACCCGTTTTGATGGATTCCGTGAGGGTCTTCTGCGAATAGAGGGGGTTGAGAAAGTTTCGAATGTTCTTGAAAATCCACCATTCTGGATTATTCCGCAATACCAGGATTTTATTGTTAACTCAGAAGAAAAACAAATCAGAACCCTCGAAACCGACAGTGTGTTTTTTGATTTGCTGGAAATCAAGCCTGTAAAAGGGGTATTATACAGATCAGGCATAATCGAGGGAAATTATTTGCCGGCTATTGCAACTCTGGCAGGAGAAAAGGAATTCTTTGATGGAGATGCTGTTGGTAAAACATTTAAACGAAAAAGCGATGGTCAGAACATTAAAATTGTAGGGGTAATTGAAAAATATAAGCATCATTCCTCCGCTTCTCCTTTGACAGGAATAATGGTTTGCCGTAACCGACCGTCGCGCTCTGTACTAATAAAGTTCAATCCCAATACCAATCTGAATAATTTACGAAACAAAATCAGCGACCTTACAAAAAACTGGAAAGGAGGCAATATGCTTCTCTCTGAAAATGATAATATTGACACTGAAAAACAACAGGCACTTAAGTTGAACTATTCTGCCTACTATGGAGCTTTGCTTGCTATTTCGTTTCTCTTCCTAAATGCATTTATGGGTTACTTTACACTCACTTACTACAATGTGCTAACCCGGAAAAAAGAGATGGGGATCCGCAGAGCTTCAGGGGCAAACAGACAACAAATAATCTGGAAAATACTTGCCGAGAACCTTTCAGTAATGCTCATTGGCTCTCTTGTTGCAGTTGCTATTATCTGGCAAATATTTCATCTCATCAATTTTAATAAATGGGATATCTTCTGGTCAGGGTACAAGTTGTCTTTGGCTATCGGCCTTGTAATAACTCTGGGAAGCGCCCTTGTACCTGCAATAAAGGGCTCAATTGTTCAACCTGTTGAGGCCCTGGCAGAAGAATGATGCGTTCTGGTTTTGAAATGAAAGGATGTCGTAAAACTATTAAATTTGAATACCTTTAATGATGTACAAAATTCTGGCAAAAGCATACAATGATACTCATAATAGATGACGATATTGCCATCCAGGCTTCGCTGCAATTGCTTCTGAAAGAAAACGGTTACAGGGTTTCAGTGGCAGGCAGGCAGGGTGAAGCTCTAAGTTTGCTGAGATCAGAGAAGATATCTCTTATCCTTATGGATATGAACCTGTCATCAGAGACTACAGGCCGCGATGGACTTGAGCTGCTCACAGATGTAAAGGAATTCTGGCCACAATTACCTGTGATACTTATCACAGGCTGGGGATCGATTGACCTTGCTGTTGAAGGAATGAGGAGGGGAGCATTCGATTTTATTACAAAACCATGGGACAACAACCGGTTATTGCAGGCCATGAAAAACGCCCTTACACTTCAGAGCCATGAACGGGGAAATCATCAAACAAGGGAGAACCTCGACAAGCAATATAACTTCAATTCAATAACAGGGCAACATCCATCTGTTATTACAGTACTCGAAACAATCGCAAGAATAGCTCCTACGACGGCCCCTGTGATGATTACCGGTGAGAGCGGAACAGGAAAAGAAGTTATTGCACAGGCTATTCACCTTAACAGTAACCGCAGCAATGGACCATTTATACCGGTAAATCTGGGAGCTATTCCACATTCCCTTTTCGAGAGCGAAATGTTCGGCTACAAACGCGGGGCTTTTACAGATGCTAAAACTGATAAGCCGGGTAAGTTCGAACATGCAAATGGGGGAACTCTTTTTCTAGATGAAATAGGTGAACTGGATCTGAATTCACAGGTAAAACTGCTCAGGGCTTTGCAGGAAAATAAAATTGAAAGGATAGGAGATACCGGGAGTACGACTGTTGATGTGCGTATTGTATGTGCAACAAACAGGAAAATACATGAAATGGTTGAAAACGGTACTTTTCGAGAGGATCTTTATTACCGCATTAACCTGATAAATATTGAATTACCACCTCTGCGCGAAAGGGCCTCCGACATACCTTTACTCACCGGCTTTTTTCTTGATATTTTCAGAAAACAATATGACAAACCGGCTCTCTCAGTTACAAATGAAGGTATAAAATACCTGTCGGAATTGATTTTCCCGGGAAACATCAGGGAATTGAAAAATGTACTGGAGCGGGCAGCGCTAATTTCTTCAACTGGTATTTTAGGAAAAGAGGATTTCATTTCATCCGCAGGTCATACAAACAAAGCCAATCCCGCTGTTAGCCTGCCCGAACCTGGCAGCATGACTATTGAAGAAATGGAAGAAACAATGGTGCGAAAAGCGCTTGAGAAATTTAACAACAACATCTCTAAAGCTTCAAAGAGCCTTGGCTTAACCCGGCAGATGCTATACAGGCGAATTGAAAAGTACAACATAAAACTCTGATTATGCGGTTCAGGACGAAGCTACTATTATACATCATTGGTCTTAACCTTTTGCTGGTCTGCTTGTCTGCACATTTCCTCAATACCAACATAAAGCTGTTCATGGCTCTTGAGGTTGTAATAGTGACTGCAATTATTACCGGACTCATTCTCTTCCGCCAGTATTCCGGAACTATGGACCTGATAGCTTCAGGAATCGAAAGCCTTAAAGACCAGGACTTCAGTATCAGGCTGAAACCTGTTAAAAACCGTGAGTTTAATGCATTTATAAGTGTTTACAATAAGATGCTGGATCAGCTAAGAAAAGAACGTATAGCATTTTCAGAGAAAAGTTATTTGATCAATAAGTTGATGGATGCATCACCAACGGGGATACTGATCTTCGACTTTGATGATCATCTTAGCAGCCTTAATCCCGCTGCTGCCAGGTTTTTCGGGTTTATTGAAAAAGATATAAAAAACTTAAGTTTTAAAGATTTATCGCTTAAACTCGGCGGTATGCTGGATAAATGTTCAACATCGAACAATTATATTTTCTATAAAAACGGGAGTGAAGCTTACAGGATACAGAATGGTTTTTTTGTCGATCGCGGATTTGATACACGATTCATCCTGGTAGATGAGCTTACACATGAGATTTATAAAATGGAGAAGCAAGCTTATGGCAAGGTAATCCGGATGATGAGTCATGAAATAAATAACTCTATTGGCGCTGTTAATTCCGTATTGCAGACAATCCGGCCCAGATTGGAACAATATGAAGGTTATGCCAAGACAGTCGATGCCTGTATAATCCGGAATGAAAATATGAACCGTTTTATGAGCAACCTGGCTGATGTTGTTCGCATACCTGAACCAAAACGAAAAGCAGTTGATCTGAACATTCTTGCGGGAAATACTCTTCTATTGTTCCGCGAACAACACAATTGCCATCCGATCAGTTTCTCCTCTAGTCTTGATATACAACCTGTGATTGTCAACGTTGATGACTCGCAGATAGAGCAGGTTTTAATGAATGTCCTAAAGAATGCCTGCGAAGCTATTGAGAATGAAGGGACGGTTGAAATTATAACAAAGTCACGACCAGCAAAACTCATTGTTCGTAACAACGGCAGAAGAATTGAGGATACTCAACGGGAGAAGCTATTTACACCATTCTATACAACTAAATCGCATGGTCAGGGAATTGGATTGACACTTACACGTGAGATCCTTTTAAACCATGGTTGCCGGTTTGAGCTCAAAACAAATCCTGTTAATCAATTAACTGAATTTTCTATTATTTTCCAGGTTGTATAGTACCTTCACTCATGCTTTTGGTCTAAATGAACAAGCTTGTCAACGGAGTTGAAAAGAATTACTTATCTTACCTGCTGTTTTTATCCCAGAAATGAAACAGGTTTACAAAATTTTCAACAGAAGTTTTCCAAAAAACTATGTAGTAAGTCATCCACTGACAGGATCACTGATATTTGGCGCTTTTACGTACCTGTTTGTAATACTATACAGGCCTATGGAGGTCCATGAAGCTCAATCATTCAGCTTTGTGATAACCATTCTTCTCTATTGCATTATCCTTGTTATTCCTGTTTTTGGCATTGCAGTCCTGATAAATAAAACTAACTGTTTCTCGGCAGTAAAGAAGTGGACAATTGCAAAAGAGATTTCTTCTGTTGTTTTAATCCTGACAATCACAGGCCTCACTACCTATTTTATTGGATTCATTATTGAAGAACCGGCAGAAAGGTGGAATTGGGCAACCTTTTCCAATGCCTTTTTTACCGCTTTCCTTGTTGGTTTTGTGCCTCTTCTTATTTCTACATTTCTGAATGCAAGATTTCTTTTTGCTCCTGCTATAAATGAAGAAACAAATGCACCCGTAAACAAGGAAGGTGAAGAACTGATCCATATCGAGTCAAAATTAAAGAAGGAAGAGCTCAGCTTTTTACCGTCACAATTCATCTATGCAGAATCTGATGGTAATTATGTTACGTTTCATCTTGATAACCAGGGTAAATCAAAGGAGGTAATGATACGTAATTCTATCCACAACATTGAACAACAGCTGACAGGAATCCCAATCTTCATCCGAATTCACAGGTCTTTTATAGTAAATGTAACAAAAGTTAAATCAAGACGCGGTAATAGTCTGGGATACAGGCTTAAACTTTTTGGGGCGGATGAAGAAGTACCTGTATCCAGACAAAACATCAATAAGATTGATAGTTTCCTGAAACATCGACCCTGACTTTTTATAACAGGAATTTGCATTTCATACCATATTTAAGGTCCGGTTCTCCCATTTATAACAAAAAATATCAAAGTGTCCCAATTCCTTGGTGATCAGAATACCTTGCTTTTCATTTGCATATAAATCAGCTAATTAACTTATGTCATGAAAAGTATCTATTACTTCAGGAAGTTTAATTTTTACTGTTTAATTCTTGTGGCAGGGATAATGTTTTATCCTGTTCCTGCCTTCCCGCAAAATGGAAGTTCAATAACCGGCAGAATTATGGATTCCAGAACCAGACAGAACCTCCCGCTTGCTTATATCCGATTTAGAAATATCACCGACCTTGATGGCAAAATAAACCTGACAGCAAGCGACACAGCTGGTATTTTCCATATAAACTCTGTTCAACCGGGAGTTTATAGTCTGGTAGTGACTTCTGTTGGGTATAAAAAGTATACTCAACAACTTATCGTTAATTCCGGTAATGAGATTTCTTTGGGGAATATTATGCTGCAAGACTCTATTCTGGTGATAGGGGAGGCAGTCGTGACTGGAGCAAGACCCTCCGCCAAACTTGAGAACAACAGGACTGTGTTCCTAATGAATAAAAAAATCCTGAACTCATCGGGTACAGCATTAGAGGCATTAGGTTTTATTTCAGGTATAAAAGTTGACCTCAAGCAGAATATTACACTCGAAAGTGGGGGCAACGTATTAATTTTCGTAGATGGAATAGAAAGGAATAAAAGCTTTGTCAGCCAGCTCAATCCCTCACAAATAGATAAAGTTGAAATAATAAATGCTCCACCCTCAAATTTTGACGGGAATGCCAGTGGGGTATTGAATATTACCACTAAAAAAGAAAAGAATTATGGAATAAACGGTCAGGTTCTGGCTGAGGTTCCCACATCTGGTTCCGAAATTTACCTTTTCCCTTCCTATAACCTTAACTATAATGCCGGGAAATTTGCATTTTTTACATCGTATAACGGGGAGATCAATTATGAGAATATTGATGAGAGTACAACAAGAGTGGTTTATTCCGATATTGATACAACAAGGATATCGTCAAACCAATATATAAGACAGAAGAATCTGTCGCATAAATTTCATTATGGAATGGATTTTCTGGCAGATTCTCAAAACATACTGAATTTCTATGGTTATGTAAATTCTTATTCATACGAGCAGGATGGAGAAGCCGTTTTATCCGTCGGAGGCGCTGATTACAGAACATGGAACGCCTTGAGAGAAGAAACCGATCACAATTTCGGTGTATTCAATTCGATCTACTATAAACGCCTGTCAAAAGAAAACAATAAAGAATTAACTCTCGATATCAGCAATTATCATCTTAATGCGTCAAATGCAACTGTCTTTAATAGATACGGAGATAGTCAGGGTTCAATAATTAATAAGCAAAAACCGGTGCAAAACTCTTCTGTGATTAAAATAGATTATACTTCTCCAATTTGGAAAAACTTTAAACTGAACGCAGGCATAAAGATGAGGTTTCAGTTAATGCAGGATGAAGAAAATGAAGACTTTGAGTATGAGGAGAGTACCTATGCCGGCTATGGTTCAATTGATTTTTTTCTTAAAAACAGTGAGGTATATGCCGGTCTGCGTATAGAAGATTCAGAGACAGGATTGAAGAATCGCTTCAGAAAATCATATATTTCTTTTCTCCCTACCGCATATTTCAGGCATAAAACAGATTCGCAACAGATCCTGAACTTCTCATTTAACCGAACTGTTAACAGGCCTTCTATATACCAGCTTAATACTACTGTAAGCAGCGATGACCCTTTGGCAATGAGAACCGGTAATCTATTTCTGGAACCTGAATTCCACAATAACCTCCAGGCTGAGCATACAATTCAGTTTCACAGTAATATCCTTTCTTACCGTTTGTTCTACACCTTCATTACTAATGCAATCAACAGCATTACCTTCCTAAAAGAATCACCTGTTGTAATGACACAGGTTTTTAATGCCGGAAGAATTCATCAATATGGGATAAGGCTTACAGGTTCAGCAAAATTTGGGATACTTACTTTCAACCCATCATTGCAATTCTATAATATTTCCACTTGTGCTTATGAAAGATTCTTATCGTATGGAATTCACGATAGGAATAAACCTGTCTTTGAGTCGGCCGTTTCATCTGTAATTTCATTGAAAGATGATCTTTCATTTTCTCTAATCTTTCAATACTCTACACCAAAGAACAATATACAGGGGAACTCATACAATCAGGCTATCTATTTCATATCTGCCAATAAGACCTTTAACAATCGTTTAAAAGCTGGCGTTGTGTGCGCACTGCCATTTACAAGAAATTTTGTTTACCAGGGATCAGATATTAAGTCGCCAGAGTTCTCGAACAGTTACAATGGTAATCTTAAACTTTCTGCTTTCCCACTATGGTTACGAATGGAATATATGTTTAGTTCCGGAAGGCGTAGAGAAAGTATCAAAAGGGATAAGGAAGAAATTATATCAAAGCCAAAAAAAGGTCTTTAAACATTGTCTTTTTTAAACTAAAAATCACGTCAACAAGATTTGAGAATTATTCACCAATCAGCTGATACTGAGTCAGGATACAAACTTCTTCCCATCTTCTCTGCAAATACTTTTAACAAGCCTTTTTGCAGACATTATAGCTGTTGGAAGTCCTCCCCCCGGTTCAACCCATTGACCACACATGTAAAAATTACTTAGCCCGGAAATTGTCTGAGACATCGGTTTCATGATTACACTTGCATTTTCCGGAGTGATAAGCCATCCTTCGAACGATCCTTTCCAGTTGCCGGTATACCTTTCGAATGTAACAGGTGTTGCAACATCTGTTACTTCTATATCGGCTGATATGCCAGGAAATACCTGCCCCAGCATGCTGATAACCTGCCCGGCAACTTCATCTTTCTTCTCAAGATATTTTGCACGATCTTCTGAAAGATCTTTCCAATAGTCATAATCTGATTCCAGCATTATTGATATTGAAGTTTTGCCTGAAGGAGCAAGAGTGGGATCCTGGTTAAAGATATGAACTGGTAACCATTCACGTATCTTTCCGGCAACAGTAACAGGTTTCCTGACCTTGTAACAATGCCCTGAAACAGTTTTTGTTATATCATCGAATTTTCTGTTTATGCCAAATGAGATAAATAACAATGACGGAAAACGTAGCCATTTCTGGTATGGTTCCCTGCTTTTCTCATCCCCGAATTTGTCTTCTAGCATGCCGTATAAAGTCGAATAACCATCAGCTGCTGAGATTACCCTTGAAGCCAAAAATTCCGATCCATCTTCTAGTTTGACACCAACTGCTTTACCATTCTCAGTTAATATTTTAACTACTTTTTTATTATACTGGATATTGCCGCCCAGCTCCTTATATTTTGCTTCGAGGGTTTCAGACATTGGCTTCGACCCTCCGATAGGATAACCTGCGTTCCTGTTATGGAGATATCCAAATGTGAATAGCATGAAAAATATTGAGAACTCGGGTATCCACATCTGTCTGAAAGCCTGGGCAAGCAAAGGATCTTTAACCCGACTGGCATAATCTTCTCCAGTTGTATTCAGCCATGTTTTCATCTTCTTTCCTTTTAACGCGAAGATTGAAATGAGCTTCATTCTCTTTGATACTTTCCTGAGAAAAGAATCGTGCTTAGATCCGGCATTAAATTGAATGCATACCTTGATACCTGCAATGAAATCGCTGATAATTTCTTTATCCTTAGAACATGATTCAAGAAGATGTTTTTCGAGACGGTCAACATCAGTATAAAATATGAGAGTTCTGCCTGATTCATCTGTTATCCTGAAATATTCATCAAGATCTATTATTTTACTGTTATCAGCTATACCTGTTTCTTCCCACATGTCATGAAGTCCGCTCTTAGGGGATGAACCTACAAGCCAGTGGATGCAGCCATCAAAAGTATAACCCTTCCTGTTCCATGATGTACAAAGACCTCCGGGCTGGTTATGCATCTCAAAAATCCGGGTTTTATATCCATTTCTCTGTCCGTAGATACCAGCGCCAAGGCCGGCAAAGCCTGCACCGATAATGATCATCGAATTGTCCTGAGGTTTCATTAGATATGAAGTTTAATCCAATAAAGATATTAAAAGTTTATTGTTCCTCGTTCCTTGTTCATCGTCATTTCATCCAATCATCGCTTCGTCCATAAAGTCCATAAAGTCCATCTAGTCCACGTCACTTCGTCCATTTAGTAATCCTTTCTTCAAACCTTTTGTTTCCTTTCTTGTTTAAATGCTGCAGCTAAACACAACACAGATGTTACGGCAACCTGACCTGTCACAGATCAACAGGAGGCTTTTATTTACCGTTCTTCTTGGAGTTGTTTTATACTTCGGGAGAGAAGTATTTATAGTTGTTACTTTCTCGGGTTTTCTTGCAATGCTGATGACCCCGCTGTCGAATATGATGGAGAGGCATCATATAACACGGATATTCTCTTCTCTTCTTTCAATTCTTGTGATCATGGCTGTGATGGCCGGTATAGTCGTTCTGATCTCATCGCAGGTTGTCAGCATGAGTGAGGATTTTCCACAAATAAAATCCAAGGTAGAGGAAGGTATTATTAATCTTGAAAACTGGATTAATAACTCCTTCGGAATCAGCTCTGATACTTTAAAGACCAGGGCTTCTGAAATGATGAGCAATGCCGGAAGTTTCATAACCGGGGCATTGAAAGGCACATTCTCATTCATTGGAGGTTCGATCCTGATCATTGTATTTACATTCCTGTTTTTACTTCATCGTGAGAAATATGAGATTTTTGTTGTTAAGCTTAGTCGACCTGAAAAAAGAGATGAGGCAAAGAATGTAATAGGCAAGATCAGCAAGATCGCTCAACAATATCTGACCGGGAGGCTTATTTCTATTTTTATACTTGCAATCCTATATGTTATCGGATTTTCAATTATTGGGCTCAAAAACGCACTTTTACTCTCACTGATTGCTGCAATAATGACTTTCATTCCTTATGTCGGCCCATTCATTGGAGGTATTGTACCGTTCTTCCTCGCAATTGTCAGTGGATCTTTTAACCAGGCGCTGTGGGTTGTTGTTATAATAACATTAGCACAACTTTTCGATAACTATTTTATAGAACCATACGTTGTTGGGGGTAGTGTAAGCATCAGTCCTTTTTTTACAATCTTCATTCTCATAATGGGGGGTGTTGTCTGGGGAATTGCTGGAGTGATCCTGTTCCTTCCACTCCTGGGCATTTTCAAGATAATCTTCGAAAATGTTGAAAGTCTTCAACCGTATGCATATCTAATTGGTGATCAGAATAAATCTTCTGGTCCAAATGGTATTTTTAAACGACTGAAAGACTTTTTTAAAACGAGAAAGTAATCAGTTGTTTTGTTTTATTGCCGTCTTCCTGGGGTTATATGAGATTCTCTTTTGAACCTTGCCAGTTTTAGATTGGATTGTTAATGAAGCATTTGCTTTACGGGCTTCTTCACGGGCTCGCTTAACAGCTTCTGTTTTCTTTCCGAAAACCTCTTCAACCTTTTTCTCACCCTCTGCTTTCACAGCCCATTTACTACCTTCATAAGGAATAACATATCTGTCTTCCCCATGATGCTTTACATCAGTCACCCTTGATTTCTCTGGATTGGCTGTTTTTTCTCCCCTGTTTGCAGCCCAATCCTTTGCCCTGCTTATTGCTGTTGCAATAGCAATACCTTCATTCATGTCTTTTTCGTCGAGAAGTGCATTTGCAATATCAATTGCTTTATTCCTGACTTTTGCAGGCAGGTTCTTCATCGAGTCGGGGTAATTACTTTTTGTCCATGGCATATTCTTAAATTATAATACAAGAGAAACAGCCTTGTAAGACCAATGTTCAGAAAAAAATAGTTCGTAGTTCTTTCTATTTATCAGGCAGATAGAAGTTGAAAGTACTTCCTTTGCCCCACTCACTTGAGTACCAGATACGGCCTTTATGCCGGTCAATAAATTCCTTACAGATAATGAGACCCAGGCCTGTCCCTTTTTCACCTTTTGTACCGGATGATGGAAGGATCTTAGAAATATCGAATAGTCCAGACTTCTGCTCATTCCTGATACCGATTCCTGTATCTGTTATAGATATGGTAATTCCATTATTCCCGTACTCTGCAGATATAGTTATTGATCCTCCTTCAGTAAATTTGATAGAATTGGAAATAAGGTTTCGTAATATAAACTTAAGCATATCAACATCAGCAAAAACAGAAATATCCTTGTCAGCAAGGTAATTTATAGTTGTTTTCTTACTTTCTGCAAGAGGAATTAACACGTTGACAATAGAATCATAAATACTTCCAAGACTAACCTTCTGAGGTTTAAACGGTATTTTTCCTGCATGTGCTCTTACCCATGTGAGCAAGTCTTCAAGAAGCTTGTAGGTATTTCTTGCTGACTCATCAATAATCTGTACATGATTTTCAATTTCCTCAACTTTGAACTTTCTTATCCCGTTTCTTAGTAGTTCAAGAAAGCCAAGTATTGATGTAAAAGGGCTTTTCAGATCATGTGAAAGTATTGCAATGAACCGGTCCTTGTCGGAATTAAGCTTTTCAAGCTGCCTGTTAAGCTCTTCTATCTGGAGTCTCCGTATATTAGATCTTATCTGCATCATCGATAAGATAAAAAGCAGGATTGTGACTAATAAACCAATTCCTATTATAGTTAATTGCTCCTTATGAAATATTGACATCTCATCCCTTCTGCCTTCGAAAACAAGTGTCCATTTCCTCTCATTGAATTCGGAAATTAACCTGAGATTCATGTTCGGGTCAGGGATAGTTACAGAATCAATATCACGGCTATCGAACATTAATGTCTGTTCAGAAATTATTGTATCATCATATATCTTCATCTCAAGGGGGTAATCATAATTGGTGTTTAATGGACCAACTATTCCTTCCATCAGATCACGCATCCTGTAAGGGCTATAAACCCATCCCCTGATTGCTCTTCTTCTTTCTTCAACAGTATTTGAAGGCATATCCTTCCGGTAATCAGGTATGTACATCAAAACTCCCGGCTGAATATCTTCATCAATTTCCTGAACAAGCTTTACAATGTTCGTCAGCATAGCTTTATTGGAATCGCGTGCTACTGCCATTGCTTTTCCTCTGATTGAATCGGAGTACATATCATACCCAAGGGCGACCTTATTCCTTTCATTATGAGGTTCGAGCATTATTATTGCCGAATAGTTTTCTCTTTCATAATCAGGATAAATCTTGTAATCAGGTTTATAGTCCTGGTACACTTTTCTGAAATGCTCTTCATGGGTCTTAATATCTTCTTTTTTAACGATGAGTGAATAGCCAAAACCCTGGATGCCAGGAAGAAATTCATTTACTTTTGTATTCATATAAAACCCATGCATCTCCTCAGCCGTCACTGTATCCGACACAGCAAAAAAAGCTTTGCCACCACGTAAGAGCTGTGCATGTTCTTCAAGTCGTGTTTCGATTTTTATTCGCAGATCATTACAATGATTTTCAAAATCTTTTAAGGTTGCTTCCCTGACATTATTCCTGTTAAAAACAACAGAGACAGATGTCAATAAAAGACCTGTAATAAGAACCCCTATAGTTAATATTGTTTCTTTTAAAGAGAAACCTGTCATTAATTGCTTGTATTTATACAACGGGAAACTCATTATGTTATTCCTTAATATGAATTTGACTCATGATTGAGGATTTAAGCTTTGCTCAACTATCCGGTTTATCAAATAACAGATCTTTAAATGTACAGAACTTTAATAAGGTATCTATTGTTTTACACGAAAAAGAAAATAATATGGAAAAAATAAATAAAGTTCCGGAAGGATATAATATGATTATTCCCTATCTGAATATACGAGGTGCAGCTGATGCAATTGAATTTTATAAGCGTGCATTCGGCGCTGTTGAACTTGGCCGGATAACTATGGCCGATGGTTCGATTGGACATTGCGAACTTAAAATAGGAGAGGGAAGGTTCATGATCTCAGAAGAAAGCATGAACTGGGGAAATAAGAGTCCGCAAACCCTGGGAGGAACACCGGTTGCACTTTGCATTTATGTTGAAGATGTTGATGAGGTATATAACAGGGCAATTGAGGAAGGTGCAACGATTAGCGGAGATATGGGAGTCAAAGATCAGTTTTATGGCGACAGGGCTGGAACGCTTACTGATCCATTCGGACATCAATGGTCAATAATGACGCATATTGAGGATGTTTCTTTCGAAGAGATGCAGAAGAGATCGGATGTGATGTTTGCGGGGTATTGAAGTAATTGGTTGTCTACATTTCCCTTCCTTCAAAAAGGAATTTCCCCTCCTTCAAAAAGGAGGGGAAAGTTAGACCCTCTGCTTACCTTCTCGATCTGCTACTTTCAGATTTTCTCTCTGAGCTGCCTGATGAGGAGGATGATTTAGATTCTGAGCTCTTTGCCCTTGAAACTGGTGTTGCCGAGGAGGCTTGTTTTCTTGGTACCCTGGCAGTCTCCTGCTTAGGCGCAGAAGATCTTTCCTGGCGGCTTGATGAAGCAGGTTGAGCGGTACTTCTTGGCTGGCTTGAAGATGCGGGCCTTGCAGTAGTACTTTTAGTCTGGCTAGAAGAAGCAGGTCTTGCTTCGGAGTTCCTTGTCTGGCCAGATGATTCTGGTCTTGCAGTTGAACTTCTTGTCTGGCCTGATGAGGCCGGTCTTGCTTCCGAGCTCCTGTTCTGTGATGACGGATTTGCAGTTGTACTTCTTGTCTGGCTCGAGTTTGCAGGCCTTGCAGTAGTACTTCTTGTCTGACCTGAGTTAGCCGGTCTTGCAGTAGTACTCCTTGTTTGACCCTGGCGTGTACTGGTGACTTCACGTGTTGATCCTGATTTACGCTCTGATGCTGTTGATCCGGATGACCTGCGGGTTTCTGTTGCTGACCTTGCGGCAGATCTCTGTGTGGCAGATGCAGCTCTTTCAGAACTTCTCTCATTCACAGCCTGTGATAACCTCCTTGATCCTGCAAGTGTCTCTGAGCTTTTACGTTCTCTTGAATATAGTTCTTCACCATCTCTTCTTGACTGAGGTCTTGAGTAAGTTGTCTTATAGTAGCCATTGTTTACATTCACGATAACAGTTGGTGAGTAATATCTGACACTGGTATAGTAATGATCGTGGTAGTGTGCGAACCTTGGTACATCCCAGTGACGGTAGTATGAATGGTAATAGTCATAAAGATGATAATGGTAACCGTAATAGTGATGGTAGTAGAAAGGCGTCCATGCTGACCAGTATGTTGGGTAATATCCCCAGTACCAGGATGATCTCCAGACCACATAACCAGGATTGTAGATGTATGTTATCAGAGGCCATGTGGATACTTCCACATAAGTTGTCCTTACTACTTTCCTGTTGCCTGTATATCCCGGGTTCGGTGTTTCAGCATAGTAAGGCTCTATAATGTAATTCCTTCCATAAAGAGCTTCATCACCTATAAGCTGGATCTGAACCGATCCATCGCTTAATCTCTCAACTGTAAAAACGCCAACATCCTGCTTTTCTTTAGAGTTAAGTGCAACCTGCATCACAATTGTGTGTACATTACCATCTGGATAATCTACTATATTAATATAATCAACATAATTATCGCCATTCAGGTCAAGGTTGTTTATTCTTGATTTCTCATCGTTGAGTCTTTTCTCGAATTCCTCCAGAGTCTGCGACTCCTGGAAAAGATTTAAAACAGCATAAAGATTAAGGTTGTCTCCCGGAAGACCAAGGTATTCATCCGCACTATTCTGTGCCTTCAATGCTGAGCCTGCCGTAACCAGAAGTGCGAAAACTGAGGTAAGAAAGAAGTTTTTCATGACTTTTGTTTTTTCTTTGAAGAATTATCTCTTCGTTAATGTGAATACATAATCTGTGCCAAATTTGTGAAGGATCATCCTTTTTTTATATTTGTTCTTTTCAAACGACATGTATAAATTCTTTTTCCGCTTTATTGTGATCACTATCACAATTCTTACTGCAAACCTCCTGACAACTGCAATAAGCGACTATCTTATTATATACCGTCACCATGTCAAACCCATAGTTTTTACTTTTATAGGCATGGGAGTGATAGTAATTATCTTTTACCCTTTATTTACTAAATTGGAGGAATGGGTAAAGACAATTTCCACCAGATTTATAAAAACGGGCAAGAATGTCGGAGGAAAATACATCGGTTTATTCCTGGCATTCATTCTGGCAATGTTGGTTCTATGTTACTTTTATGCGAGGATGTGGTATAACATTGACCTTCTCAGATCGTTGCTCAACGGAACTATTACAAATTATATATAAATATGATACTATGATCCAAGTACTCTCTTCACTATTGCAGAAATTTCTTTCCCATCGGCTTTACCTGCCAGCTCTTTTGAGGCAACACCCATCACTTTCCCCATCTCTGATGGACTCATAGCTCCGACCTTTTCAATGATGGCCTTTACAGCTTTTTCAAGTTCTGCCTCACTCATTTTTGCCGGAAGATATTTTTCAAGAACTTCTGCTTCGTTTACTTCCTTCTCATAGAGATCAGGCCTGTTCTGTGTCTTATATATCTCTGCCGATTCCCTCCTTTGTTTCACAAGCTTTTGTATTATCTTAAGTTCTTCATCGCCTGTTAACACTGCATCTGAACCTTTCTCTGAACGTGCAAGAGTAAAGGCTGTCTTGGCAGCTCTAATGGCTTCGAGTACATTTTTATCTTTTGCTTTCATTGCAGCAATAAGATCGGCTGAGATTTTTTCGGTGAGTGACATATCCTGTTAAATTTATGTGATCTCTTTTAAACGCTTACAGGTTCAACATGAATTGTGACATTCAGATTTATAAACTTGCTTGTCAATTCATCCTCTATTTTGTCACAATATTTATGCGCATTGCCCACAGATACTTCTTCAGGAATTTCGATATGAAGATCAATAAACCTGTAATTACCTGCTATTCTTGTTCTTAATTCATGATATCGGACATTCATCGTATTTAGTGTGGCTTCAAGCTCTTTAATTTCATCTTCCTGCCAGGCTTCATCAAGCAAGGGATTGAAAGCTCTTTTAAGCAACTGATATGATTCGAAAATAATGAAGAATGCAACAAGAATTGCAACGATCGGGTCGAGCCAGTTTAGGCCGGTCGCCATTATTAAGATAAGACCAATAGCAACACCAAGAGATGTATAAACATCTGTTTTAAGATGCAGGGCATCTGCTTCAAGGGCAACTGAATTGGTTTTTTTCGCTACTTTGTATAATCTCCTGGATACAATTGTGTTAACTATTGCAGCAGTTATCATAACAGCAGATCCAATACCGATCGATTCAAGTTCAATGAGTGGACCAGTAAGCTTCTTAACGGCTTCAATGATGATCCAGGCTGCAGCAATAAAAATAAGCAAGGCTTCAATTACCCCTGAAATGTTCTCAATTTTCCCATGTCCGTACGGGTGCCTTGAATCAGGTGGATTATCAGAAACTTTTACTGAGAAAAAAGCAATCATAGCAGCAATGAGGTCCATTGAGGAATGGATTGCCTCAGATATAATACTTACTGAACCGCTTATCAATCCTGAAACAAGTTTGAGAATGATAAGGAAACTGTTTGAGATTATTGATAAACGTGCAACCTTTACCTTTTGATTCATCAGGAAAGACGTTAAAAAAGATCAAAGTTAATACATTTTATCCTTTTAGATCTTCACTAATTCATAATCTCTTTGTCCAAGGCCAATTTTTTCAGCATGTTTAAGACCTGCCTGCCAGTTAGTCTCAGGGTGCATCCTTTTGAACTTGTCCTCACCTGCCATGTTTGTGTCTGTAACTTCCGGAAGGATGCTGCTTCCGGGTAGAGCTGGTGCAGCAAGCACCATATCGGCACAAGCCTGGTCAAGAGCAACAGGATCAAAAGATGCAGCTATACCAATATCAGGAACCAGGGGATAATCGTTGAAATGCCAGCAATCACAATTAGGCGAGATATCTATAATAAAGTTCACATGAAAAGAGGGCTTATCTTTTACAGCAGCATACGCATATTCTGCAATTCGTTTGTTTACAATATCTGAGCTGCTATCGCTACCGGGTTGGGCTGCATTGAACTGGCACACAGCAATGCACTGGCCACAGCCAATACATTTCACAGTATTAATGTGAGCTATTTTATCCGGGCCAACAGTTATTGCATTCTGTGAACAATACTTTTCGCAGATACGGCAACCTGAACAATTCTCTTCCACTATCTTAGGTGACTCTCCGGAATGAAGGAATAGTTTGCCACCGACAGAAGCACATCCCATGCCCAGGTTCTTCAGAGCTCCACCAAAGCCTGTTATCTCATGACCTTTAAAATGATTTACACTGATTATCACATCAGAATCCGCTATCGCACTTCCAATTTTTGCAGACTGGCAGAGTTCAAGATCAACTTTTATTTCCCTGAATTCAGTTCCCCTTATCCCATCAGCAATAATCGCCTGACACCCTGCAGAAAGAGGGTTATAACCATTTTCGAATGCTGCATCAAGATGAGATGGCGCATTTGCCCGCCTTCCAGAGTAAAGAGTATTACAGTCTGTCAGGAATGGTATTGCATCCTTCTTCTTAAGCATCTTTATGATTACTGCGGCGAAATTTGGCCTGAGAAATGCAAGGTTGCCAGGCTCTCCGAAATGTATCTTAACAGCAACGAGTTTTTTTTCAAAATCAATTGTTTCCAACCCTGCTTTGACTACCAGGGTTTCGAGCTTTTTCAGAAGGTTGTTCGTTGGTTTTGCCCTGAGATCGGTAAAGAATACTTTTGATGCCATGATGTATCATTTAAAACGAGGCATAAAGATGCGAGAAATTTTGAAAAACAAGTAAGAAAAATACTGATCAGGTATTAATTAATCTCTTAATATGATCTCCTGTTTTTTCAATCAGCCATTTTGGAGTGCTTGTTGCACCGCATATACCGACCGAGTTCTTACCTTCAAACCACTCTTTTTTTAATTCTTCGGGAGAAGAGATGAAATGCGTTTCAGGATTTACACTCTTGCAAACAGAATAAAGCATCTTCCCATTCGAACTTTCCCTGCCACTCACAAAAACAACAACATCATGTTTCGCCGCAAAAGTTTTTAACTGAGGTTCGCGGTTCGAGACCTGACCACATATTGTCCTGTGAACGATAAGATTGTTTTTTGGATCAATACCAGTTTCTATCATAGCTGACCGCAATTGCTCACAGAAGGAGAGATAATTTTTGAAGCCCATTGTTGTCTGCGCAAAAGCATAAACAGGCCTTCTTATGTCTATTTTCGATATATCTGAAGGATCCGAAACAAGAATACCTTCATTGTTTATTTGTCCCTGCAAGCCAACAACTTCAGCATGCCCTTTTTTACCGAAGATGACTATCTGCCCGTTATCTTCTTTCATTCCTTTCCATGTTTGCTTTATCCGCGATTGAAGTCTTTTTACTATTGGACAGGTTGCTTCAATTATCTCAATATTATTTTTTTCAGCCAGCTCATAAGTTTCAGGAGGCTCGCCATGAGCCCTTATCAATACTTTACAGTTTTTTAATTTCGTAAATTGATTATGGTCGATTGAAATCAGTCCTAAAGATGAGAGACGTTCTACCTCCTTATCATTATGCACAATAGGGCCCAACGAAAAAACTTTCTCTCCCTCGAGAAGTGATTTTTCTGCTATATCAACTGCATTACGCACTCCAAAGCAAAAACCCGAATGGCTGTCAGTTTCGATTATCATTCCCCGTTTTTATAATTATCTCCCTTACCCATTCCATCTGTTGATTAATAGTCATCCTGCTATTGTCAAGTACAATTGCATCTTCAGCACGACGAAGAGGACTTATATCCCTGTTTTCATCAGCAATATCACGCGCAATAATGCCATTTTTAATTACGTCGAGATTAGTATCAATACCTTTCGCCCTAAGCTCATCATATCTTCTTTTCGCCCTTATCTCTACCGATGCTGTCATGAATATTTTGATATCAGCATCGGGGAAAACGACAGTCCCTATGTCTCTACCATCCATAACAATACCCTTAAGTGCACCGATCTGTCTCTGCATCCCGACCATTCTTGATCTTACCTCGGGAATCTGGCTGATTCTGCTTACATAAGATGTAACTTCAAGATCGCGTATTTCATTCTCCACATTTTCTGAGTTGAGCCAGGTCTCATTCTCTCCATTGTCGGGATTAAACACGAAATCAATATGAATATTGCCAAGCTCCTTAATTATTGATTCTTCGTCAATGCTGTTTGATCCCACAAGTTTTTTCCTAAGACAAAGAAGTGTAACAGCTCTATACATTGCTCCGCTGTCGATGTAGATATAATTCAGTTCGCGTGCTATTGAACGTGCAAATGTGCTCTTACCGCATGAAGAGTACCCGTCAATTGCTATAATCAGTTTTCTTGTTAACTGCATCTTGATAATAGAAAAATGCCTCAGTCAGGGCGATTATTTTTATAAATATGATTCATCCTTAATATTAACGAAATGTTTGTTGAAGCGCCTGCAACATGGTAGACAGCCCTTCCAAATTCAATATCAAGCAGAGAAGTATTTATGCCGAACCCCCATGTTAATCCTGCTGCTGAACCTGATGAGCCAGTATTAAGCTCCAACCTTCTTCTCATATTATATCCTGCACTTATATAGAAGTTCTTATGTGGAATAATCTCTAAGCCGGGTACAATATGCTTCAGAAGATTATTTGAAAAACCTGCGTTTCCCGGTTTGTCGTTGCCATCTCCCGATTCACGGTATTGTGAGAGATCAAATGTTTGCAAATTCCTTAGAGTCAATGACAGGCGCAAAGGAGCATGTACCAGCTTATGTGAGATACCTGCCTGGATTTCAAATGGAAGTTTCTGATGTGGTTCTCCAGCGTACGTGGTTAGCTGGACTCCTATATTTTTCAATACAATACCCGCCATGAAATTCTTTTTTTTGTTTTGCCATGTTCCGCCAACATCAATTGCAAAACCAAATGAACTGTAACGTTCAAGCTGTGATAATACAGGTTTAAAATTAGCTCCGACGCTGAATGAAGAATCTATCAGGCGTGCGTAAATCAATGACAAAGCATACTCTGCTGCTTTAAAACTACCGGTTATCATACCTGTGGGGTCAGCTTCGGTAAATGACCCATAGTTGAGATAAGTTAATCCCCCTGCAAGGTTACCGTATTTTCCTAATGACTCAGAATACATTACAAGGCCATAATTGATTCCTGCAAAGTAGTTAGCATAACTAAGGGCTAAAGCCTTGTCCATCTCTGCTGAGAGGAGCGCCGGATTGTGATATGACATATTAAGATCATTCCCCGCGAGAGAGACATTTGCTCCACCTAGGGCAGTTACCCGTCCCGAAGATACTAGGTTCAGAAATTCATATACATTATCCCCACCTGTCTGGCAAAACAGACCGTTGGCAAGTAAGCTGACTATTAAAATTAGTATTATTATTCTCATGCTATGAATCCGTTACAAAGATAGAATGATTTTATATCGGATTTCACTTCTTCAAATCATGCGTGGCTATAATCGTTATACATTGATTTTCTGGCTTATGGTAGGATCAAGTATCTACGCTGTCTTTCCCGTTAAGACCATTGCATCTTCTGTAGGTTCTTTTTTCTTTCCGTTTACCTGCGACATCAGGATACCAGCTATAACAATCATCATTCCTGCCAAATTCTGCAGTGAAGGCTTTTCTCCAAGAATGAAAAATGCGAAAATAGCAGTAAAAACAGGGATTGTATTTGTGAATACATTTGCCTTTGTAATACCCATTTTGTTCACTGAATATGCGAATAGGATAAAAGCTCCACACGACGCAAACAACGCAAGTTCAAGGACAGGAAGGATCATTCTGAAAGTGGTATCAATATTACGGAAAGCCGAAAACTCCAATGTCATAAAAAGAGGAAAAAATAAAATTGTGCCTATAGTATTCTGGACCATCACAATGAAGAACGGACTGTAAGATCCGACAAGCCTGCTTAGTGTAAGATTGTAACCAACTGCTGATATGACTGCAAGTCCAAGAAGCAATAATCCCTTAACATTGAAAGAGAGTGTTCCGTTTTTGTTCGATATGAAAACAATAACACCTATGAAGGAAACTATAATTCCCAGGTAATTTATTGGTTTAAGCCTTTCCTTGAATAATAACCATGCACCTATTGTGGCGAAAACCGGAATTGTTGAGATTATTACAGATCCAATTGTTGCTGATACGTAAGTAAGTCCAAAGCTTTCGCCGATGAAATATAAAAATGGCTCAAAGAACGCCAGCATTAAAAAAAGTTTTCTGTCCTGCTTCTTTATTCTTCTGAATCTCTTTGTTAAAAAGAGAAAACCTGTCATTAAAAAAACTGATATTACCAGCCTTATAAATACTATCGATATGGGGCCAAATGATTCATTTGCTTCCTTGAACCAGATGAACGAGAAAGCCCAGAAGATCATGGCCAACGAAATTGCCAGATATGTTTTAAAGGTGGAATTCAAAGATTCGAAAAAAATTGAACAAATTTACTTCATTTTATGAAGACTGGATGTGTTTTGAGTATTATTTTTCCTCAATTGCCTCTCAATTGCCGTTGGCTTAAGCCAACGGTAACTGAGAATATTTTGTCGAATCATGTTGTGTCTCTTCTTGAGACATGTTTGAAATAAACAGAAATTCAATATTATACATAAATGGAAATTTTCGACCGATGTATTTATACTGTTTTTTGCTGATTTGTTTGTGAATCATAAATTATTATATTTGCCGCCTCATAGTTATTTGATAACAGGCTAACTTTCTTTTTAAAAAACTGATAATTAATTATATAACTGTAATCTATGAAAATTCTGGTTTTCGCCACAATAGGTGCATGGTTATTATTCAAGGAAAGGCTTAAACCAATAAATTACCTGGGAATTATAGTTTCCTTCATAGGTGTTATTGTTTTCATATCGAACAAAAACGG
>DATALD010000021.1:0-66866 GCA_036261255.1 Bacteroidales bacterium
CTTATTTTTGCCGTCGAATCTGCGGGAGTAGCTCAGTTGGTAGAGCATAACCTTGCCAAGGTTAGGGTCGCGGGTTCGAGTCCCGTCTCCCGCTCAAGAAAGGCTGTCAGTTGACAGTCTTTTTTATTTGTTTTCTCGCAGAGTCGCAGAGTCGCAAAGCTTTAAAATCAAAATTGTTATTAAGAATGGGATCCAGCCTTTGCGATGTTCCCATATTTCATTATTCGGCGTTGCACTTTGCGTGAACAACAGGATTATCAATCTAGAGAATAATTTTTGTTATTGAAAATTTTCCCTTATTTTGTACTTAACTACTATTCAATCAAAACTATATTACATGAGAAAAATTCTATCCTTTCTGTTAATCGTCATTTTGGGATTTATATTATCCTGTAAAACTCAAAAGAACGACAAGGAAATATCAATTCCTTTTGAGAAGTATACTCTTCAAAACGGTCTGACTGTTATTCTTCATGAAGACAAATCGGATCCTATTGCAGCAGTAGCTGTTGTATATCACGTGGGCTCAAGCCGCGAGACCGAAGGAAAAACCGGCTTCGCACATCTTTTCGAACACATGATGTTCCAGAAATCAGAGAACGTTGGCGAAGATCAGCTTTTTAGGCTGATACAGGGAGCCGGGGGAGAGCTGAATGGCGGCACAGGCCAGGATGAAACTGTTTACTATGAGGTTGTACCAAAGAACTCTCTTGAAATGGTACTCTGGCTTGAGTCAGACAGGATGGGTTATCTTTCAAACACAGTTACACATGCTGCTCTTGCCAACCAGCAGAATGTTGTACAGAATGAGAAACGTGAGAGTGTAGATAATTCACCTTATGGATTTAATGAATATCTTATTCTTAAGAATCTTTACCCAAAAGGACATCCTTACAGTTGGGATGTTATTGGTGAGATGGCTGACCTGCAGAATGCAACTGTACAGGATGTAAAAGCATTCCACCAGAAATTTTATACTCCAAATAATTCAACGCTTGTCATTGCCGGTGATATTAACAAGGAAGAGATCAAAGCTCTTGTTGAGAAATATTTCGGTGAAATACCTCAGGGTGAGCCTGTGGAAGATCGTAATGCTATGCTTTCCAGCCTGTCATCAACAGTGAAAGTATTCCATGAGGACAATTTTGCAAAAGCCCCTCGTATTACAATGGTTTACCCAAGTGTACCTAATTTCACAAAAGATGCTTACGCTTTAGACTACCTGGGCCAGCTTCTTGCAGGAGGGAAAAAAACACCTATGTACAAAATCCTTGTTAAAGATAAGAAGCTGACTTCATCGGTTGGAGCATATAATGGCTCCCAGGAGTTGGCGGGCAGCTTCCAGGTATCTGTAACAGCCAACCCGGGTGTTAGTCTTACCGATGTTGAAAAGGCAATCTTCGAATCTTATGCAATGTTCGAAAAAGAAGGTTTCAGCGAGGAAGATCTTCAGAGAATAAAGGCTAGGAATGAGACAAGCTTTTACGGTTCTTTTACAAGCGTCCTTAATAAAGCTTTTACTCTTGGTGAATATGAGATGTTTAAAAACGATCCGGGTTATTATTTAACAGACTTCCGCGAAGCACAGTCAGTGACTTCAGAGGATATTATGAATGTATACAATAAATATATAAAAGATAAGAATTTTGTGCAGGTGAGTTTTGTTCCAAAGGGAGAAACGAACCTTATACCTGAAGGCGCTGTTAATGCTGGAATCGTTGAGGAAGATGTTACAAATGCTGCCGAAGTAAAAGATATACAGCAGGATGTCGAAACAATTGCCAAGACTCCGACATCACTCGATCGTTCAGTTATACCGGCTCCCGGACCCGATCCTGAAATTACTTTGCCTGCAATATGGACAGGTTCATTTAATAATGGAATGAAATATTATGGGATCAGTCATACTGAACTGCCACTCATTCAATATTCAATTGTTATTCCCGGTGGTCATTTGCTTGACACACCTGATAAGGCAGGACTTGCGAACCTTACAGCATCAATGATGAATGAAGGGACACAAAATAAAACCCCTGAAGAACTTGAAGATGCTATCAGACTACTTGGCGCCAGCATTAGCTTCGCTGCAGGAAGTGAAAACATTAATGTTCGGGTAAGCACACTTGCAAGGAATTTTGAGAAAACATTAGCCCTTGTTGAAGAGATGTTATTTGAACCAAGGTGGGACGAAGAGCAGTTTGCCCTTGTAAAAGACAGGGTTATTAATAATCTGAAAAGGAACCAGGCCAATCCAAGTTATCTTGCCTCAAATGCACTTAACAAACTCCTTTTTGGCGAAGGAAACATAATGGCTATTGAAACTGCAGGTAAAGTTGAAACAGTACAAACAATCACAATTGATGATCTGAAGAACTTTTACGAGAAGAACTTCTCTCCTTCCTCTGCAAATTTTCTTGTTGTAGGCGATATAGAGAAAGAAAGGGTTGAGAAAGCCATGGAGAGCATCAATGCTAAATGGCAGCCAAAAGAAGTTGTCATGCCTCAGGTTATTGTTCCTGAAGCGCCAAAGTCACAGATCTATTTTGTTGACATTCCGAATGCAAAACAATCAGTAATTTACATTGGGGCTCCGGCAATTTCGAGGAAGGATCCTGATTATTATCCTGCTTATGTCGCAAACTACAAGCTGGGAGGCACATTCAATGGTATTTTCAATCTTATCCTTAGGGAAGAAAAAGGATTTACCTACGGAGCAAGATCATCGATCAACGGGCTGAAGAATTATGGTTATTTCACAGCTTCATCGGAGGTGCGTACAAATTCAACGCTTGAATCTGTCACAATATTCAAAACCGAGATGGAAAAATACCGTGAGAATATTCCCCAGGAATATGTTGACTTCACTAAGTCTGCATTGTTAAAGGGTAATGCCCGTACATTTGAGACAATGGGTAACCTGCTTAATATGCTTACAACAATCAGCTCATACGATCTGCCACTCGATTACATAAAACAGGATGAATCTTATGTTCAGAATCTTACAGCTGACAAGATCCGTGATCTGGCCACGAAATATATTGATCCTTCAAAAATGTACTATGTGGTAGCCGGAGATGCAAAAACACAGCTCAAGGAGCTTGAGAAAGTTGGTTTCGGGAAGCCTGTTCTGCTGATCAACTAGTTCTTAGGTAAGAAAACAAAAAAAGCCATGCAATTGATGCATGGCTCTTTTTGTTTGTTAACGATACTCCTTCGCTGTGAAGCTTCTGGATTCTCTCACTCTCACTTTTTTTTCAGTACCCGGAGCGGGACTTGAACCCGCACAACCGTTATGGTCACAGGATTTTAAGTCCTGCGTGTCTACCATTCCACCATCCGGGCAGAATTTTTAAGTACGGCAAATTTAAACAAAAATTTGAAAGATAATTCTGTTCATACAAAAGCCTGCTATAATATTTCGCTCTCGTACTTTCACTTCCACCATGCTTCCCCTTCAACAAGGTACTTTTCCTTAATAAGCTTTTCATTCAGGTCAAAACCAAATCCGGGCCTGTCGCTTAGCTGAAGGTGTCCTTTCACAATCATCTCCTTATCGTAGCCAAGTACATCCGGATCGCCATTAACACCCCTGCCTGCACGGTTTACCGGGTTGCTGATGAATGTCTCATGAGCAACGAATTCGCGGACTGTAGATGCAAAGTTAGCTGATGCAATTGTCGCAATTGGACTGGCGACATTATGTGTACATACCGGTATGTAGTATGTCTCTGCCATATCTGCAATTTTCTTGGCCTCTAGGAGTCCGCCTGCCATTGACACATCGATCTCGATCATATTCACACCCTGGTTCACAATGAACGGCCGGAAATCATCCCTTGTATAAAGGTTCTCACCTGTAAGTATCGGAACCGGTGATTTTTCCGTCAGCTTTACCCATTGTTCATTATATGCTACGGGCAAAGGATCTTCGAGCCATATTGGCCTCATTGGGGCAACAGCATTTGCAACCCGCAAGGCGCTGTCGAAGTCAAACTCCCAGTGACAATGAACAGCAATATCAAATTCAGGACCCAGGGTCTCCCTCATATTGAAGAAGCCCTTTGCAAGTTTGTCAACCTCAGTATTTGACAACCTGCGATTATCAAGCCTGTTCCATGACTGGTCCCTGTCGATATCGCTCTTGCAGGCTGTCCAACCCTGTCCATGCATCAGCTCTGCAAATTCCTTGCATGAATCCAGATCTTGCATATTCCTTGGCCGTGCTGAGGCATAAGCTCTAACCTCATTAACATGACTGCCACCTCCCAGTATTTTCCGCACAGGCTGTTCAGTGATCTTTCCGATAAGATCCCAGAGAGCCATTTCAACACCTGTTATTGCATGAGTAGCAACCCCATGATTCCCCCCATAGTATGATGTGCGTGTACTCATCTTGAAAACATGATAATCAAGATCAAGTGGGTCCTTCCCCATCAGAATTGGTTTACATACATTTAAGACAATATCTTTTGCTCCCAGTCCATTTTCATCGTGATGACATTCTCCTATCCCGAATAGCCCTGAATCTGTAGAGATCTTTACCAGCGGACTTACACGCATACCAATCCTGGCTCTGACGCATTGAACATCAGTGATCTTCACCCTTCCTTTTAATGGATTGGCAAAAAGATCAATATAAGGCATAAAGGCCATCAATGGAACCGTGACGGCTGTATTCCTGATGAATTTCCTCCTGTTCATAGTTAGTATTTTTAAGATTATTCTCCACCCATAAAATTGGAATAAACTTTTATAAAAAACAATATGACCGATCCTCAGGATAGGGTTTTTATACCCCTAATTAACTAATTGCACTTGCGGGCCGGATAAACGTTATAATTGCAACACCTGCCTAAGCAGGCTAACATCAACATAATGTTCATTATGATCGTCAACAAGAATGACAAAATTTTCCTGTGAAATCCCATCAAGACTAATTTTCATCTTAACAGTATCGTCAGACGATTGCCTTATCAGAATGTTGTAAAATGTCCCCCGGAACCTGTACCGTATCTTTAAAAAATCCCAGTTCGGTGGAAGGCAAGGCTGAATATAAAGCCTTTCAACTTCAAGCCTTAATCCCAGCAATGACTCAATTATCAACCTGTACATCCATCCTGCCGATCCTGTATACCATGTCCACCCTCCTCTCCCTTCATGAGGCGACAGTGCATAAACATCTGCTGCAACAACGTATGGTTCCACTTTATATTTTAACATCCTCTCAGATGAGGATGCATGATTGACTGGATTTATTAGGTTAAAGATATCCCAGGCCTTTTCATTTTCACCCATGCGTGCAAAAGCCATTGCCACCCATATAGCTGCATGTGTATATTGACCTCCGTTTTCCCTGACCCCAGGGACATATCCCTTAATATATCCCGGATTAAGATCGGACTTATCAAAAGGAGGATCAAGTAACTGAACCAGTGAAGATTCATTGTTTACGAGCCGTTCATTGACTGAATCCATGGCTGACTGTGATCTTTCAGGACTGCCTGCACCGGAAAGTACGGACCAGCTTTGCGATATGGAATCAATCTGGCATTCCTGATTATCAGAAGAACCAAGCGGCAAACCGTTATCAAAATAGGCCCGCCTGTACCATTTGCCATCCCATGCATTTTTTTCAATATTGCTTCTGAGTGTCTGAGATGTGTTGCGACAGGTTTCGACAAATGTCAGATCACCTCTTGCCTCAGCAAGAATGGCAAACTGCGAAATAATCTCATATAGAAAAAAAGCAAGCCAGACACTTTCACCTTTTCCCTGGTGGCCAATAAGATTCATTCCATCATTCCAATCACATGTACCAATAAGGGGTAGGCCATGTTCGCCAAACCTGAGACCATACAGGATTGATCGTTTACAGTGATCATATAAGCTCCCTGCTTCGTCTGATCTGTTTGGAAGATCGTAATAAGAGTCATCTTCAGGATTAACTGGCCTGCCTTCCAGGAAATAGATTGTTTCATCAAGTACTCCGGTATCTCCGGTCGTACTCACATAACGCGAAGTTGCAAGAGGGAGCCAGAGGTAATCATCTGAACAATGAGTTCTTACCCCCCTTCCGGTGGGCGGATGCCACCAGTGCTGAACATCACCTTCGGCAAACTGTCGGCTTGCAAAAAGAAGAAGGAAATCCCTTAATATTCTTGGCTGTGAATGAATCAATGCCATCGCATCCTGTAACTGATCACGGAAGCCAAAAGCTCCACCTGATTGATAAAAGCCTGACCGGGCCCATATACGGCATGCCAGAGTCTGATATAGCAGCCATCCGTTTGCCAGCACATTAAGTGAAAGATCAGGTGATTCTACATGCACCGAACCCAGAGTTTCACTCCAGTACTTCCAGACCTCCTCCAGGCTGGAACGTGCCATTGCTGATCCAACAAATTTTTTAACAAGTCTGTCGGTATCCTGCTGGTCCCGCCCTGAGCCCAGCCTGAACACAACCTCCCGGTCTTGTCCTGCCATAAGATCAATGGTGACCTGTATAACTGCACAGGGATCCAATCCCACCCCCTTCTTACCTGAAAGACCTGAACGTGACATCGCATCAGGATTTTGCAAATTCCCATTCCGGCCAATGAATTCAGTTCGATCGCATGTAAAGGAAAATGATGGTTCGTCAGTCTGAAGAAAAGCTGTGCGTCCGGCAAATTCAGAGCTGTATGGATTTTGTGCATATATTATCCCGTTAATCGGATCTGAACTTGTAACAATATGCATTGAGGTTTTGTGTCGCATGTCACCTAATACCCATTCAGTATAACATGTAACCGATAATCTGACCGGCCGGCCAGACTTGTTAGTAATTTTTAAGACCGAGAATTTTATTGCGGCATTAAGAGCCACATAAACCCATAACTCACTTACAATACCACCTTCATTGTGTTCGAAAACACTGTAACCAAAACCATGCCTGCAGACATAAATACCTGCTATATTATCAGATAAAGGGGATGGTGACCAGAAATGGCCTGTTTCCTCATCACGGATATAAATAATTTCGCCTCCCTGATCCTTGACAGGATCATTATGCCAGGGTGTCAGACGATATTCATGTGAGTTTTCCACCCAGGTATATGCTGTTCCTCTCTCAGAGACTACCGTACCAAATAATTCATTTGCCAGAACATTCACCCAGGGCGCAGGTGTTTTCACTTTTTTTGAAGTTGTGATCACATATTCTCTCCCGTCAGCAGTAAATCCTCCTACTCCGTTATAGAATAACAAATCATTCCTTGGAAATATTAAGTCAGACTGCAGGACAGGTTTATAATTCCTCGTTGGTTTAAAATATGATTTTTTTATTTCCCAACGACTTCGCCTTCTCTTCAACTGTTCGGCAAGTGTTCCTTTGCTATCGCTTATCGTTACCCGGGCTACTGTCTGAAAAAGAATCCTGTCTTCAACTGATATCTGGTCGGCAGAGCGGACGAAAATTCCACCAGGCCGGTCAATAACATTTGCTTCAACTCCTGAAGCTATCAAACCTATTATCTGGTCATTAAGCAACTGCCTGTAGCCTGCCCGATCCTCATTCCAGATCACAAGATCGACTGACAGTCCTTTCAGTCGCCAGTAAGCATGAGCCTGGACAAGCTGACGAACAAGATTGATGTTTGCAGGGTCACCGATCTGAAGCAATATTATTGGCAGATCTCCTGAAATTGAATAACCCCATAATCCGGATTGTCCACGACGATTTTTAACCAATATTGATGAATCCGCCCTAAGCGAAGGATTGGCAAAAATAACAGAATTTGCAAGTCTTCCGTAAAGCTGGGCATCCGATTCGCTTGCATTTATCTGTTGCAGAATAACCTGGCTGTGTGTCCATGCAAGTTCAAATACACGGTTTGAAAAAAGTTTATCCTGGTATTTTTCGACAAGCATTATTGCCTCTTCGCGTTTCGGAGTGATTCCTGTTATAATGTCAATTGTTGCCGATCCTTCAGCTTCAAGTACTATCTGAAACTGAATTGAAACAATTGGATCCAAAACCGATCCCTGGCTGTTCGTAAGAGAGGTTGAAACAGTCATAGCATCGGGTGAGACAAGAGTGTTTCCACGTCCGATGAATTTCATCCTGTCAGTTTCATATGTGATATTCCTTATCTCGGCGCCATGAACTGCCATCTGGTGAAACATCCATGGCGGCTCCTCATGTACTGATCTTGGCCTCCTGGTACAGAGAATGGCATGACGCTGATGATAAATTTCTGTCTGAACAAACAGATTGCTGAACGCAGGATGAGCAAGATCGGCATCATTCGAAGAAAGGACAACTTCCGCGTAGCTTGTTATGTCGATAATCCTGCTCTTCCTTGAGCGATTTGTCAGTTTAACTCGTCTCAGTTCAATGTCATCTTCCGGCGATACTGCTATTCCAGTGTAAGTGTCAATATCATGATCGCGCCTTCTGAATTCAGCGCGACCTTCAGAAAAGATTGCCTCATACCTTCCCGGTTTCCAGAGTGTAGGCTGAAATGTATTTGACCAGAAATTACCGGTTTCAACATCGCGTATGTAACAAAATGAACCCCAATTATCAGATGTTACATCTTCTCTCCAGCGTGTTAATGCCAGATCTTTCCAATGACTGTATCCTCCTCCCGCATTTGTGATGAGCACGCGGTACCTTCCGTTCGCAAGCATCTTTATTTCAGGGTATTGTGTATCAGGTGTTTCAAATACCCGAAGCGGTTTTTCTATCGCCCCCACAGAGGTTCGCAGGTTAGTCACACCTGATGTGTGTGCATAGAATGTTGTTGCCCTCGGGGTTCTTTCCTGCAACAATAATAATGCCGACTGGAACAAAGAATTTGACTCAAATCTCCTTTGCATAGGGCGACCAAGCAAAACAGATGACAGAGAAAGAAAACTCATCCCCTGGTGATGAGCCATGAAAGATCTGATTACAAATTTTGACTGGCCTCTTGGGACCCGTGAAGGGGTATAATCTATTGCCTCATAGAATCCAAATCTTCCCAGGTTCCCTTCGTCGGCAAGACGTTGAAGGTTTTTACAAGCTTCTTCAGGTAGTATCATGAGCGCCAGAGCGGTTGCATAAGGCGCTATTACAAGATCCTCATTAAGTCCTCTTTTTAGCCCAATACCCGGGACACCAAATGCCCGGTACTGATAGTTTTTCTGAGCATCTACCCTGTTATATCCCGACTCCGAAATTCCCCAGGGTACATTACGTTGATCGCCATATTCCATCTGCCTGATCACAGCAGCTCTACAGGTTTGAAAAAGAAGACTGTTTTCATATAGAGGCATAACGAGTAATGGCATCAGATATTCAAACATCGAACCGCTCCATGAAAGAAGCACGGGTTCTCCATTTATGTTCGTAAGAAGACGCCCCAGCGCAAACCAGCTCTCTTGTGGCACCTGATCCTGTGCTATGGCAACAAAGCTTGCCAGCCGTGCTTCTGATGCCAGGAGATCATAAAAGCTTTGGTCTGCTCTCCTGTCTTCAACATTATAACCTATTGTCTGGAGACGACGTGACCTGTCATAAAGAAAATCGAATTGCATTACAGAAAAACCATCGGCTTGCTCAGCCAGGGAATGTGCAAGTTTTATCCTTTCATTTACTGATTTTACAGCGGTTTTTATCAGTTTGACCAACTCCTCATCTATTCCGGTTTTTTCCGGATATGAGAATTGGTTTTCATATTCAGCGATGCCACGAAATGTTGGTATGGAATTCAAGATTGGATATTTCTGAGAAATTTCTTCAAATCGCTGATGTGTTGTCCATGTTGTGAAATGAATCAACTCATCAAAAGCATTCCGGCAATGCAGGCTGAATTTCGAAACCCAGGTCCTGTAATCATCATCAGATTTGGGAGTCAGTGCCTTTTCAATCCCCGCAGACATATCTCTGAGTCTTGCAAGGGCATCAACAGAAGCTTTTAATGTAGTTGGTGGCACTGATAAAATTTCATTCAGGTAATTCAAAATGCCAGTGATCGGGTAGTCCGGCTTTTTACCTGCTTTTTCAACTAAAATGGTGAATGTATCGTTGATTCCTTCAAAAAGCCGTAGGCCTGTTACCGGCTGATCCGGAAGATCAAGCAATCCTTGTTTCAGCGTTATAAGATGCGCTGCCAGGTTCCCGCTATCAACCGACGAAATATAAAGGGGTCGGAGCGGTTCCAGAGATTTTGTATCATACCAGTTAAAAAAATGGCCATGGTACTTTTCCATGGAACTCATTGTCTTGAAAGAATTTTTTATTCTTTCAAGAAGTTCACCTGAGAATATGTAACCAAAATCAAAGGCAGCCAGATTTGAAAGGAGTGAAAGACCGATATTTGTCGGGGATGTACGATGCGCTATAATTGAACCCGGATCTTCCTGAAAGTTGTCGGGAGGCAGCCAGTTGTCTTCAGCCTTTACGAAAGTTTCAAAGAAAAACCAGGTCTTCCGGGAAAGATCCTTCAGAAAACGATATTGCCTGACGCTCAGTTTGGCTCCAGCGGGTATTAGGACTTTCCCAATCCACCATGATACTGCCGGAAATAGTGACCATGCAATAATAAATGGCAAAGCAATGGCATACCCTTTTGGGAACTCCAATGAAAGGTATACTGCTAAAAATATTGCGATAAAAGGAGAAAACCACATTGACAAATAAGAACCGGCTATAGTTTTTTTATAATCATCCTCTGTTTTCGTATTCCACTCAAGAAGCCTCTTCTTTGAAATGAATAATCTATAGCATGTTCTAAGTATAGCATGTGTGCACCAGGATGCTTCGTAAGGAATACTCAAAAGAGAAAAAGCGCTCTGCTGAAGCTTCTGTACTACAAGCTTTCCTGATGACTCCAGATGAGATTTCATCAAAACATCGTCGGGCTTCAGAGAAAGATAAACAATTGCCGTTATCAATGACGGCGCAGAGATAATGGCTATGACAGTTAATGTCCAAAACAATGCAGAAGACAGGAAAGTCCAGCCGGCAATCAAAAGAAGCAGCAGGGCTAATGGCACAAGACTACGACGTAGATTATCCAAAATTTTCCACCATGATAATAATGACAACGGGTTCTTCCTCGAAGAACCATTTATTTTTGGCAGAACCGGGAACAACCATGGAATAAGCTGCCAGTCACCTCTTATCCAGCGTGAGCGTCGCTTTACATCAGTCTCATAATGAAGGGGGTAATCTTCAAAAAGCAGAACATCGCTTAAGAGGCCGGAACGTGCATAACAACCTTCAAGCAGATCGTGACTTAGAATCCTGTTCCTGGGAAACTTATCTTTCAGGGATTGTTCAAAAAATTCAATATCGTATATTCCTTTCCCAATGAAAGAACCTTCTCCAAAGAGATCTTGGTAAACATCGGAAACTGCACGGGTGTATGGATCAATGCCTGGATCACTGCCAAAAAGCTTCGCATATTTCGATTTGTTTGTGCCTGGTAAACTGACTGCGATCCTCGGTTGAAGTATAGTATATCCCTCCGTGACACGCTGTTTTTTCTGATCATACTTTGGTCTGTTCAACGGGTGCGCCATCGTTCCAGCCAGTTTCCTTGCCGTATCACGGGGCAATTGTGTATCAGTATCGAGCGTTATAACATATCTGATTTTTCTAAGTACAGTGGTATCTCCTGTTATATTTGAAAAGTTTCTTTTCTCGTCAAGCAACAGCAGGGCATTTAAATCTGCCAGCTTTCCTCGCTTCCGTTCATACCCCATCCAAATCTTGTCAACAGGGTTCCATTTGCGAGGACGATGAAAAAGAAAAAATGTGTCACTGCTTTCATTAGGATACTTCTTATTCAAATGCCTTATTTTTCCGGCAGCAAACATAATAAGTTTCTCATCCGCATCTGTCTTTTCATGAGATGCATCAGCCAGATCAGTCAGCAACCCAAAATGCAGGTTTTTATCCTGATTAGCAAGAAACCTGACTTCGAGAGCTTCAATAAGATCCTCGATATTTCTATTGCTTGTGATTATGGTTGGTATAACGACAAGTGTCTTCGATTCAGGGGGGATGCCTTCAGAATAATCAAGACGGGGTAATAACTTTGGCTTTGTGATAATCGAAGAGATCCAGTTAACAACAGCCACTGACAGGTGGCTGACACAAATAAACAAGAGGAAGGCTGTGATCCATAAACGCCATAGATACATACCATCATTACTTGCTTTCATTAAAAGGCCATAAGAGATGAGGAGGGTTAAACAGAGAATCGATCCAATGTAGAAAGCAAGTCGAAATCTGGATGAAGTTAATCTCCTTTTAATGCCGGTAAGCTCTTCAATCTGGCGTAGTCCATTACTTATTAGAAAATAACCAACATGTGCCTTCCGGTCTTCCTGCCCATGCAAACTGGCTTGTTTTTTTGCCAGTTCAATTGATTTTAATGCAACATCAGATTCTGAAAGCTTCCCTCTTTTTGCGATCTTTTCTATTACATGCCTGTAATGATCCCTTGTCTCGAAATCCATAATTCCATATACACCGGCAGGGTCGCCAAGCAAGATATTTTCCACCACGCTTAATGACTCAACGAAATTACGCCAGTCAAGAGAGCTTAAAGCCCGGAGACTGCCGATACTGTTGCTGATTGAAACCTGGTCAGCCGCCTGTTGTTGTGTGCCACTCTCGATCAGATGAATTGTGGTTTGATTCGACTCAACAAGCCGTTGTTCAATCCAGGTCAGAGGAAATGCCAGAGCTGGATTCTGTCCCTGTAACCGTCTTACAAATTCTGAAACGAATGGAGAGGTCATCGGTGGCTCTGACCGTGCCATATCAGCAAGCACCAGGATGAGATTTTTAGGATCTTTCTCCGAAATGTTGATCATTTTATCAGCCCATGAATCGGCCAGATCCCTGTCGATCCTTCCTGCTGCAATCCTTACTGCAACCCTCCGAAGGTTCTCAATCAGAGCTAAACGAAGCATAATAGGAATTGCCCACAACTCACCAAGATTCAAAATACTTACAGTCTGGTAAGAAGCAACAAACCGGTTAAGGCTTTTGGGATCGATATACCCATCGCCATGTGCAATTATTTCTTTGGCTATATCATATACCCTTGGAAGTCCTGCTGAGGCACCGTTGGATAAACGCGGCAATTCTTTGCTGTACCTTTTAGGTAAATGTCTTTTCCCTACCCTGATCTGCTCTTCGATCAGATAGAAATTATCCAGAAGCCATTCACCTGCCGGAGTGATAGGCCGGCCAGCTTCAACAGCAGATGAAACAAGTTGATGTACCTCAAGAAGCAGATCTTCATTTTCTGCAAGACGATCAAGTAATTGAGTATCAGGTAAAGATGAAGAGCCAAGAACGTGTTGACCAGCCAGAACTTTGCCATATTGTTCCATTTGTGAGGTACTGAATAAATCTGCACGAAATGGTGGTTCACCTCCGGAATATTTCTGAGAAAGATCATTCTCCCACAGATGTGATTTCAATCTTTGAAAAGATTCATTTATTGACCCCTTTGCCATTCTTCATAAATATTTACTTTCGCATCGGTTATCGGTAAAATAATTCTATTAATCACAAAGTCAGCTTATGATCAATGCATGATTTTTCTTTGGAAGTACCCTACTCTATGAACTGTGAAAACTTGTTATTGTTCAAGATTACCGACCCTGCAGTAATGCATTTATATCGATTGAGCCGCAAAAAATAATCAGATATGATTGTGAAAACGGCAAAGTACTATACGCGATACATTCTTTTGGAATTAAAAATATAACCATTATATTAGTTATTTGACAGACAAATTGATATAATTGCTTTCATCAAAAGTATTAGTATTGATAAAAAAAAATAATATGAGAATAACAAGAATCCTGGTATTCATAACACTGGCAGTTGTTTTAAGTGCTGGGGCATCAAACAATGTTCGCAAATCTTCACTTTTAAAATATGATAGTAAGATCAACAGCCTCATTAACCAGATGACCCTCGAAGAGAAGATCAACATGCTTCATGCAAAACACATGTTTGTTTCTGCAGGGGTGGAAAGGCTTGGGATTGCTGATATGAAATATGCAGATGGACCTTTTGGTGTTCGAGAAGAGATGCAGCCTGATAGCTGGAATCCTCTTGGCTGGGAGAATGATAAGGCAACCTTCTTCCCTACCGGTTCAGCCCTGGCTGCCACATGGTCGCCAGAGCTGGCTTATGATTACGGTACAGGTCTGGCGCGTGAGGCACGTCTTCGTGGTAAAGACATGATGCTGGCCCCTGCTATTAACATCCAGCGAATCCCCACAGGTGGAAGGACTTATGAATACCTTAGCGAGGATCCTTTCCTTAGTGCAAGGCTTTCAGTAGGCTACACAAAAGGTGTACAGGACAACGGAGTTGCCGTCTGCCTGAAACATTTTGCAATTAACAACCAGGAAACCAACAGGGGAACGGTAAATGCCGTTATAGGTGAAAGGGCAATGCGTGAGATCTACCTTCAGCCATTCAGGGCAGCAATAGAAGAAGCTGATGCTTATGGTGTTATGGCAGCTTATAACAAGGTTAACGGATGGTGGTGTGCAGAAAATGAAAAGCTTCTGTCTAACATCCTGCGTAAAGAATGGGGTTTTGCAGGAATGGTAATATCAGACTGGGGAGGAACACACAGCACAGTCAACTCGGTAAAAAACGGGCTCAACGTTGAAATGCCGGATAAGAAATTCATGGGACAGGCGCTCCTCGACTCGGTAAAAGCAGGTCTAGTTTCCCAGGAAATAATTGACCAGAGAGTTCGTGAGATCCTGCGTGTAAGGATGGCCATTAAGCCAATACCCGAAAATGAAGCTAATAAAGAAATTACTTCGCAGCCGGCTCAACAGAAGATTGCCTACAATGTTGCAAGCAAATCTATTGTATTGCTTAAGAACGAAAATATTCTTCCGCTTAAGCTTGAAAACAGGCCTGTTATTGCTGTCATTGGAGCCAATGCAACTCAGAAAATGGCAACAGGTGGACTGGGTGCAGGCGTGAAAACATTATACGAAGTCACACCTCTTGAAGGTCTGAAGAACAGGATCGGCGATAAGGCTGAGATAATCTTCGCACAAGGCTACGATGCCAGTCAGTCAGCATCAGGCGGAAGATTCAGAAGAAAAACGCCTGAAGAATTAGAGAAGGAAGCCCAGGACAGGGAACAAAGAACACAGAAACTGACAAGCGAAGCTCTTGAAGTTGCAGCAAAAGCGCAGGTTATTCTTTTTATCGGCGGAGATAACCGCACTATTGAAACAGAAGGGACTGACAGGAAAGATATATTTTTACAATTCGGGCAGGATGAGCTTCTGAAAAAAATTGCAGGCATAAATCCAAATATAGTAACTGTGCTTGCAAGCGGTGCGCCAAACGACCTCAACGTAGTCAAAGGCATTTCAAAAGGGCTGATTATATCATGGTTTAATGGTTCAGAGGGAGGAAATGCCCTGGCTGATGTACTCCTTGGTAACATTTCTCCAAGCGGCAGGTTACCATTTACTATGCCTGTGAAACTTGAAGATTCACCTGCTTATGCACTTGGAAACTTTCCACAGGGTACAACCGGAACAGACGTGTTTGCCTACCTGGTTTCAGCTGAAAGCAAGGCTTCTGAACAGGGAACAAAAAGCAATAAAGACCCCAATGCTGCTTACTATTCTGAAGAATCGCTTGTTGGTTATCGCTGGTTTGATACTAAAAAAATTCCTGTAATGTACCCATTCGGACATGGTCTGACATATACAACATTCGAGTACACTGATCTGAAGACAGATAAAGAAAACTACAGCAGTAATAAGGTGATAACCATATCTTTTAATCTGAAGAACACGGGCAAGATGGCCGCTGAAGAAGTTGTCCAGGCTTATGTTCACAGGATCAACGGATCAGTTGAATGGCCCGCGAAAGAGCTCAAAGCATTCTCACGTGTACAATTGAACCCCGGGGAAAGCAAAACAGTATCGCTTGAAATACCTGTGAAGGATCTTAGGTACTGGAACGAAGCAATTCAAAAATGGGACAATGATCCATGTAAAGCCGAGCTTCTTGTCGGAGCTTCTGCAGGTGATATCAGGCTAAAGAAAGAGGTGGTGTTGAAGTAAACGACTTGAAAGGACTCCCACTTCATTCCTTATTCTCCTGCCTTATCTGTACTCTCCTTATTTTCCCGCTGATAGTTTTCGGTAGCTCATTTACAAATTCGATTATCCTCGGGTATTTATATGGAGCAGTTACTTTCTTTACATGCTCCTGCAATTCATGTACAAGAGCCTCACCTGGCTCGTAGTTCTTTGCTGTAACGACAGTAGCTTTAACTATCTGTCCGCGATCGGGATCAGGAACAGCAGTGATCGCACATTCCAGCACAGCAGGATGTTCCATTAATGCACTTTCTATTTCAAAAGGACCGATCCGGTATCCTGAGCTTTTTATCACGTCATCAGCCCTGCCGACAAACCAGAAATAACCATCTTCATCGCACCACGCCATGTCGCCGGTTCTGTAAATGCCATCTGACCATACTTTACTTGTAAGTTCATCATCGCGGTAATAGCCATTAAACATTCCGACTGGTTTTTGCTTTAATGTCCGAATAATAATCTCTCCTTCGTCGCCGGGTTCACAAGGCTCTCCGTTCTCATCAACCAACGCAATATCATAACCCGGGGAGGGCTTGCCCATAGAACCGGGTTTGGGTTCCATCCATGGGTATGTGGCTACGGCGACAGTACATTCTGTCTGGCCGTACCCTTCCATTAACCTGATCCCTGTATGATCAAGGAATTGTTTATATACCTCAGGATTCAATGGTTCGCCCGCAACAACACAATATTTGAGGTTGCTCAGATCAAACTTTGTAAGGTCTTCCTTTATAAGAAACCTGTATATCGTTGGAGGTGCACAAAAGGTAGTAACCTTATATTTTTCAATTACCTGCATCAACTCTTTTGGCACGAACTTGTCATAATCATAAGTCATTACCGCACTTCCAGATAACCATTGACCATATATTTTTCCCCAGGCTGATTTTGCCCATCCGGTATCTGCAACTGTAAAATGAAGACCTCCATCCTTTACATTCTGCCAGTATTTTGCCGTAACAATATGCCCTAACGGATATGCAAAGTTATGGCTTACCATCTTAGGCATTCCTGTTGTGCCGGAAGTAAAGTAAAGAAGCATTATATCATCCTTTGATGTCATCTCGCCTGATGATGGCTTTGATATCTTGTCGGAACTCTTCTCAATGCCCTTTGAAAAATTAATCCATCCCTCCTTATCCTTTTCTATGAGCATTTTATATTTCAGCGAAGGGGATTTGCTCTCAGCTTCTTCGATATGTTGAATTACAAGTGGATCAGGCACCGCTACAATCATCTTAATATCAGCTGCATTGTTCCTGTAAACAATATCTTTAGTTGAGAGAAGGTGAGTAGCAGGAATTGTTATTGCACCAATTTTATTCAAGCCGAGAGTACAAAACCAGTAGGCATAATGCCTCTTCAGTATCAACATTACCGGATCACCTTTTCTTATTCCTGTTGTTCTGAAAAGGTTAGCAGCCTTGTCACTATAGAATTTCATCTGCGCAAATGTGAAAACAGCCTCACTGCCTTTGTCATCGCACCAGACCATTGCTACTTTATCCGGGGTCTCAGCTGCGATCTTGTCAACAACATCATAAGCAAAGTTGAAATTCTCAGGAATTGATATCTCGAAATTGTTTTTAAAATCCTGGTATGAGTCAAAATCAATATTTTTCAGGTATTTATCAAGGATCATTATATTAATGTTTTTTAATTATAAAACTACTGCCAAAAATTTAACCTGTTCACCCTTTAAGGCTTTCATTGCATGCTTATACCCTGAATCAAAGTAAATTGAATCGCCCTCATTCAGAATTATTTCATGTCCATCAATTATTGTCATCAATGTACCTTTAATAACATAATTAAACTCCTGTCCGGCATGCGAATAATACTCCGGTATTGCGCCCTCTGAATCAGGCTCAACCGTGACAATAAAAGGCTCGGCTTTCTTATGAATAAAATTATATGCAAGGCTTTCATAGTTATATTGTTTCCTGCGTTCAAGTTTTAAACCTTTTCCTTTCCTAACGATTGTGTAAATATGGAGTTTTGGATTTTCTCCACCAAGCAACACTGATAATTCAATATTGAAAAGCTCAGATATCTTGAAAATAATGCCCACAGGAATATCGCTGTTCCCGCTTTCGTAATTATCATAGACCTCTTTGGCGATACCAAGTTTTACAGCAAGGGCATCTGCTGACATATCTGAGATCTCCCGGATTTCTTTTATCCTCCTGGCAATCTGTTTTATCTGTTCTGTCATAGTTCTATTGTTTGAAATTTCAAAATTTAGAATTTTTTTTAAATTACTAATAAATTTTTTTAAATTAGGTCCGCATACTTGCACTGCAATGCAAAAAAATACCTGAATAGACTTATTATATACAGGAAAAAAACACCAAAACAATCAGGAAAAAACACCTGAAAGAGCCTTATCCAATTTGTTTTTCTTTACTATAACAAAAAATGTTATCGATATGAAAAACTCAAACAAACTGCTTTTATTCGCTGGAATATTGCTATTGATCAATGTTCTTGTGTACACCACCAGGGTGGGCGGAGACCAGGTCGTCTTATTTACCAGTGATGCCCTTCCAATCATCTGCTCACTGGTTGCATCGTTATGTCTCCTCAGCCTGTTAAGGCATTTCAAACAAGTTGATTATACATATAGATTTTGGTTATTGCTCTTCATTGGCATTTTTCTCTACTTCATTGCTGAAACGATTTATGGAGTTTTTGAGATATTCCTTAAAATCGACATGGCGGTTAATTACCCTTCAATTGCGGATTATTTCTGGTGCATTGCTTATATTCCAATGTTCATTGGCCTTGTAATGATGATCAGTGGTTACAGGAGAAGTGGATTCCCAATGGGAAGCAAAAAAGTTTGCTTTTTTCTGATAACTCTTATTATTGTAATCTCATCAGTTGTTTCAATATTCATCTTAACTCCTATTATTAATGATGCTGAAACACCGGCATTTACCAAATTTTTCTACATGTTTTATCCAATAGGAGATGTGCTGGTTGTTACACCGGTGATTCTTTTGGCATATATAACAAGCTTGTTTGGGAAAGGCATTGTTTCCAGACCATGGAAATATATCGCAATTGGCTTTATCTGTTTCTCGATTGCAGATCTTTTGTTCGCTTACCTAAGCTGGAGCGATTCTTACGGTAATGGCAATCTGATTGATTTGGCCTGGAATTTTGGATACCTGTCAATTGGTGCGGCAGGACTAATGCAGAAAGAATTAATGAATTCAATAAATAATTAATCGACCAGTATGAAAGTATTTACAAATAGCCTGGCACAAAGGATCCACAAGATACTTTTTCCATTGATAGGAGATTTGATGTCCGCAAACATACTAAAAGTACAATGCAAAAAAATTGGCATCGATGAAGAATCAATTAATGTGAACCATCTGCCTCAACTTGCAGAAGGCATAAAACTTGGTCTGATTTTATTTTTAGGAACTGATGCATCATCTCAGGTTGAACAAAAAATCATTAATCTTGGCAATTTATAACACTAATCTAAACTTGAACAAGATGAAAAATAAAATCCTTCTCTTGCTATTGATAGTATTATTTAACTGCCCAGTGGCCAGCTCACAGGATAATCAGGCGGGAAATAATGAAAAGAGTAAACTCTCATTTGAAATAAGGGCTGATCTTGTCAGCAGGTATATATGGAGAGGCCTTCCATTATCGTTAAGTTCAAACATTCAGCCCTCACTGGTTTTGACCTATGGAAACTTTTCATTTGGCGGCTGGGGCTCTTATTCACTTTCTTCGCGTTATAGCGAAGCTGACCTCTTCCTTTGTTATGATCTTGGTCTATTCACACTCGGACTGAACGATTATTATAGCGAAGAAGAGACTGATCTTTCATTTAATGATTATTCGGATTTTAGCAACGATACTCCTCATTCTATTGAAGGAACTTTAACTTTTAACGGAACAGAGTCATTCCCATTATCATTTACCCTGGGCACATTTGTATATGGAGCTGATAAGGATTTTGATGACAATAACTACTACTCGACATATCTTGAAGTATCATACTCTGCATCGATAAATGATACTGATTTAAACTTTTTCCTTGGGGGCACCCCCGCCGAAGGATATTATTCAGATAAAGCAGCAATCGTAAATTTAGGTATAACTGCATCGCATAATCTAAAGATTTCAGAATCTTTTTCTCTCCCTGTGGGTACTTCGTTCATTCTAAATCCCGATGCAAATGATGTTTTCATCGTTTTGGGATTGACATTCTAAATACAGATTAAGACAAAAGTAAGTTCCGTCTATACATTATGGACGGAACTTTTTTTCTCGCCTCATAAAAAGGCTTAATTTGTTCCTGTCCTTTGAAGACCTGCTGAGTAACTAAAATTTAAACAATGATCATCTTCAAACAATTCTTGTTTGAGCATTGTTATAAACCATTAATCAATCTCCATCATGAATTATTTACTCTATGAAAATAAAAATTATTTTGGTTGGCCTAATTGCCAACTGTATTGGCCTTGCCGCGCAGGAAACATATAATTTAAAAATTGAAATTCCCCTGTATGAATTTCCTCAGAATAGTGAATTACCATACAGTTATCCATCAATGAATCAGTCATTGGAATGGTCCCACGGTCTTTATGAGTTTGGATTTCTGGGCATTGACAAACTCGGTGATCTTATCTTCAAGCCAGGCGCCGATTCATACTCGAAGTTTAAAAACTTAGGCAATAATATTTTCAAGTATGCTGCTGGACTGGCTTTTGCAAAATATGGAAGTGAGCTTCCTATCCCGTTGGGAGTATGGGCTCATGAAGAATTTCACAGATCAGTGCTTGGAGTAAGAAATGTATCTTCGTTGAACGGGAACTGGATTTTCAACCGCTGGGATGGGACTGTTTATGGTGTATCAGACGTAACACTTAGTACCCTTAAGTTGAATGATACCAGGCATCTTCTTTATTCCTATGTTTCAGGCGTCCAATATGAGGTTCTTCTGAATGAAAAGATCACTTTAGATGACTTCTATTCAAAGAAAACTTTTTCCAAGGGCCCCCTGGCGCTTCATAACGCCTATTATGTATGGGATTATTTCAGGTTCGCTTCAAGCTCAGCCAGCGATTCAGCGAAAATTTTATCACCTCCACATGAAGATGCTAGTCCCAGTGAACGGGATTTTGCCGGATCAGACCTGAACTCATGGGTATACGATATGTTCAACCCCGAAGTCCCATTCATTTTTGGAAGAGATGCTTTCCCTGGAGGTACCGGGTTAAACAGGCGTATTGGATTTTCGGATCTTGCTCCTCAGGAACAGGATTATCTAAAAGAGCAAAAAAACCTTTCATTATTAAACTTTATAAATCCTTCAATATTCCTGATAAACCGTATTAAACTCTCTGACAATTTTTCATTCAGCTTTTTTGCAAGGTATGCACCCCTTCATTTTGGTAATGTTATTTCAGTATTCCTTCCCTTTAAGACCAGCAATACCGGATATCTTATTAACATCCATAAGTATTCAAACTATTCTTCAGAAGGATATGGTATTGGGGGAGGTCTTTACAACCTGAAAACCTTTGACAAACTTGCTTCCGACATAAGGGTAGATATATGGGATCAGCCAATCTCTTTTTTTGGAACAACACGTGAAAAAGGCGGTTCAGTGATTTTAAAAATGAAGTACATGTTCAATAAGAGCTTATCTGCCTTTGTACAGGGTGGTTATAAAACAAGAGGATGGTTAATGGGGAACCCTTATCTGAATGAGAATTTTTCGGTTGGTACAGGAATATCTTTTTATATACTTGATTAAAATAGTCGCATAAGGCTCCATTATGCGACTATTAATCATTGAATAAAACTTTTATTCCAGTCTGTAGTTTCCTGTTGATTGAAGGTAGGCTGCCTTTGCTACCTCGTAATTACATTGTGCGTTTGTAAGATTGTCATTTGCTGATTGCACTAACGCCATTGCTTCGAGCAGGTCAGAGACAGATGTTGTTCCAGAGTTATAGTTATCCCTTGTAACTTTCAGATTCTCCTCAGCCTGTTCCTGTTCCTTAAGAGCCAAGTCGATAAGCTTTGCATTTTCCATCATCTCGTTATAATCCTGGTTAGCCTGCAAATTCATCAGCTCTGTTGTTTCCTGCAACTTGCTTTCAGCCTGGTCTGTTTTAATCTTGTGCTCCTTAAGCTTGTGGGAGCCGCTCCACCAATCAGTGATTGGAATATTAAGACCGGCAAAACCCATAATATTTGTATCATCTGTTTTATTGAAATCAACATAATAAGCTACAGCGCCAACCATTACCTGTGGCATTAATTTACCTCGTTCCATTTTTGCCTGCATTTTTTCAGCCTCAACAGCTTTGCCAAGAAGCATATATTCATTTCTCTTTGTAATAGCAGAATTAATATCTGCAGGATCTACAATCAGCAATTCAGCAGCTGGAGCATCACTAAGCACAAGGGTTGAATCATAACCAATTCCAATGTGCTGACAAAGAGCCTTCATTGTCAGGGTAATCCCATTCTCAAGTTTGAACCTGTTAGTCAACAATTCATTTTGTTTGAGCTGAACTTTTAACAGGTCAGTTCTCTGTATAAGACCTGCCTGCAGGTAAGTAGCAACATCACGATTGAGGGTATCAAGCAATATCTCATAACTTTTCAGCGTTTTAAGCTTCTCTTTTAGCGATATTGACATCCAGTATAATTCTTCTGTCCGGAACAACACCTCTGATGTTGTCATGTCAAGCTTGAGTTTATTGACCTCAGTTCCGAGCTTTGCAAGTTTGTTACCATTCCTTACCTGGCCTCCGGCATATACCGGGAGCGCAGCAGTAACAGCTGCTGTGTTCATGTAATCAATCAGATTGATCGGGATTGATGGAATATATGCATGCTGAGGTCCTCCTGTCAGCATCCCGTTTACATCGGAAACAGGAAACCGCAATTCCGGGGTACGTGCTTTTATAAGATAATCGCTCGACTTCATTCCTAAAGCCATAGCACTAACCTTAGGAAAGTAATTTGTAAATGCCTCCTTCGAAACTTCCTCTGAAATGCTAACCTCATACATCCCCTGTGCTATCTTTTTATTATTTGCCAGGGCCAGACTCTTACAAGAGTCAAGGCTTAAAGATTGTGCTTTAGCCTTATTGCCCGTAAAAGCAAAGAGGCAGACAATTAAAATAACAGTCAGGGTGTTAAATGAGCCCTTAACTAATTTATGTTTCATAAATGGGCTGTCAGGGATTGCTACTGAATACAATACAGGGAGAATGTATAAAGTCAGAACCATGGCAACAAGCAGTCCAAAGAATATAACTGTGCCAACGGGGCCCCAAAGCGGTGACCGGCTTAGGATCATTGGAAGTACGCCAACCGAAGCAGCTGCAGAGGTAAGGAATATTGGACGCATTCTTCGCTTTCCTGCGGCAATTGCTGCCTCCCTTACTGAATAACCTTTTTTGGTCTTAAGCTCCTGCGCATAATCTATAAGTATTATTCCATTACGAACTACCATTCCGCACAAACTTGTGATGCCGATGAAAGATGTTATTCCAAAAGGATATCCCATTATTTTCAATCCAAGTATTGCACCCGGAAAAACCAGTAACATTGTTATCATTATTATCAGCGATAGCTTCATCTTCTTGAACTGCAGTAGAATTATTATGAAGATAAGCAGTATGCTGAGCATTAATGCCCAGGTCATCGGGATAAATGTCTCTTTCATACCCTCATAATCGCCACCATAAGTAATGAATGTTCCTTCTGACAGATTTAGTTTTTCTATTTCAGGACGTATTTTATTAAAAATTGTCGAAGCCATTGCATCTCTTTCACTATCAATGAGTATTGTAAGGGTTTTAACCCCATTCCTGCGTACAATTGTGCCTTCATTCCATTCAGGCGTTAGTTCTGCAAAAGACCTCAAAGGCAATGCATCAATGCTGGTCGGTGAATTTATGAATTGATCGGTAATAGTTTTTATATTATCAACTTCAGGTTTTTCACGTCTTAAAACAACTTCAACAGGATAATCATCTTCCCATATTGTTGTGAGAGGTAAGCCACCTATTCCGATCATGAGTGATGTGGCAACGAGGCTCTTCGAATAACCCATCATATTTGCCTTATCCCTGTCGACGTTAACCCTTATGCTTTGAAGCGGATCTTCCCAGTCATTTCTCACCCACCCAACTTTAGGGGTTTTGCTGATTATGTCAAGAACCTGCGTCTGTACCTTCCTTATTGATGCTATAGAATCGGAAGATATCCGTATTTCAATAGGAGCCTTTGAGGTTTGCATAATCAGCTTTTTCCAGTTTACATGTGCATTCGGGAAGGCATTAAGGTATTTTAGTTCATAATCTCTCACAATTTCGTGGGTTGCATTGTTTGAGATTGTATTAACAAGAAGCTGACCATAATTGGGCGACGGCATATTCGGAGCATATACAGTATGGAACCTTGGAGAGCTTGTTCCAATAAAACTTGTAACATTTGTCACCCTTTCATCATTAAGCAACACTCTTTCAAGTGAATCAACAATCTCGGCTGTTTTCTCAATTGCAGACCCTGTTGGAAGAGTAACCTCGACTGCAAATTGGTTCCGCTGTAATTCCGGAAACATCTGTTGTTCAGTAGTGTAAAAAAGTACCCCAGCAATAAAAACAGCTATTACACCTGCCGAAATTACTATCTTCGGGTATTTGAATGCCTTTTCAAGCGAGTTATCAAAGAATTTTTGTACTATGTCGAGGATTGTTTTCCTACCGGTAGTTCTGGACTTAAACGATAACCCACGTTTTATGAAAACAAAATTCAGGTAAGGGACAAGCAGAACTGCAACAATAATCGAAACTATTAGAGCAATAGAGACAACCCAGGGAAGTGAATTCATGAACTCTCCTGCAGTACCTGGTACCATGAAAGTCAGTGGGATATATGCTGACATAATTGCAAGGGTAGCTGTTGTTATTGGAACAAAAAGCTCCCTTGCACTCATTATTGCCGCATGGAAGGGTGAAATATTCTGATCAAGCTTTTCAACATGATTATCGATAACAACTATCGAATTATCAACTATCATCCCAAGAACGAGGATAAGAGAAGCAAGTGATACTGTATGCAACTCAATTCCAAAGAAGTACATAGACCCCAGCGTAATAAGGACTGCTATAGGCACTGTAACACCTGCTACTGACGCCACCCTGAAAGGCAGAAGAATAATTGTTACAAGAATGACAGAAATGATTGCTATTGCGAATTCAAGCATAAAATCGCTTACTGAATCGTTTACATACTTGGGCAGCTCCGATATCTTTGAAACAATTACATCATCAGAAGAAATTTTCTTGAAATCATCAATTGCCCTATCAACATCCTTCCCAAAATCAACGATATTGTTGCCGTGCTGCATTTCAAGTGAAAGAAGCACAGTTATCCTCCCATTCTGCCGTATATAGTTATCAGGGTCTTCATACTTTCTTTCAATTGTGGCAATGTTTCTCAAACGGACAACATTGCCTGAAGGATCAGAGTAAACAATCTGATCGCCAAGATCTTTTTCAGATTCAAAATTTGAAGGAAGATGAATTGCAAGATTATATTCACCATCTTTTATATTACCGGCATAATTAACCATGCCATTGGGAAGATATGAACCAAGCAGTGTAAGGGTTTTGATGTTATATTCATTAAGCAGTTCGGGCTTAACATTGATGAATATTTTCTCCTTCTGAAGTCCGTAATGCTTGATCTTTGAAGCAGCTGGAATCTTCCTGCATTCAGCTTCAAGTTTCTTCAGCTCCTTCTCCAGTTCCTTATAGCTTTTTGAATCAGACGACAGGGTAATCAGCATTGCTGAAGTATCGCCAAAATCAGAATTAGCAATTAACGCCAGTACTCCTGATGGCAATGTTGATTTAAGCTCATTCAGACCATGTTTCAGCTTTGACCAGAATTGGTCAGCATTTTTAACATTGTCATTCAGCTCAACGAAAATATACATTACTCCCTCTTTTGACTGGGAGTATGTATCTGACTTCTTAACCTCAGCGAATCCGAAGATATAGTTCTCAACAACAGTAGTTAATTGCGATTCAACCTCTGCTGATGTTGCGCCGGGATAAACCCCGATAATAACCCCCTGTCTTATAGTGAATTGAGGAAACTCATCCCGCGGCATTTTAATCAGGGCATAGATACCAGTAACCATTAATAATACTGTTATGAGAATAACAATATTATTATTCCGCATAGCGGCTTCAATTATTCCTTTCCCGTGTTTCATCTTAAAAAACGATTTCGCATTTGTCTGTTATTTTTTCCTTGCCATCGGTAACAATGAGTTGCCCTTCATTTAAACCACCAGTAATGACTAGCCCCTCAGCGCGATAATTGCCCGTATTTACTTCCTGTTTTGATGCATGTTTATTGTCATCCATAACAACAAAGACGAATTTCTTTCCGCCATCGCTAATAACAGCATTGTATGGGACAATAATTGATTTTTCTGTTGCAGTCTGCAACAGAACATCACAAACCATTCCTGGTTTGAGCAGGTAGTTCGGATTCTCAACTGCAATCTTCACCTCATAGGTACGCGAGAACCTGTCGGCAACAACACCAACATTACGAACTACACCTTCAGTTTGAACATTAAGCGCTGATACAGAAACAACTGCCTTCTGACCTTTTTGAATAGTCCTAATCTCATTTTCAGGAACTGATATTTTCACCATTACTGTTCCGATTTTTACGAGCTCAATAGGTGCAACAGCTGTAAGCGCTGATTGACCGGCCTCAACATTTTTTCTTCCAACATGAGCTGCTACAGGCGAGTACAGGTTACACTTTTCAAGATTATTCTTTGCAATCTGTAATTGTGATTCTGCCTTCTTAAGGTTTGTCTCCATTTCTACCCATTTTACTTCAGGCAGACTGCCATTATCATGAACGAGCTTCAGTCTTTCATAAGCATCTTTCGCTTGTTCATAGGTGGCATTTGAAACATCATACAAATTCTGGTTGTCTGATTTGTTAACAGTAGCCAAAAGCTGATCTTTCTTTACAAATTCACCCTCCTCAACAAAAACACGATCAATAATTCCTGTGCTTTGAAAGCTTAGGGGAATTGTTTGTTCAGGTTCAATTGTTCCACTATATCGATATGTTTCAACTAAAGAACCAGATTGAACCTTCCCGGTTTTAACCCTGATTGTGTTAGAGTTTTCTGTAACAGACACACCTTGCTGCTTGTTACCGCATGCTATAGCAACAATAGCAATAACAAAAAAAATAAGAATCCTTTTCATATATAAATTTTTAAAGCTTAATACTAAACGACCGGTATGTTTTATCATATATTAAATTTTGATTTGCTCACAAGTATCTATGTTTTTATTAGTCTATATAGCTCAAAAGTGTGAGTTTTCATCTTTTGCATTGCCTCTTTCCCGGAGTTATTTGCAACAATGTCGCCGGCAATGCCCAGGTTAATTGAAAAAAAAGTTGCAGCTATTACAGAGCAGTCAATATCACTTCTGACTTCTCCCGATTTTTGAGCGTTTTCAAGAACTTTCTGAATCTTTCCAACTTCATTTGCTATAAAATCCTTTTTTGCAGTTGAGAACCCCGGGTAATGTCTAAAAGCATCAATAAAGAGAGAAAGAAAAGTAATTGGTTCATATCCTGTCGATAAACCAAAAAGCTTGTCGATTACATTTTCAGCAAGCTCAAGATTCTTATTAAGATAATCAAAAAGGCTTATCGAGTTTGTATCAAGATTATTTTCAGGAAGTGAAAGATATTTATCAATAACCATTACATACAGGTCTTCCTTGTTTTTGAAATGATGATATAATGCCCCCTTCGTTAAACCAGCAGCAGAACTCACATCACTTATTGAAACTGCCTCATAGCTCCTGTTCAAAAAAAGCTTGAATGCCTCATCAATTATGAAATCTTTTGTATTTTCCATAACATACTAAACGTTCAGTATGCAAAGTAAAACACAATTTTTTATTATTAAAAATTTTTTTGCATAAAAAAACCTTACAGGCAGCTTAGCTTACCAGTAAGGTTTGAATTGTTGTGGCATTTAAATAGCCTAGGGTATATTTTTCTTTTGCACTTTCCAGTTTGGATCCTTTGAAAGTCCGGCAGGATCGCCGGTGAATAGTTTTCCAGCTTCTTTATCACCTTTAAGCTGCCACTTATACCATGCTGTAGCAACTTTTGCGAACTCACCACCATGAGGTTGGCTGTATGTCCCACCATGTCCGACATCCATGTTTGCAACAAAAACAGGCACATGGTTAATCCGGCTAAAATCGTCCATCCCATTTGCATAAGCAATATCTTTCTCCCCTCCAAGAATGTAAAGAGTTGGTGTATGCAACTTAGCAAGGTGTTCTTTGGGCATTGCCGGCATACCAGCTACTGCTGTTCCCTGGTCGACAAATAAACCACTATTGCAAATAACAGCAGTTGTAACCCGGGGATCTGGAGCTATTTCAAGAGTCTGCAATCCGCCGCATGACATTCCGCTAACAGCAATTCTTGAGACATCAATCTTATCATAATACGGGCTTGTCTTGTCACTATTCTGTGCTATTGCCCAGTTAATTGCGTCAGTAAGCTGAGAAGATTGTGAACTTCCCCTGCCTCGTTCACCTTCCTGTGGCATTGGTCCGATTGCAACTACAAGAAATCCAAAAGAAGCAACTTCATTTAAGAAATTTACATGCTCCCAGGGAGAATTTGAACATGCGCCATTGCCCCATGCAATTATCGGCAATTTCTCTTTCTTGCCAAAAGGGCTAAGGTCTTCCGGACGGAAAACAGTGTGAGTTGGAAGCGATTTTTCAGAAATCATCAATGCCTTGAAAGGGCCTGTTCCTCCGTCTTCCAGCTTTCGTGAAGTTGGTTTGTCCGAAGAACCTGCAACCTGCGCATATACAGGATTAAAAAAACTTAAACCTGTTAATGCGAGAAAAAGGATCATTTTGTTCATACGCAATTATATTTGGTTAGTTGATTAAAAATACAAATTATTCACAAAGCATATTTAAGAATTGTTCATCAGCAAGCCTACCTGTTGCCGTTTGCTCTGAAGGTCAGCTTGCTATTATCAAAATATCTCTTAAAGAAAAGAATCTCGTAATTTATCGAATTTGTCCAATAGCTCCAGTTGTGTGCACCAGGACGTGTTATATAGTCATGTTGGATATTTCTATACAAAAGTTGCCTGTGAAGGTTTTCATTCATTTCAAAAAAGAAATCATCAAAACCACAATCGATAATAATAGCTAACGACCTTCCGGTAAGAAGGTGCAACATGTTGATCACAGTATTGTTTTCCCACCTCTCATGGTTCTCTGCGTAAGCGCCCAGCTTCTTTGCCATATCCCAATTCTCAGGAAAAGGTCTTATATCTACCCCACCACTCATGCTTCCTGCAGCGCCAAAAATATCCTGATGTCTGAAAGCCAGATATAGAGCGCCATGCCCTCCCATACTAAGACCTGTGATTGCCCGGCCAGTCCTGTTTTTAATAGTCTTGTATTTTGTATCAATTGCTTCAATAAGTTCTTTTGAAACAAAAGTTTCGTATTGTGAAGCAGGATCAACTGGACTATCCCAGTACCAGCTGTTGAAACCGCCATCAGGACAAACCAGCAATACACTATATTGGTCCGCCAGCTTCTCGGTTCCTATTCCTTTTCCTCTTGAAATATAGTCGAGATAATTCCCGCTATGACCATGCAGGAGAAACACCACAGGCAGTTCTTGTATTGATTCATAGTTATCGGGTTTAACCACAATAACCGGAATATTCTTCTTCATTGTTTTACTGTACACCTGAAGAGTATCAATAACAGCAGCATTTGCCGATGACAATGCCAGGACAGTAACTAAAAACAGAATGAGATGCTTCTTTCCAGACTCCATAATAATTATACTTAATTTATTTTCTGATTTATTTATTAATATCACCTAAGTTTCGAATGCCTCATTTTCAAATTGAATTGGCACATTTTCAAATTTTCAAATTAATCATTCCCCACGAACTCAACTCCCGATATTGCAATCTTCGAATAATCATCCTTAATCTTGTTGTAGATCGGAGAGTACATTTTCCCATTTATTGTACCTTCAGAAGGATCAATCTCAAGTAACCGGATATAACCTCCACCGTTATCCTCATTCTGGTAATCCTGTAATATCTGGTAGATAGTATTGCCATGGGTTCCGGAATCAGTACGCCAGGTAGAAGTTCCGGTATGCCCACACAAAACAAGCCTTATATTTGGATGCTTTACAATCATTGTATCAAAAATCTCTTTCGGGCTAAGATCACCTTCTGAATCTTCTTCCTCCAGTTTCCCTCTGGCAGTCAGATGCGAGTGTGTTAGAATAATAACATTATGTTTAGGGAATTTCTGGATGATTAAATTTGCCCATTCAACAGCTTCGTGCCTGGCGCAAAACTCAAGTGTAACAACAAGCCATTTCACCCCACCGGCTTTAAAAACATAGTAAGCATTATCACTTTTGTTCTTTTCAAATCTTCCTTTTTGATTGCTGTATCGTTTTACCGGGAAATATGAATTGAACTTATCGGTTATCCTAAGGTTGACACTCCTGTCACCAGGGGCAGCAAGACTGGTATCGGCTCTTACACTAGCATTATCATGATTTCCCGGGCATATTGCATAAGGAACTTTTATTTTATCAAGAAGCGCAAAACCATCACTCACAATAGAATATTCCTTGTCATTATTAAGATCGACTATATCGCCAACATGCAATACAAATGGCATATTTAGAGAATCATGTTTAGCCGCCAGCCATTCCATCTGTTTCATGAACATTTCAGGCTTATAAGTCACCTCATGCTGGGTATCAGGAATAACACCTATAACGAATTTCTGGCCTGCTGAACATAGAGAGATTAACAGGAATAATAGAAATGAAAAAAACTTCCTTCCGGGTAGTTGTGCTAACATCAGACGAAATTATTAAGTTCGTAGTTCTTTTATCTGTATAAAGAAAAGAAAATCAGGAATACGAATACAAATAAACGCCAATTTTTATCAATTGTACTGACATAAGATCAGTTAAAAATCCCATAATGGAATACGAAGCGACAAAAACATGTCTATATCTCAGAACTATGCTTTGTTTAAATTAAAATATCAAAATACTTAACTAATGAAAAAGACATTCTATTCATTTATTTCAGTTTTACTCATCACCAAGGCGCTTGCTTCTGGCCAGGCAGAAAAGAACATTACCATCACAAGCACTGACTTAACAAAAGTCGGGACATCAATTCCAGCTTCCGATATCGGCGAACCCGTAAGTTCAGTAAAGCTTTACGATCCCCGCTGGGTTGAAGCAACAAGTAACTCACCAGCTTATGCAGTTGTTGAAGGTTCAATCTTCCCTGTCGATGAGAATGGTTACCCAATTAACTTCAGGGTTTTATTGCCGGCAAACTGGTCACGGAGATCAATACAATCGGGCGGAGGAGGAATGAATGGCTCAATAACTGTCCGTGAAGGCAGAAACCCGCTTGTTGCCAAAGGCTTTGTCAATTATGGGAGTGATTCAGGACACCAGGCTGGTGGTATGCCCGGTATGCCCGGACAAGGTGGTGGAGCATCGAACATAGCAAAAGGGCCTGGCTCAGGTAATGAATGGGCTTTAAATGATGAAGCAATCAGGAACCTGGGCTATATGCAGATGAAAAAAACTCATGATGCGGCAATGGTCATAATCAAAAGGCTTTATGGAGAATTACCTGCTTATAATTACTACCAGGGAGCATCACAGGGTGGCCGTGAAGGTCTTGCTGTTGCACAGAGATACCCTAAAGATTATAATGGAATATTATCCGATGTTCCGATTGTCAGTTTCTCTAACCTGATGCTTGCACCAGAACTGATTCGCATACAGGAAATACCTTTAAACAATTGGGTCCCAGCTACAAAAACTAATGCGGTAAGGGCCGAGTTCCTTAGACAGTGTGATAATCTCGATGGCATATCCGACGGTATAATAAACAACTATGTTGATGCAAGAGCTCTCTTTGACGTTACCGATGGCGTAGGTCCAGCTGATCCCTGGGCAGCTCTTCGTGTATCAAGTGATCCTGATCCAAAGGATGCAACTGTTTCTGCAAAGCTAACAGACGGCATGATAAAAACTCTTGAATTTGTCTACAGTCCCTATAAATTTAAAGAACCCCTTGCATTCGGAACAAAGTCTTTTGGCATGTGGATCCCCAATGTTGAACCTGATGGATTCGGATTGATATCTGGCGAAAGGTACAAAGGACAGGAAGGCGCCCCTGAGAATGCCCAGGTACATTCGAACCTTGGAGTACTCGGTGTAACTGGATTCCTGATGCATGACATCAATGGCAACCCTCTCGATTACAAAGAGAATGCAGAAATGCTTAAACGCAGAAAACAGTTATCTGAATGGCTCGATGCCACAAATCCTGATCTTTCAGAATTCTATAAAAACGGTGGTAAAATAATAATGACTGTTGGCACAAATGATAATATTGCTTCATCAGGAGCACAACTCGACTATTATCAGTCGCTCATTAATGCAATGGGAGAGAAAAAGCTCGATCAGTTTGCACGTATGTTCGTTGTTCCCCAGGCAGGTCACGGATTATCAGGAAGAAGCTATTCAGTGAATGGTGAAGGAAAACCTGTTGAAGTAAAACAAATCCCCTCTCCCAATGGCGATGACAAACTCGATCTTCTCATCAGCTGGGTAGAAAAGAACCAGTCACCAGCAAAGACACTTATTATTGATGACAAGGGACGGATCAAGAAAGAAGCTGAAGGAAAAGGATATCTCCTTTGCTCATATCCTCAATATCCGAAGTATACGAGCGGGCCAACTGATCAGGTATCTTCTTATGTGAGTGCAGCTCCGGCTAAGAAGTAATATCTGTAGAGGAGAGTTTTAAGGCTATTTTTTTAGTAAGTAGTAAGAAGTAAATAGTAAGTAGTGTTATCTACTGCTTACTGCTTACTGCTTACTGCTTACTGCTTACTACATACTACATACTACATACTACATACTACATACTCTATCATCTAAACCTCTCAAATTCTTGTTCATCGAAGTTAGCCGGAGAGATTGACCGTCTGCCTTCTTCAATCTCGTGTATCATCCGGACAATTGTTGTATTAACCGGAACACTCACACCAAGAGCATTTCCTGTATTTGTAATATATCCATTAAGAAAATCGACCTCTGTCTTCTGTCCTCGCTCAAGCGATTGTAAACTTGATGATTTAAGTTTCCTGTATTTAAAGCCAATTATCCTTATCATCAGGTGGCGCTTTAAATCAGCAAAAAGGTTTTCATCGCTTAAAAAGTCTTTAAAGTTTAGCTTGCCGGCAAAAACTTCAATCTTCAGGTTCATTTTCTCAGAAACAGCAACTGCTTCTCTTATGATCTCAATGAAGATCTTTCTGATTTTCTTCCGTGAGAGCATATCTCCGAGATATAATCCGCATATAGCTCCAAGCGAGGTTATGCATGAGTTAATTATAAGCTTTGAGTATTTATGTCCTATGATATTCCCTGTCGTTATAACCGGAACAACAGATGAAAGAATTTCAGAGACATTTTGAAGAAGCTCGTCGGGTTCTTTATCAGGGTAACCAATTATAAAATCTCCTTCAGATGTCATCAGCAGTTTCCCGTGAGTTTCCATGGTTGCACCCCAACCTGTCACGGAATCAATTATAATATGTTTGCTATAATCCGAAACATGACCTTTTTCTAAAATCCCATTTTGCAGGAATACGAATACACCTGTTTCTTTCAAAGCTGCCATATAGCTGTTTGCGGCACTGATCATATCAGCGTTCTTGGTGGCGATAATAATTACGTCCTTTTTGCCGGCTATAGAAGCGTTTGTAATCGCAGGCATTCTTATAATATGATGTCCGCAGACACCATTTATCTCCAACCCAGTGTTTATTATCAATGAAGCATACTTTTCATCTCTTGTTGCAATAGTGACATCATAGCCTGCATTCTTCATCAGGGCAGCAGTGATCCCACCGATAGCACCGGCACCCACCACCAGTATCGAGAAGTTATTTTTCATAATTATAACGATATAGCTGTAGAGGCCTTAGAGGTTTTAAAGCTTCTTCTTACAAATCCTACTTTACGAAATTAACTACTTCCTCATAGCTCTTCCGGGCGCTTGCTGCCGATACTGCATCTACTTTTTTATCTACGTTGCCTACTCTAAGCACCATCATTGCAGTAAAGCCTTCGGGGATCTGGTACTTATCCCTGCTTGAATTTACCTGCTTCACAGGACTCATATATATCCTTGCACCAAGACCAAGTCCATGGGCTGCGATAAACATGTTTTCTGTTGCAAGACCTAGATCGAACTGGTTTATTCCTTGTGGTGAGTCGGCGCCTGAAACTATTATAAGCACATTGCCCGGAAGTGCATCTCTCATCAATTCTTTCATTGCTGCCTCAGCTTTAACAACAGTAAATTTCCAGGGTTGCCTGTTCATAGCACTTGGAGCTTTGATCCCGCTTTTTAGAATAAGATCGAGCTGCTGGTCTGTCACAGGTTCATTTGTATAACCTCTTTCGGAATAAGCTGACAGAAGTACATCAATAACCTTGTTTTCAGTCTGGCTGAATAGTTTTGGTATTCCAATAAGAACAACGAACAGAAGTGTAATAATCGGTTTCATAGCAGGATATAATTATGGGTTAATAAAATCTGATTTAAAATTAAACAAATTCATTCAAAAACAATATCCACTAAATCTCTTCTCATAAATTCTTTGTTAATAATAATTGCCCTCTGTGAATATTTAGTCTCTCATCCTGATGCATATATCCTTATTATTGCACAATAAATATTTTCTGGATGCAGTTAAGAAAAATCCGGTTTAAAAAGGAATTCCGGTTTAAAGGAAGGGTAATACTGTTTTGCATATTTACACTTTGTTTTCTCCTGATCCCTTATCCCAACAGGGCTTTGATGGCTTCATTCTTCAGCACTAAGTGCAGGAATCAGCAACAGGCGTTCAGCAAGAGACTTAATGACAGGCTTGTTGATTATTCGGCACAGTCAAAAGCAACAGGAATCTTAAGATGTGCAAATGAGAAGGAAATTGCGAAGACGATCTCTTCAGGTCAGTTATCACGAGTAAGAGGCAACAGGTATTACAGTATTGAAGACATGACTTACAGCTACCCTTACCTGACAAAAGATAGTAAAAAGCTACTTAAAGAAATAGGCAGGAGATTTAACAGGAAGATCGGGAAAGAAGGTCTGAAAGGGTCTAAATTCATTATAACATCAATGACAAGAACTTCAGAGAACATCAACAAGCTCGGAAGAACAAACGGCAACGCCTCTGATAACAGCCCACATCTTAACGGAAATGCTTTTGACATATCATACGCTCGTTTTTCTTTCCTTAAGTTCCAGGTAACAGAATGTGATAAATGGTATATGAAGGAAGCCTTGGCAGAAGTCATCTACGAGCTAAGAAAAGAGAAGAGATGTTGGGCTACATACGAGAAGAACCAGGGTTGCTTTCATGTTGTATCAAGGTAATTTTTAGGCGCAGAGCACAGGGCGCAGAGCAAATCCCTAACTCTAGTCACTCAAAATTCTAGTCACTCTAGTCACTTCTTCCAACTCTAAATACTCTAGCGCACTCTAGTTCACTCTAGCGCACTTCTTATCTTACCAGACCACAGCTCTCTTATCTTCAGGAATATACAGTTTGCCTTCAACAGTGACTTCAGGGAATGCACCATAAAACTCCGGTATATTATAAACAACACCATTTACCCTGAAACGGGCAGGTGAATGAACATCAATCATAACCCTTCTCCTAAGTTCCTCTTCACGCATATTCATCCTCCATATCTGTCCATACGAGAGGAAGAATCTCTGGACATCGGTGAAACCATCAATTTTCTCCGGAGAGGGATTTCCTCCAAGCGATAATTTATATGCATTTAGCGCTATAATCATTCCACCGAGGTCAGCTATGTTTTCACCAAGAGTGAGAGTACCATTAACATACGTTGAATCAAGAACTTCATACCCATTATATTGTTCAATAAGCCCGGCAGTGCGTTTTACAAACGCCTCTGAATCTTCTTTCGTCCACCAGTCTCTCAGGTTACCGTCCTTATCAAACTGTCTTCCTGAATTATCAAAACCATGCAGCATCTCATGGCCAATCACCATTCCAACTCCTCCATAATTAACAGCATCATCAGCATTAAGATTGAAGAATGGTGGCTGTAATATTCCGGCAGGAAAAACAATTTCATTTCTATATGGGTGATAATAAGCATTCACTGTTTGAGGTGTCATCTCCCACTCATTTGGATCAACAGGTTTTCCAACCCTATCCATTGAATATTTGAATTCAAAAGCGTTTGAGTTTAACACATTCAGAACATAAGGTTGTGATGAAATTTCAAGACCTGAATAGTCTCTCCATTTATCAGGATAGCCAATTTTCACTTTCATATTTTCAAGTTTGGCAAGAGCTTCCTGTTTTGTCTCGGGTCCCATCCATGATAATCCCTGGATACGTTGTTTCAATGATTCTTTCAGGTTTGAGACAAGAATAGTCATTCTCTCCTTTGCTTCAGGCGGAAAGTACTTGCTGACATAAAGTTGTCCGATCGATTCACCAAGGGCTCCGCTTGTTTCATCAAGAACAATCTTCCATCTTGGTTCCATTTTCTCCTGACCTGATAATATTGTATTATAGAAAGCAAAATTCTGATCTACAAAATCCTTATTCAAATATTGGGAAAGCTCGTTAATGACATTCCAGCGGAAGTAAGTTTTCCAGTCATCAACAGCAACATCTTCCACCATCTTGTTTAATTCAATAAAGAATGTTGGTTGAAAAACATTAATTTCTGCAATCTGTGGGTAGCCTGTGTTTGCCAGGAAAGTTGTCCAGTTTATTTTTGGAGTTAGTTTGTTTAAACCGACAATATCATATATGTTATATGTTTTCTGAGGGTCCTGGTTTTCAACATTTGTAAAAGATGCTTTTGCGAGTCTGGTCTCCAGTTCCATTATAGTTTCAGCATTTCTGGCAGCAACATCATAGTTGTCATTCAACAGTTGAAACATTTTGGTAAGATGAGTGATATACTCTTCCCTTATCTTAACAGTCGCAGCATCAGTATTGAAATAGTAATCTCTGTCGGGCAAACCCAATCCGCCCTGGTATAATTGGGCAATGACTCGTTTACTGTTTTTTGCATCAAGATCAGCAAACAGGTAGAAAACAGGACTGATCTGGTAAACCTGGAAGTATGATGCAAGTTTTAGAACGTCATCGGACGTCTGTAATGAATCAATCTTATCAAAGAGGAATTTGACAGGTTTAATATTTTCAGACTCAATAGATAAAGTATCCATACCGGAGTTAAAGAATTTTCCGATCTTATCAGAAAGACTGCCTTCGGTTACATCTTTTGCCGAAGCAGCTTCCATAATAATTTCTCTGATATTATCCCTGTTCCTGTCAGCCAGTTCATTAAAGACAGAGAGAGCATTTTTATCGGGTGGAATGGGATTATTCTTAATCCATGTTCCGTTTGTATACGTAAAAAAATCATCTCCCGGATTAATTGTTGTGTCCATATTCCGGGTTTCGAAAGCAGGATAGGTGTTTGTCTCAACATTTTTCCCTTTGCAGCCGAACAAAGCAGCTAATAATAAAATACTAATTAACTTATTCATATCTTTTTTAAATGTCAGACAATGAGTAATATTTATGATTTATTTATCGGTAACAATAATCTTAAACAAAGTAATCCAATAAGGGTTTCAAAGTTAACTAAAAAATCAGGCCGGTAATCCAACCCCATACCACATACCTTAAAAATTTACCAAGAAGCATTGCAATTGCTGTTACGAGTATATTCGATCGCAAAATGCCAAGGCCTACAGCAAAAACATCTCCCACGCCGGGGAGCCAGCTGAAGAATGCAAAGACAGCCCCTCTCCTGTAAAGACGGCTATGCCATTTTTCTATTTTTTCACGACTTACGTGTAAGTATCTTTCAATCCATTCCCACTTTCCAAGATACCCGATTGCAAAGCTGCTCATACCTCCAAGCCAGTTACCCGCTGAGGCCACTGTAACGGCTGCGACAGGATCAGTTCCAGTAATAAGCAGGTACGATAAAAGGGCTTCAGAACTGAATGGTACAACAGTAGCTGCAAGGAAGCTTGCAAGGAATAATCCCCATAAGGTATAATCAAATAGTCCTTCCATTTGAGAATCAGTCACCGAATCTGTAACCAATACCCGATTCTGTGATAAGTAGCTCAGGTTTGGCAGGATTATCTTCGATTTTCTTTCTAAGTTGTGCTATAAAAACCCTCAAGTACTGAGTTTGTTCAAGATATGCAAAACCCCAGATTTCTTTTAAAATCGATTGATGAGTCAAAACTCTCCCATGATTTTTAGCAAGAAGAAAGATAATAGAAAATTCTGTGGCTGTAAGCTTAATTATCTCATTATTCTTCTTTACTATATGGTTAGCAAGATCAATAGAAAGCGGCCCAAACTGGAGCACTGGCTGATCTGGTTTTTCAGCAGTAAGCCTGATTGCAGTCCTGATCCTTGCTAACAACTCACCGCTTCTGAAAGGTTTTGTCAGGTAGTCGTTTGCACCTTTATCAAGGGCGTTTATAATGTCTTCTTCAGAATTTCTTACACTTAATACAATTATTGGTTTTGTGAACCATTCCCTAATTTTAACAAGAAGGTCAATTCCATCAGTATCCGGCAAACCAAGATCGAGAAGGATCAAAGAAGGGTGATTAATTGCGGCAGAGGTGAGAGCCTCCTTTCCATTTGAGGCTGAAAATATCCTGTATCCATTTGAAGAAAGAGATATCTCAAGTAACCTGCGGATCTGTATCTCATCATCGACTATCAAGATTATTTCATCGTTCATTGCTCTGTATTTATCTGGTTCATATCAGGGACGTCAGTTGGTATCTTAATTGTAAAAACAGCTCCATGTTCATTGGTATTCTCAACCATTATTGTTCCATTATGCGCCTCAACCAGGCCTTTTACAATCGATAAGCCAAGACCCAGGCCGCCTGCCCGTGTTGAATCGACTTTGTAGAATTTACCAAATAACCTGTTCAGCAGTTCTTCAGGGAAACCAGGCCCTTCATCAGCGATTTTAATAAATAGAACGTTGTTATCATACCCGGTACAAAACATAATCGAAGACCCTTCGGGAGCATGCTGTGTTGCGTTCAGAACAAGGTTATAGACAACCTGTTCCATCAGTCCGAAATCAAGTTTAACCAGTGGCATATCGGCAGGAACGCAGCTCTCCAGCCTGAATCCTTTAAGTTGTTGTGAAAGGGTGTTGGCTACTTTGTTTATCAGATCGTTCAGATCGCACCAATCGAGATGGACAGAAATCTTACCGGTCTCAAGTCGTGACATATTCAGCAGGTTTTCAATAAGGTGATTAAGCCTTGTTGAAGCTGTGAAGATTTCAGCAAAAAGAGCTTCTTTATCTCTTTCAGAAGTTCTGGATGTCAGAAGGGTATCTGAGGCTCCCATAATAGTTGCAATAGGTATTCGAAACTCGTGAGAGATCAATGTGAATAATGTCTTATATAGCTTATCAGATTCTGCAAGAAGATGAGCCTGCTCTTCTTTCTGCCTGGTTAGTTTTTGCTGTTGTCTGATCCTGTTCGTCAGAACTCCATTAATGAGTGCAATAAGAAAAAAACTGATGAAAATTATCTTGTCCTCCGTTCTTTCAATGTGTAGGGCAAAGTGGGGTGGTATGAAGAAGAAATTCCAAACAAGGGCGCTTACTGTGGAAGCCAACAGTATAGGGCCAATGCCAAAGAAGATTGCCATGACCGATACCTCGGAAAGCAGGAAAAATGCAACAACAAGATATCTTTCATGCATTGCAAGAGGACGTCCCAGGGCTACTGTGGCAGCGATCACCAGTATAACCAGGAGATATTGAACTGGGCCTGAGATTGAAGATGAGCCTGCAGTAAGTCTGTTACTCTTCATAATACAATAAAACTCAAATTTAACTCACAAATGGCTGATCTTAGCAATTAACTCACAAATACCTTCCAATCTTTATAAAATCTTTATACTACCCGGGATTGTCTTTTTAACTTCTTTATATACTCTGCTCTACTTTTGCCAAACTAAAAAAAAGGATGGCTTCCGGGGAAAGGCATATTGATATAAAAAAGCTTTCATTTGCAGGAATAATAATAACCCTTGGCGTTGTATTCGGCGATCTTGGCACCAGTCCATTGTATGTATTGCAGGCAGTTATTTCAGGAGGCAAAGAGTTTAACTCATTGCTTATTTATGGCTCTATGTCATGCATATTCTGGACATTGACTCTGCAGACTACGATAAAATATGTCTTTATCACTTTAAAAGCCGACAACAAGGGAGAAGGCGGCATTTTCGCTCTCTTCGCACTGCTGCATAGGAAACCTGGCTACTTAGCCTTGCTGACTATGATTGGCGCCAGCGCCCTGCTGGCTGATGGCGTTATTACACCAGCTATAACTGTTACGTCATCTATTGAAGGGCTGAAGCTCTTTAACCCTAACATCCCGGTATTAACTATCGTTTTGATAATATTTGCTGTAGTATTTGCAATGCAGAAATTTGGCACCAACATTGTCGGAGCAGCTTTTGGTCCCATGATGGTGATCTGGTTTCTCATGCTTTCAATTCTTGGAGTTTATCAATTATTGGGCGATCTTTCTATATTACAATGTCTCAATCCTGCCTGGGCATTCAGGCTTCTTAGCGAATACCCGCAGGGATTCTTTTTACTTGGAGCAATTTTTCTGGCCACAACAGGAGCTGAAGCATTGTACTCTGACCTCGGCCATTGCGGGGCAAAAAACATCAGGGTTTCCTGGCTGTTTGTCAAGGTATCTTTACTACTGAACTACTTTGGACAATGCTCCTGGATATTAAAAAACGGTGCATCTGCAGGAACGCTGAACCCATTCTATGGCATTATGCCGCAATGGTTCCTGGTCCCGGGGATCATTATTTCAACGGCAGCTGCAGTAATTGCAAGCCAGGCACTCATAACCGGCTCATTCACATTAGTCAGTGAAGCTATTTCACTCAACTTCTGGCCAAAATTCAGGATAGAAAATCCAACCCGATTAAAGGGGCAGGTTTATGTTCCGTATGTTAACTGGTTCCTCTGGATTGCATGTAGTGCTGTAGTATTGTCTTTCAAAGAGTCGACGAATATGGAGGCTGCATACGGTCTGTCGATTACATTAACAATGCTGATGACAACAATTCTACTTGCTTTTTACCTCAGTCAGAATGGAAAAACAAAAATTATTATTGTCCAGTTTCTTACAGTCTTCCTTCTTATTGAATCAAGCTTTTTAATCGCGAATCTTAAAAAATTCTCAAATGGAGGGTGGTTCACATTATTGCTGGCATCAGTCTTTTTTCTGATAATGTTCGGATGGTACTTTGGAAGAAAACTAAAGAACAGGTATGTTACATTCAGCCGCCTGAACAGATATATTGAAATAATAAAGGACCTTAGTAAGGATGTATCAGTTCCAAAAACTGCCACAAACCTTGTTTATGTTATTAGAGCGAACAATATTGATCAGGTTGAATCGAAAGTCATTTATTCGCTACTACAAAAACAGCCGAAAAGAGCTGACCTTTATTGGTTTTTACATGTTCAGAGAACAGATGATCCTTTTGAATTCAAATACAGGGTCACTCCTATTGTTCCGGGAATTATGATAAGGGTCGACTTCTACCTGGGATTTAAAATTGAACCTAATATTAATCTATATTTCAAGCAGGTTATCAAGGATCTTGAGTCAACAGGGGAACTTCGTCTTGAGAACGGATTTGAATCTCTTAGGAAGAACGCAATTCCTGCTGATTTTCTTTTTATATTGATAGACAGGATCATACCATCACATTCCAAAATTCCGCTTACCGAGAAAATAATTCTTTCCTTGCATAATTTCTCAAGATTGTTCTGCATATCCGATATCACTGCCTTTCATCTTGATCCGACAAAAACAATTGAAGAACAGGTTCCAATTGAAATCGGACATCCTGATAAGCTTCATATAAAAAGAATTACCCCTGAAAACGCAGATATGATTCAGATGCCTTCGGGCCGGATACAGTTAATATAAGAAAGTAACTAAAAAAACACAAACTTAGCTGGTAATCGCTTTTACTTTGGAAACGAGGATGGCTATTCCAAAACCGAATATCCCTATTATTGCAAAGGAATACCTCAGTCCGAAAGCTTCAGAGATATAACCAATGAGCGGGGGCCCCATTAAAAAACCAAGAAAGCTCACGCTAGATACTGTTGCAAGCGCTATGCCGGCAGGTACCTTAGCATGCCGCCCTGCGGCACTGTAAACAGAGGGGACGATGCTCGACACTCCAAGTCCCACCAGCATAAAGGATATTGTTGCAGGAACAAGATATGGGAATGCTACGGCAGTATAAAGACCTGTTGATATCATGATTCCGCAGATCTGCATCAGCTTTTTCCGGCCAATTTTCGAAATGAAATAATCGGCAAGAAAACGCCCTGTTGCCATCATAATCATAAATGAGGTGTAGCCGAGTATCACAAGTGAAGCCGGAGCCTGTACAACATCTTTGAAATACACACCACTCCAGTCGAACATTGCTCCTTCGCTAGCCATGCTGCAGAAACCAATAATTCCTAACTGAAGAAGAGTACCATCAGGTCTATTGAAGAATTTGCGCTTAGGAGCATCTTCATCAACTGCAGGTTTAACTTTTATAAGATGTTCATGATTGAGGAATATGATAGTCCAGACAATGATCAGTACAGTAATAAAATGCCATAAGGGTATGATCTTCAGGTTGATCATCAGCATCCCGATCAGTCCCCCTGTGAAACCAGCAATACTCCATCCACCGTGGAAAGAGGCCATTATGGGACGTTGATAAAGCTTCTCGGCAGTGACGCCCTGGGTGTTAATTGAGATATTGCAGAGGTTGCCGGCAAGTCCGAAGCAGAAAAGCACAATTGCAAGTTGCCATCCTTCTTTTACGATACCAATGCTAAAAAGGGCGAGCGAGTAAAGGGGAAAGGCGAAGAGCAGTGTCTGGCGACTGCCAAAGCGGGTTACCAGTTTGCCTGAGAAAGTCATCATGAGGAACTGTGCAACGGGCATTGAGAAGAGTATTGTTCCGAATAAAGCATCGTTCAGATGAAGTGACGATTTTATATCGGGTATCCTGCTGGCCCAGGTTGCAAATTGAAGACCCATGCAGAAGTAAAACAATGTAACAGCCAGTCGAGTCCGGCGTTTGTCTTGAATTTCCGGCATTTAAGAAAATTTCGGCGAAGTAATCAAATTTTATTTTAAAATCAATAGTTGTTAAGATAATTGGGACTAATGTTACACTTCTTATATTTTGCTTCATTAATAAATAATTAGGCTAAAGCCCAGAGAGTGTGGGATATCCTCTTGCCGCTGGCTGAAGTCAACGGCAATTGATAAGCCAACGGCAATTGATGGAAATTGAGATGTTTTACTTTATCCTGTAGGCCTTAACCTTCCATATCTTCTCACAATAATCCTTGATGGATCTGTCGGATGAGAACTTACCCATCCTGGCCACATTCAGGATTGACATATTTGTCCATTCTGACGGTTTTTTCCAGGTCTCTGAAACGATATCCTGGCAGGCTATATATAATGGGTAATCGGCGAGTAGCATGAAGGGATCGTGCCAGATCAAATTATCTGTCAGAGGTTTAAACAGGTTCCTGTCTCCTTTCGAAAGACCACCGGTATTTATCAGGTCGATAACCTCATGCAATTCGTTATTATAATCATATATAAAGTGAGGATTATAACCGAACCTCTTTGATTCTTCAACCTGGCTGGCAGTAAGACCAAACAGAAAGAAATTCTCATCTCCCACTTCTTCCCTTATCTCGACATTGGCGCCATCCAGCGTGCCAATTGTGAGTGCTCCATTCATTGAAAACTTCATATTGCCGGTACCACTTGCTTCTTTACCTGCAGTTGAAATCTGTTCAGAGAGATCTGCAGCAGGATAAATATTCTGTGCATTTGTAACATTGAAATCAGGAAAAAAAACAACCTTTATCCTGCCTTTTACATCAGGATCGTTATTGATGAGGTCACCTGCTGATGTTATTAGCTTAATAATAAGCTTAGCCATGTGGTATCCGGGAGCAGCTTTACCTCCAAAGATGAATGTACGAGGGGCAATATCAATTGAAGGGTCTTTCTTAATTCTCAGATAAAGCGAAAGAATATGCAACACATTCAGGTGTTGCCGTTTGTATTCATGTATCCTTTTTACCTGTATGTCGAACATAGAGGAAGGATCGACAATTATACCCGTGCGATCTTTGATTATTGCCGCAAGACGATTTTTATTCTCAAGCTTAACTTTCCTGAATTGCTCAATAAATTGTTTATCGGTAGCAAAAACTTCAAGCTTCTTTAATTCATCAAGTTTCCCCGGCCACGAATCACCAATTGAATCAGTAATAAGCTTCGCCATTGAAGGATTGCTGAAAACTAAAAACCTCCTGGGGGTAACCCCGTTTGTTACATTATGGAACCGCTCGGGGTACATCTCTACCCAATCAGGGAGAATAAGCTCTTTTAACAAATTTGTATGAAGAGCAGCCACACCATTTATTGCATTACTTCCCGCACATGCAAGATTGGCCATACGGATATATTTCCCGCCTGATTCATCTATAATTGACATACGCGCTAATCTACCCCAGTCACCTGGGAAACGATTGCTTACCGCATCTAAGAATCGGGCATTTATCTCATATATTATTTCAAGAATTCTTGGTATAAGATAAGAGAACAATCCAACTGACCATTTTTCAAGCGCTTCAGGCAACAGGGTATGGTTTGTATAGCTGAACGTTTTGCATGTTGTATCCCAGGCACTGTTCCAGGGAATTTCATATTCATCGATAAGTATCCGCATCAATTCTGCAACGGCAACTGAAGGATGCGTGTCGTTCAGCTGTATTGCCCATCTCTTATGGAATTCTTCAGGTTTGCCATCGAAACGGATGTGTATGTTCATCATATCCTGTAACGAACACGAAACAAAGAAATACTGTTGTTTAAGCCGCAACTTCTTGCCCTCAAGCATCTCATCGTTCGGGTACAACACTTTGCTTATGTTCTCCGACTTAACCTTATAGTCAACTGCTTTATAATAATCTCCACAGTTGAATGACTTAAAGTCAAAGGATTCTTCGGCTTCTGATTTCCAGAGGCGGAGGAAATTGCAATTATTTACCTTGTATCCCATTACTGGAGTATCGCAAGGTATTCCTTTTACCATGTAATCAGGTTTCCATCTGAAACGGATATCGCCGTTGGCGCCTGTATACGATTCGGTATGTCCTCCGAAATTAACATTTACTGCAAGCTCTGGTCTTGTAACCTCCCATGGATTTCCAAAACGGAGCCATTTATCTGTCTTTTCAAACTGCCATCCATCAATAATATCCTGATCGAAAATTCCAAATTCATAACGTATTCCATATCCTATTGCAGGTATTTGCTGAGTAGCCATTGAATCGATAAAACAAGCTGCAAGACGCCCTAATCCTCCGTTGCCGAGGCCTGGTTCCTCCTCCTGATCAATAATTTTCCTGAAATCAAATCCAAGTTCTTCAACAGCCTGTTTCATTTCATCGTAGATACCCAGTGCAATAAGATTAGAACCCAGTTGAGGGCCCAGGAGAAACTCAGCCGACAGGTAACTAACAAGCCTCACGTTTTTATCTTCCAGAACAGCATTCATCGTCCTGTGCTCACGTTGTTTAAGCCTGTCGCGTATTGTAAATGACACCGCCATGTACAGGTCATTGAGAGAGGTGTTGGCAATGTTTCTTCCCTGCTGGTAAAACAAATGTTCTATTATTGCCTGCTTCAACGAAGCAACATCCATACCAGTTCGTACATCGGTTATGCTGGTTTCTTTAGACATAGAAAGGGTCGGTTTCTGTTAAATGATGAAAAGTTAAGAAAATCTTTTCATTTCCCTTTGACAATCTCTTATGAAGAAAACTTATCTTAATCTGGAATTTTGAAATGAATAATCTTCCCCTACAAGAAACATTGTATTTCCTGACACAATTATTCCAAAGATATCTTTATCTGAGATATATCTCATCTCATTGCATTTTGAACAGGAAGGCAATATCATCACTTCTCCATCATCACATGCAAGAAGGAACTGATCGCCTTCCTTGTCGTATGCAATATCATTTACAGCGTTTTCGAGCATCGAATACTGCCCGCTCTCATCTTCATAATTAAGCTTCCTCTCTGACCATACTGACCCCAATGACGAAAAAAGAACTGCCGGAGACCCGTCTTCATATTCACCTGTTACAGCTATCCTGTCATTAATCGCGATAACCTTTTTAAAAACACAAGCTCGGGCATAGCCTGCATATTCTTTATTATAATCAGTAACCTTCCAATTCAGACCATCATCTGAACTTATTATCTCACCGGCATCGGTTACTCCATAACATGAGTTCTCATTTGATGAAACAGAGGCAATATTCCCCCTGACCCTGACTGTTAATCCATCCCATGTTTTACCGTCAAGAGAGATAAGAATGATTCCGTTATCCGCACCGGCAACAAGTAAATTTTTGAATAAAGTTATTCCGTTGATGTTTTCTTTCATCCCGGTTTCGGCGAGTGAAAATTGTTGGCCGTTATCAGAGTAAAAGATTGTTCCTCCGTCTCCAACAACAAAGATCATGTCTTCTATAGCAATAACACTATTCAGGTTCCTTGTTGTATTGATATTTAATGAGGCTGCATTTCCTGCAGCCTCATAATAATCAATTTTGCCATTTGTTCCGACAACCAGAGGTTTGTCATTAGTTAAAATGACATCCCTGTATTCAGGCTGATCCGGGTTCTTACCCTGTGTACTGCAACTATTGAAAGTAATCAGACAAGAGAGAACAAGTACGCGGAAGAGAGATACAGGGACAGTCATAGTTTATTTTAAACCCTGGTTTTTAATTCTGAAGTAGTCAAATGATACTTCCAATGGAGTCTGGGGCTGTGCAGGTTGAGCCTGTTGAGGCATACCCGGCATACCGCCGAAACGCATTGGAACACCATTGCAAGCCATAACACCTGCTTTGATATCTTTCAAAGGCACTTCTCCATTGCCAACAGCTTTATAGTTTTTACCGTCAACAGAACATGAAGCGGTATAGATAGCCCCTTTCTTTTCGAGTCTCAGGTAAAGTGTATTGTCATCTTTGATAACTCCTGTCATATCAAGAGAAGCAACTGTTTTCTGGGTGCCAATATTCTCGATAATCAGCTGCATTGTTCCCGGACCACTCTGACCAAAGCCTCTGCCACTGCCTGTACCGTAAACAAACTTAACGAAGTTGTCATCATCCTGGTAAGCAAGAATACCTGCATTCTGCCCCATACTTGATGGCTTCCTGGAGAATATAACTTTTGAATCTATTGTCCAGTCAGTATTAGCGCTCTGTAAAAGTATGTTTTCTGCATTATTGTTTGATGATACTATGTCGCCCTGTGCAGCTGTTATCGTAATGAATCCAGGTTTCTTCGAAAGACTCCAGTTCTGTGCATTCTCCCTGACCCATGACCATTGGCTCCCGGGAATGCTTGCATTGAATTCATCATTTACAGATTTTAGGCCGAAGTTTATGAGATACTCATTAACCTCAACGGTTTTGCTGTCACTTATTTTCACAACAGCTGTTCCGGGAACAGTTTCAGCCTGGATAACTTCAAGATCAACATCAGGAGCAGTTGCTTTCGCACTAACTTCAGGAGCCTTACCTGCAGCTGATGAAAGATATGTGTAAACCTTTACAGCAGGGTTAAAGCCTGAAACAGCTTTTCCATTTACCGCAATTGATGAAGGAGAAAGGTCAGGCATTATTTTAACAGGATAGCTGTCTGATTTTGTAACATCACCTATTGTAACAGTTACTGTTATCGTTGCTACACCAGCGCCATTTGCTGTTACAAGTCCTTTATTATCCACTGAAGCAACAGCAGTATTATTTGTTGAATAAGCAATTTTTGCTTTTGAAATATCATAAAAACTGTCATCAGTCAGAGAAGCTGTAAGGCTAGTCTGAGCTGTTTCGCCCATTTTCATTACAGTTTGTCCGCAATCAGCAACAACAACTTTTAGTATAGGTGCAAATTCGCCTTTCATTGTTGCACTTACTGATCCTTTGATATCTTTTGATGATGCTCCGATTTCGAATACATATTTGCCCTGGTCGAACATTATTTTGTCCTTTTCCATATCCCAGAACCACAGGTCAGCACAGTTAATGTCAATATCAACAACCTTTACCTGCCCGGCAGGAATAGTTACTCTCTGAAATCCTTTCAGCCTCTTTATCGGTCTCTGAAGTGATGCAGGGCTATCAGGAGTTCTCATATAAACCTGAACAACTTCATCACCATCGACATTACCAGTATTCTTAACATCAACACTTATGGTAATCTTATCATTTGGTGTTATTGAATTTTTTGAGATCCTGAAATTACTGTATTCAAATGTTGTATAAGAAAGTCCATATCCGAATTCATAAGATACTTCCTTGTCGAAATACCACAATGTACGGCCATTTTTGCCATTGCCACCTCTAAGATTATAATCAGTGATCTCTGGAAGATCGTTAACGGACTTGTACCATGTAGCATTAAGTTTCCCTCCGGGATTAACATCTCCGAATAGAATACTTGCTATTGCTTCTCCCTGAGCCTGACCGTTATAACCTGTCCAGATAATACCTGCCACATTAGGAATGTTTTTAAACTCCTCAACTTCTACGCAGCCGAGTGTCTGCATAACAACAATTGTGTTAGGGTTAACAGCAGCTACTTCTTTTATAAGCTCAACCTGGTTACCCGGCAACAACAGTGTAAGCCTGTCAGCTTCCTCTGTTGCTGTTTTCTCATCGGTCCCGACAAAAACAATTGCCACTTCGGCTGATTTTGCAGCTTCAATGGTTGCATTGTCAATTTCTGCATCAGGAACTGCTTTGTAAACAAGATAAAGGGTCTGAGGAGCATTGAATCCAAGTTTATTAACTTTTACCCTCATCATGCTTCCTTCTCCATACACACCTCCTGATCTCGCACCAGCTTTTGTGTTGGCATTCAGGGTTGTAAGAAGATTACCCTCAGGCGAACCTGCTCTTACTTCAATTATACCACCTTCAACAGGTATGTTTACGAAAATTCCGATTGTATCAACATTGTTAAGGTCAACATTATCGTAAGCTGTCCATGAACCATCATCGATTGTCCTTACCTGCTCAAGTTCACCCATACCTGAGCCTACTGTAATGCCTTTTGATGCTGAATTATATTTTGTTGCATCATATTTTGTTATAGATCCATCGGACTTCTTAAGCTCGAATCTTGCAACATAGAAAAGATTACTCTTATTTGAAGTATTTGCGCCACTACTATGGACAACTTCAGTCTTGAGCCCTTTTTCGGAAATATATTTTTTTATTCCGGCAAGTGGAGTTATCATATTCTCCTGTGCAGGTCTTCCTGAATATGGGCCAAGCTCTACTTCGTCAGCCTGTGGACCGACAAGTGCTATCTTCTTAAGTTCAGCTGGGTTTATTGGCAATGCCTTCTTGTTTGTCTTTGAAGAAACATTATTCTTAAGCAGAACGGGGGTGCGGGTTGCAACTTCTTTTGCAAGGGTTTTATTAGCCTGTGAGTTAACGAGGCTTGCCGGTGTTTGTGCATAAAGAACTTTGCCGGCAGGATCGAATTCTCCTGTTCTCATTCTTATAAGGAACATATTGAAAAGAGCCCTGTCGATTTCACCCATTGTTACCAACCCTTTTTTAAGGGCTTCAATTGTACTTTTCTGATATTCATTGCCACAGTCTGAGTCAACTCCTGCCTTAAGACCAAGCGCTGTTGCTTCAGCTGATGTTTTAACATAATAATGACCTGTATAGATATCCTCCACAGATTTGCAATCGCCAGTTACATAACCATACATCCCATAAGTCCTCCTTGCTATAGTATCGAGATACAACTTACTCGCTGAAGTTGGAACTTTGTTAACGGCATTATATGAAGACATTATTGAAGGAAGGTTATCCTGTTCGATAAGATTCTTATAAGGAACAAGGTAAAACTCACGCATATCGCGGCTGTCCATATTTGAGCTGCTGACATGACGATCGAACTCGCTGTTATTTGCAAAATAATGTTTTGCAGTAGGAACAGCTTTGAGGTAGGTTTTATCATCACCCATAAATCCCCTTACAAAACCTCCTGCTATCTGTGATACAAGGAAAGGATCTTCACCAAACGATTCGCCTGTCCGTCCCCATCTTGGGTCGCGGATAGGTTCAACAACCGGAGACCAGTATGTTAATCCTTTAGTACCTGAAGCAAAAATCGCTCTTGCTTCATCGGCAATTGCGCTTGCTTCTCTTTGCATAAGATCAGGATCCCATGCAGATCCAAGAGCCACACTGTTTGGAAATGATGTTGGCGCTCCAATACCGGCATTTGGATTGGGACCACCAAGGATCCCATGAAGAGCTTCACTCCACACATTATACGCTTTGATTCCAAGGCGCGGGACTGCAACCATATTGTTCCCGAGTAAACCCTGTTTTTCTTCAAGGGTTAATCTTGAAACAAGGTCTGCAGTCCTTTCTTCAAAGGAATAGTTAGTATTAAGGTAAATAGGCGTCTTTGGGCCCTGACTTGCAGGCACAAACGACATTATTGAAAAAATGATAATGCCACCAAGGCATGTTCTTAATAGATTTTTTTTCATTCCTTAATTGTTAAGGGTTTTACATTGAATGAATTGCCTAAAGATAGCATTAATTCTTCATTTCTTTTTCCCAACTCAAAAGAAATGAAAGGGAATGTCACTCTCACGAACTTACTGAGATCTAAAAAGATATACCGACATTAAAACTAAACGACCCGGCATTCTGCTTAAAACGCCTGTTATCGGAGATCATTGCAAATTCAAGCTTTTGAAGCTCATAAGCTACACCGGCAAAAACAGCAAAACGTGAGGACAAATTAATCCATATTCCACCAGCAGGATTTAACAATAAACCTTCATACTCGGTTCGTGTAGTGTCACCATCGTTAACCAAAACGGCGGAGTTTCCGAGGCCAAGGGCGAAGTATGAAGTTACAGTCCTTGTTGAAAATTGTTCCCTTAGGTCAAGAAAAATTGGCATATGTGTTTTACCCTGGACAAGGTAGCTATCTGAAGGATCAGGAAAATAACGACGTAAGCCAAGGCCAAGGCCCATTGTAAAAGTTGGACCAATATGAAACCCATTAATGAAGTTGAACCTGAAGTTATCAATACCATATTCACCCACTCCTATTCCATATCCGACTTCAATTATACCGCTGTAACACTTCCCTCGACTTCTTCCCTGGCTATATTGGGTTGCAACAGGAGTGTATGATGGAAGATTAGGTTGATATGCAGGTGGTACAGATGATGTTTCAGATACCTGGTTACCTAATGGCCTGGAGGTTATGTTGTCTTTTGGCTTTGTTGACTGAGAAGGTTTTGGTGTCGAAGGTATTGCAGGAACATTAGCTTTAGGAGCTGCAGGCTCCTGAGTCTTTGTTGCGGGCTGAGTTACAGCTTTGTTGTCACCCTGTTGCACAGTTGTGTTTGTAGTTCTCGTTTCTGAATTCTGTTCTTTCACAGGCTGCCTCACAGTACTTACCTGTTGCAGGCGGTCCTCAGTGCTCTGGTACTGAGTATTCTTCCTGTCTGCCGGTCTTCTCCTGTCTTCTTTTACATCTATATATGCCTCCGGATTATCAGAAGGAGCCTGGACTACAGGTGTTTCTGGCCCAGCCTGGACTATAGGTGTTTCTGTCACAGTGGCCGCAGGATCAACTGGCACAGGTTCTGTAACCTGGGCTTGCGGCTTCTGTTGTGGAATTGTTATCTGAGGTTCAGGCGCGGTGATTACCTGGTCAACTTGTGTTTCCTGCACTTTTAACACTTGTGGAGGTTCAGCTATTATTGGCTTTGTCTCTTGAGATATTTGTTGAGGCACAATTACAGGTGATTCCTGTTCTTGCCTTACCGGATGCGCCTCATCTACTGATGCTTGTTCCGGCGATACCGGTTGTGGTTCCGGAGATGTCTTTTGCGGTTCCGTCGCAGGTATTTTTTCTGTTGATGTAAGATCTTTATCTTTCCTATGGGCAATTCTACTGAAAACATAATAATATATCTTACCATCAGTGGGCATCTTACCTGACACGTACTCTACTGGTATCTTCCAGAACCCCTGCTCCCTTACCATTAAACCTTTAACATCAAGTATAACAGTATTTTCACTTTCATATTCAACAAGTGTTATTCGTCCCCTCTCTGTTGCTCCAGTGGTATCATCCCATGTTGAATACCATTTTGTCTGGTCTTCTCCCGATAAATCAAGATTGTCGGCAAGTACATAATTGATGGAGCTAAAGTTCTCTCCATCGAAGCAAAAAGAACCTTTCCCTGTCCCTGTATTGTGTTTACCTTCAACAAATCTGTATGAAATGCTTCTTTTGACACCTGAAGCTCCTTCTGAATACTTTTTAATTCCCGATTCCTTATCCCCTGTTTCTTTTTGCCTGCTCTTATCAGGCTGTCCAAAACCATTGCTGCAAATCAGCAGCATAAGCGATATTAATACATAGCTCTTCATGGTTACTGTTTTACAGAGCGAATATATGAATGGTAAAAGTGTAAAATACAGGTATTTTCACGTGAAGATAGGCTGTGAAAAAGCCAGATATCAATATCATAAATAACTGTATTAAACCAACCCATGTAAGTCAGTTCCGGAAGATCTGAAAACTTATGAATGTCATGAGCAAACCAAGAACCCAAATAATTAAAAACCAAAACAAAATGCCTCAAAACTTGTTCTATCTCCATCAAACTGTCATCTATTTATTCCCAGAAATTTTTTCATAATATTTATTAATTAATTCAAAAAACGACACTATGAGCGAAAATTATTCAGTCAGCCCGGGTGGGGAGAAATTCCTTTTGCCAAAATCTGAAGATTACAAAAATGAATTTGAAAGGATAGAAAAGATTGTATCGAGAGAGAGATCTGAGGGTCGTGAAATCGTTGTAGTGATGGGTGTTGGTTTTGTCGGAGCAGTAATGGCTGCAATTGTAGCTGATACAGTTGATAAAAAAACCGGTAAACCATCAAAATTCGTTATCGGGATGCAACGTCCAAGCGCCCGCAGCTACTGGAAGATTCCTTTGCTTAATCGTGGAATATCTCCTATCAAAGCCGAAGATCCGGAAGTAGAGCCAATGATTGTACGTTGCGTAAATGACAAGAAAACACTAATAGCTACCTTTTCTCATGAAGTTTTGAAATTTGCCGACATCGTTATTGTTGATGTCCAATGTGATTATGTAAAAGAAGAACTCGGAAATGTGCGCAATGGAAGAACCGACATGGCTGCACTTGAATCGTCGATAGGAGTAATTTCAGAGAATATTCCTCCCCGGGCGCTTGTCCTGATCGAGACAACAGTTGCCCCCGGCACAACAGAACAGGTAGCATATCCGATAATGAAAAAAATCTTCATTAAGCGTGGGATAGAATCAGATCCCTTGCTTGCGCATAGCTATGAAAGAGTAATGCCAGGAAAAAATTACGTTGCAAGCATCCGCGACTTCTGGAGGGTTTGCAGTGGTGTAAATGAAGTAGCCAGGGAAAGGGTTGTTAAGTTTCTCAATGAGGTACTCAATACAGAGAAATTCCCACTAACAGTGATGGACAGGCCTATAGAATCTGAAACAGCAAAGATCGTTGAAAATAGTTACAGGGCAACAATCCTTGCTTTCCTGGATGAATGGAGCCTTTATGCCGAACGTAATGGTGTCGATCTGATAAAGGTTATTAAAGCGATCAAAGTAAGGCCCACACATAGTAATATGATTTTCCCGGGGCCTGGTGTCGGTGGGTATTGTCTTCCTAAAGATGGTGGTTTGGGGGTATGGGCTTATAAGAACATACTTGGTTTTGAAGATGATATCTTCAAAATAACACCAATGGCGATTGACATCAACGATACCCGGGGCCTTCATGTCGGTCATCTTACAAGAGATGCCCTGAAAAACATGGATAAGTCGATTTCATCAGCAGAGGTCTTAATACTTGGTGCCGCTTACAGGGAAGATGTAGGGGACACACGCTATAGCGGATCCGAAATTGTTGTAAGAAAGCTAACAGAGATGGGCGCCCGGATAAAAGTGCACGACCCATACGTTGAACACTGGTGGGAATTTGAGCAACAGGATTCTTACCCGGCAGCAGGTCAGAGCAAAGCCAAATTTTTCAGGAACCAGGAAAAACTAAAATCACTTCGTATAGACCAAAACCTTGAAAATTCATTAAAAGGCGCCGATGCAGTCATTTTTGCTGTTCCTCATAAAGCTTATATTGACCTGGATCCCGCCTGGGTTGTCAAATCAATTGGCAAACCTGCAGCGATTATTGACTGTTTCGGCATACTAAGTGATGATATAATAAGAAGATACATCGAACTTGGTTGTGAAGTGAAGGGCCTTGGGAGAGGCCATATTCAAAGAATCAGCGATGAAATCAAAAAAGGAAATGATATGAAGGCTGAATTGATAGAGGTATTGACAGATAATAGATCTGATGCTGAAAGCAATCTTAAAAAGGACAGGAAAAAAGAAGACAGGAAAGAAAAGCTGAGTGATGTCAAGCTTTAATATCACTTATTAATCAGGCCATATATTTCAAGCTTTTATTCATAGAAATGCAGGGATTCATGTTCCTGCATTTTTTATTGATTTTCATTTTTTAACACTATTAACATCCACAATCCATAAAGCGATTAGTACTTTTATATCCTGTACTTGAAATCTGAAATATTAAAAACTTGAATTTAAACTCTTAACTTAATAAATAAACCAACCTGACAATGAGAATCTTTTACTTTCTTTCATTCCTGATGTTCTTCATCAGTGTTTCAGCCAGCGAGCCTGGCAAATCTGTTGGCAAGGATATTCCTCCAACAACATCACTTGTTTATCCGGGCACAAATGGACGCCTTATCTATGTAGCAGACAGTCTCGGAAATATGATTCCTGATTTTTCGTATGCTGGATATATGGGTGGTGGTGTAGCAATTCCCTATGTTACAACAAAAGAGATCATTTGGCCTGTAAAAGGAGACAATTCACCCAATATTCAGGCTGCAATAGATAGGGTTTCGGCCCTAACTCCTGATGCCTCGGGTTTCAGAGGAGCTGTTCTTTTAAGAATGGGTACATACGAACTCTTCTCACCAATATACATTAAGGCCTCCGGAGTTGTCCTTAGAGGAGAAGGGATGAGTGATGTTGGAACAATACTTATTGGCAAAGTACCTGAAAACAAGGGTACTAATATAGCAAGACAACCTCTTGTAAGTATATCCGGCTCAACAGGCGCTACAATTAACGAGGGGAGTAAACAGATTATCACAGATAAATATGTTCCTGTCGGATCGAGGACTATAAATGTTGTTTCAGCAAAGGCTTTTAAGACAGGTGACAAGGTAATTATAAGGCGAATTGGCAATGAAGCCTGGATTAAAGAGATCGGTGAGGACAGCGAATCGGCAGGAAGATTTGCCTGGAGACCATTCAATATATCGTATGATCGTATCGTAATGGAAGTTAAAGGGAATGCTATTACTGTTGATGCCCCGATATTTACAGCTATTGATGAACGTTGGGGCGGCGGGGATATCTACAAGTACGATGATCCGGGAAGAATCGAAAACTCAGGCGTCGAAAATCTTCGTGGTATTTCTGAATATGATCCGGAAGTAAGAATAACAGCTTACGGGAATATAGACCGTGGTTCATGGGACGATCCACGACCACATTATGACGGGGAGGAGTACTATTCAGATGAAAAACATTATTATAATTTTATTAGTATTTCAAATGCCAAAAATGCCTGGGTCAGGAACATAACAGCGCTGCACTTTGCAAGCAGTCTCGTCTCAGTTGCAGCAAGTTCAAAATGGATAACAGTTGAAGACTGCGAATCGAGGGAGCCTGTGTCAATAAGGGCAGGGGCGCGAAGGTTTACTTACCAGCTTAGCGGGCAGCTATCGCTCGTCCAGCGCTGTACTTCACAGAAAGGCAGGCATTCATTTGTCATGGGAAGCCCGTCTTCAACGGGTAATGTTTTCCTTGATTGTTCGGCAACAATGCCTTATTCAACAAGCGAACCACACAGCAACTGGGTAAATGGCGCTTTATACGATAATATCCAGGCTCCACTAAGCGCCCGCTATTGGAAGGATATTAACATTGGATGGGCGGGAGCAAATATTGTTTTCTGGAACTGCGAAGGTGACTACATGATCCAGAGCCCTCCCACTGCAAAGAATTATTCATTTGGTCATATAGGTCTAAATGCTGTTGTCTTCAATGCCATCTACCAGGATTATTCAAAGAAAAGAGGACATATCGAATATCAGGATGTTCATGTTGCTCCAAGAAGCCTTTACCTCACCCAGCTTAAAGATCGCCTTGGAATGGAAGCCGTTCTGAATGTTGTAACAGAGGAACAAGCAAAGAAATAGCTTTAAAGGCTTTAGAGCTGAACTTAACCACTAAGTTATACTGAGTTATTTCACTTGTTGACTGATTTTCTAACTCTGAATACTCTGGCGCACTCTAGTTCACTCTTGGCACTTCTTCAAAAAGAAAGCCCCTCGTTTCCGGGGGGCTCATTTATTTTAAAAAGTTCTGTTTAACTAGAGATAGTTCACATAACCTTCCATGTTTGTGCGGATCTTATATACGTAGTTATAGCTTACGATATATAATGTTTTCATATCATCATCGCCAAAGCATAAGCTTACAGGGAAATGTGGCAGGTTGATCATACCAACAAATTCACCTTTATTATTGAATATCTGAACGCCATAGTAGGTACCTACATAGATATTACCCATCTTGTCAATAGCCATACCGTCAGAGCTTGATGATTTTGCTTTTCTGTCAAGTATGTTATCAACAAGGAACAGTTTTGCAAACTGACGTCCATTTGTTATTGTTCCGTCTTCGTTAACATCATAGGCCCATACAAAATTTTCCTTGTCACTGTTTACAGGGAACCATGATTCATCATCATAGCAGTTGTTGATGTATAATGTTTTTCCGTCGGGTGAAAGAAGGATACCATTAGGCATTGCAAATTCGTTAGGTTCTGTGATCCTTGTAATTTTCTTTCCATCCGGTGAGATGTAATAAACAGCACGTCCCGGCTGGAATTTCACTGCTTCCATCGTGAACTGGGGATCAGTAAAATAGATACCACCCTTTGCATCTGTAATGATATCATTCGGGCCATCGATCTTCTTGCCATCATATTTATCAGCAACTACTCTTACAATTTTTCCTTCGGTTGTCATTTCGATAACCTTGTGGCCAATCATGTCACAAACAAGAAGATTGCCGTTCTTGTAAGGATAGAGTCCGTTTGTCTGCATTTTACCTTCGCTTATGTTCCTGTATGTTCCATCGGGACTCAGTTCGACAACAGAACTCTTATCAGGATGAGCTCCCCAACCCTGGTCAAAGCCCATGTTTGAGAAATATACTTTACCGTTCATCCATTTTGGGCCTTCAGCAAATGTCAAACCAGGTTTTGTTACTGTTCCATCAACGAGAAGCTCAACTTTTGAGCTTTCAGGAATTATTGCACGGAATGCTTCCATTCTTGCTTGTTCTTTTTCACTGTAGTCAGCTCTTGCCGGCCAGAAAATATCGATAGCATCACAACCAAGATCGCTCATTGTTGCGCCGTGAACCATATTGCCGGGAATAAGGACAACATTGTTCTTTGCCATTGGCTGTTCGCTGTCGAGCAGAAGTTCGCTGCAACTACCGCGTAATACTAGCATAGTCTGTTCCTGTGGGTGAATGTGACGTTCAAAAACAGCTCCCGGATCCATTGAAATAAAGCTTATCTGAACATTTTTGCCAGTAACGAGTCTTGAATTAGCGCCTTTTGTAAGCTCAGTCAGCTGAAATTCATATAGGTCATAAACCTTGTTTGGTTCAATGTTCGGGGTTGATGGAGTTTTAACATCAACATTTGAAGAAGGAATTTCTGTTACGCCTGCTTTCTGCAGGTAATCGAGGCGTACCGGGCTGTATACTTCAACAACTTTAGCGCCTGTTGCTCCTGCAGTAAGTGCATTTCTACTTCCTTTTTCAAGATAAACGAAATCAACTCTTGGTGTTATGCTATGAGTTCCATCCTGCTCTTCTCTCTTAACGGAAATCATTTTTACATTTTCTCCATTGACAAGCTGGTTAATTTCACCTTCAAGAACAAACAGGAATCTGTCAGACGGCAACTCTTCTTCCGGAACCTGTGCGTTTGCATCGAGTTGAATAACAGCTGTCATTGCGCCTTTTCCATAGTAAAGTTTTGCATTAACGCCTGGATAAAGCTCTGTTGATGCAATGCTATCGAGCGATGCTACTTTCCCGGGCTGAAGATTAGACTCGATTTTTGTGTTTGGTGTTTCAATTTGATTTTCAACGAGAGAATACTGCTGGATTATCTCCTTGTTCTTTTTCTGCCATTCAGGAACACTGGTACATTGATTAAGGATCATCAATGTTGCAAGCATAAGGCTGAACAGAGAAATTCTTTTAACTGATTTTTTCATAGATCTTTTATTGAAAATTGTTATTGTAATTGTTTTTAATATTCTTCTGCAGTGATATTTCTTTTACCAAGCGGATCAGATACCTGGTCCAGCCCGGTAATATCGTAACCTATCCACTCATAACTTTTTGCATAGCTGATTGTTTTGGCCCAGGCAACATCATGTTCCGGGGTTTTGGTCCAGGCTACCCTGTGCTCTTCAGTATCAAAAAGAAGTACCATTTCGAAAGTATATTTTGTAGCTGCTCCACCAATTTTTTTGATACCTTCGTCTGAAAATTTCCTTAGGAGTCTTGAACCCATATAACCAACTTGTTTCCTCAGAGCTGGAACATATACTTCGATATAGCTTTTCTCGAAGGCTTCATAATTCTCAGGAGCTACCTCGAAGAACATCTGAAGTTGCATCATTTTAAGAGGAACATCAACAACATCGAGTTTGCCTTTCTCAAGGGCAACACCGTAGATAACCATTTCAAGAGGTTCTGTCTGGCTGCTTTCAAATGAGTGTATCTCGCCAGCTTTAATTGGAATTGCATCGCCTGCTGCAAAGTCAGCAACATCATCGTTTACATACACTTTGCCTTTACCTTTAATTGCGAGGTATACTTCATCAACACCAGCATGATAATGTCTTCCCTGTGATGCTTTTGCAGGGATTGTAAGATGGTCGAAGTAAGCCCAGTTTGAAGCAAATGCTGAAGGACCAAGAGCTCTTCTGTAATAGACGGTATCCTTACCACCATTCATGTGAACAACAGGTCTCTGTGAAGCTCTCGTAAGCTGACCGGTATTCATGAAAGTTGCCTTTGGCTCAAGTACAGCTTTTGAACGATCATCTCCCATCTCATATAATCCCGATGGATCAGCAGATACATTATAAGATCCTCTTGAAAAACCGCCGGCGCCACCTGTTGAAGCATTTGGATCAACTACTGCAACCTGGAAGTTTACCCATTCGGCTGGTTTTGTCGATGGATTGTATACTGCATGAGAATTACCTGATCTGCATGGAACGCCAACAGGACCGGCAATGGCAGCAGTTTGTCCGTTAACTGTAAATTGGCAATCAGCATCAAGGATGAGGAACATCTCGTCAGAATTATTATGAAAATGATGTCCGATAGAGCTTTTTGGCATTAAAGGACCTTTGTGCATGAAGTTCAAACCGGTAACAGCATTCCGTCCCAACAATGTCTGTAGGAATAAAGTGCCTGTACCCTGGTGAATGTTTTTACTTTCCATTGCTTTGGATTTGTCTGAATGACCTATCCTTTGCGCAAGTGGAACAGGTTTTTGAGCATCCTGAGCCGGCATCCCTGGTCTTTGTCTTTCCTGGCCATAAGAAGGAATTGAAGCAGAAAGTGCAAATACAGTTACAGCAAGCCCCATCGCTAATGATGTAAGAGATGACCTCTTGACTTTAATTGATAAGGTTGAGTTTTTCATAGCCTTTTTATCGGGTTAAAATTTATGCTTAAAAATACAAATATGATACTTCAATAGTGATATTTCACTGTTAAACATTTTTAAAAAGATGAAAGCGCCAATATAGTCAAAGTAAACTATTTACCAGCAAATCTTTATATGTTGAAAATTATAAAAAATATTTAATACTTCTAAAAAAAGCGCTGCCTCATAACTGGTATGAGGCAGCTTAGATCAATATTCAATCAGATCCATAGCTTGTCATAAGGCCTGCCCTGTGCATCCCACTCGGGAGTTGGTTCAAAATAACCTTTTGCTCCTTTGCTCATTGTTGCTTTTAGAGCATCATCGTTCAATTCTATTCCAAGACCAGGGGCATCAAGAGGGACATTTGCATAGCCTTTGGTTATTAAAGGTTTTGAACCTGTAAGCTTAACAAGTCCTTCCCAGTTCGCATTGTCAGCATTATGATGTTCAAGCGCAAGGAAATTTTCTGTCGCTGCTGCGCAATGGATGTTAGCCATCCAGGCTACTGGTGAACTGTTTGCATGAAGAGCCATTGGAACACCCGCCTCTTCTGCATAATCACCAATTTTTTTGGTTTCAAGTATACCTCCGGCGCTTACGAGGTCAGGATGAATAATATCGACTGCATGAGCATCGATAAGCTGCTTGAATCCTCCATCGAGGCCTCCCAGCATATAAATATCCTCACCGGTACATGTAGGTGTTTCAATTGAATCGGTAATTGTTTTAAGCATATCTGTGTAATACCATGCAACACAATCTTCCAACCATGCAAGTCTGTATTTTTCAAGGCGTTTGCCGATACGTATCATCTGGTTCATATCCATGTGGCCGAAATGATCAACTGAAAGAGGCACTTCCATGCCAACAGCATTTCTGACTCTTTCAACAATTTTCTCTATCTCATCGATACCTTTTTCAGTAATCTGTACCTGGGTGAACTGATGATCTTTTTTCCAGTAGTCTGTATAACCTCCTTGTGCATATCCCCTTCCCATATACCAGGTATTAATTCCACCGCCATTCTCATCCCAGAATTTCCTGTTTACAACAGTATCTGGAATCTGGCTCACCTGGTGGATTCCAAGGTCCATTTTAAGCCAGGTGAATCCATGCACATTAAGTCGTTCTTTTAGCTTTGTGAGTTCAACCTCCGGATCTCTTGATTCAGGGGTATCGGCATAGATTCTGATCTTGTCGCGATACCTGCCGCCTAACAGCTGCCATACAGGAACGCCAAGCGCTTTTCCGCATATATCCCACAAGGCCATTTCAACGCCGCTTACGCCAACGCCCATACGGCCATGACCACCAAACTGCCTGATGACCTTGAATATCATCTCAACATTGCAAGGATTAAGTCCTACTATTTTGCTTTTGAGAAAAAGTGCATTCCTTTGGTCAGAACCGTCCCTGATATCACCAAGGCCATATATTCCCTGGTTTGTATCAATACGGATTATACGGCCTGCCATTGACCCATTATTACCTTTCTCACCAACACGAAGATCAGTGATCTTCAGATCTGAAGGGCTTGATGCACGGGATACATTTTGAGTGGTCTGTGCAATTGTGTCTTCTATTGATAGATGCATTAAACCGCCAATAGCAATTCCACCAAGTGCAGCTTTCTTAAGAAAGTTACGCCTGTCTTTCGAAGTTGCAGGATCTGATAGTTCAGCTTTCAGAGCTGCTCTTTCGTCCCTCTCCTGCTGCTTCGTTGTTTCTGACATTTTTTGAAGAGTTGTTTTCATAGTTTTGAAGGTTAATTGATTACCAGTTTCTTTCTCTCATATACTGATCAAACTGATCCTGTGACATTGGAAGCTTTCCCTTGTAGTTCTTAACAAATTCTAGAAAATCTTTTTTGATTTCCTCTGACCATTGACTGTCGATTTGTCCGGGAGTGTATTTCCCTTCTTTAAGGCGTGCCCACCCAAACTCATCGCGTATCTGTGTTACCTCTGCGGTAACAACAACTTCTTCAACAAGATGAGCAGGAACAAATAGCACTCCATGGCTCTTTGCCAGCACGACATCGCCAGGCAATACGGTTGCATGACCAATGCGGATAGGTGCATTAATTGATGTAAGCATCATTTGTTGAAGAAATGAAACATCAAGGCCCTTTGTCCAGCTGTTAAACCCATCAATCATTTTAAGACCTTCCGGGTCACGAACGGTACCATATACTATAACACCACGCTTTGATTTTGCAAAAATGGCATTCCCAAGGTTATCACCAAGAATAGGACCATCGCCCACTTTTCCATAAGAATCTGCTACATAAACATCGCCTTCTTTAAGAATATCAATTGGCCATGAATTTGTTGGCGGGGCAGTTCTCTTTTCTTCTTTCCCTTTTTCTTTCACCCATTCATCGAGGTCTGGTCTGAGAGGCATATACTGTGCTGTTACAACACGCCCGGTCATAGCCTGGTCTGGTAACAATACAGTCCAGTCTCCCTCCCATTGATTATTATATCCCCTGTTACGAAGAACAGCCCAGGCGCCTTCGACTGCGACCTTTTTAAGACGTTCAAGCATCTCATCTGACACTTTAGGTCGTCCATCGGGGAAGCGTTCCCCTTTCCAGAGAGAAGTTATTGACTTAATATATTCAGTAGATGAACCAACATTTTGAGAGAATGACATTGATCCGGTTATCATGATGGCAATAAAAGATGTCAGGATCTTTTTCATATAAGTTGCATTTAATGGTTTAATCTAGTATTAGTTTGATGAAAAAAGGAGTCAGAAAGAATCTGACTCCTTTATTTTTTAGTTACTTAAAAGAAGACTTAAATAAATTACTGAGCAATGTCCCAGAAAACCCTGGTAGTTAAATAATCTCCACCCATTTTGGCAGCAGCAGCTTCAACATTTACTTGGTTTCTTCTATATTCTTCCTCATTATAACGATATCTGTGAACAAATCCATCCCCTCCGTTTTGCAGAAGATAATCGTTAGATCTATTGCGCTGTAACACAGGATAACCGGTTCTTCTCCAGTTAAACAAGGCTTCCCTGGGGTCCCAAATATTAATAACCCAATATTGAGTATTTATAAGCTTAAGCGCATCGGCAGTATTCCATGCTACTGATGGGTGAGCAAGATAAGTTGCTTTTTCGGCCTCAGTAATTCTGAGAGGATATGTTATTCAATTTGCCGGATTTGAAGCCGCCTCAGTTGCTATTAATTCATACCTGTCCATATCTGCTCTTATGCCATTTTCGTAATATGTTCTAGCTTGTGCATCGCCTCCGGGTATCCATCCTCTGTGGGCAGCTTCTGCAAGTAACAGCGAAGTTTGCGCATACGTAAGCCAGTAAGACGGCGTTAACGTCGACCCACCTGCCTGTACATTTATCTGAGAATAGTCCAGCCCGTTGCTGTTAGGATGGGCACCTCTGTATGGTGATCCAGGTGCCGTAATCACATCAGCCTGAACTCCTACAGGTACTCCAAACTGATCATCCCAGTCAAGACTTCCGGTTGCAGTCTGAACGGTAACAGCGTTATCAAATTTTGCAATAATATACTTGCTCCTGGGATCCATGGTATTTTTTAACTGATTTACAAACGGCTCGGCTGCATAATAATAGTACGGATTGGTTGCCGCATTTACAAGATTAGCGTGTCTTGTGTTTGAAAAATTTGGTGGCTCGTAAGTTACCATTACATTATCATTGTTAGACGCCATTACTCCGCCATTAAACGCTTCAGTCGCAAGTGCAGCACCTTTTGCCTGATCCAACTTGGAATAACGCAGGGCCATACGCAACAACAGAGAATTGCCAACCTTTTTCCACTTATCAACCTGTCCTGCAGCATCCGTTGTTCTATTATAACCATTTGGTCCAAAGAATACATCGTATGTATTGAAATCTTTACTTGCATCTAACGCTGCTACTGCTTCCCTGATTTCTTTTTCAAGGTCGAGGTAAATTTCCTGAGCATCGTCATATTTGGGCCTCCAATAATCCGAGCCTTCATCAGCTCTTAATGCATCAAAGTAGGGGACATCGCCATGAGCATCAACTATGTTCATAAACACAAAGGCTTTCCAGATACGGATAACGCTTTTCAGGTTTGTTCTTTCAGGATATTTTTCATCAATTATTTTTAAAAGATTTTTATATGTTAAAAGATTACCTGTATAATTACCCCATTCCGCATTTTGTTGCCCAGCGACATCGTAATTAAAATTAAACCCTGCTGTAGCGCCCAAATTATATGCGTTCATAAAATATTGAACTACAGTAGCTTCAGATTCCCAGGAGCCGCCAAAGCCAACGCGTTGCGATCCGGCAAAAACTATTCCGGGATCCAGATCTGTCAGTGTATATTTTTGACCTTCGAGTGCTAATTCTTCGAAGTCCTTGTCGCATCCCACAAATAAAAGAAGGAATGTACCTATAATTGTTATTAGTTTATACTTTTTCATAGTATTTTTCACTTAGTAATTGAGTATTAAAATCTCACATTTAGCCCAAAAGAATAATTACGGGTTACTGGTAACGTCGCGCCTTCATAGCCATTGTCTCCTGTTGTTGATATTTGTTCAGGGTCAACATTGGGTATAACTTTGTGAAGAGTTGCCACGTTCCTAACTGATGCTGAAAGTGTTACACCCTTAACAAATCTAAGAAAATCGACATTACTAACCGCACTAGTCAGGTTATAGCTCAACGAAATGTTCCTTAACTTAATAAAATCTGTCGAAAATATAAATGGATCCCCGATTTGATTGCTTCGGTAGTCAGTATAAAAGGTTTGTAAGTCGGTAACTACTGATTCATTTTTATCTCCTGCATTGTGTGGGACCATTAAACCAGTCTCAGGATCCCTATGTGTTCCAGCAGTAGCATAAACGCCATCAACCACGAGATAGTGTTTTGCACTTCCGTCTTCGTTCACCATTGGATTGCCGTTTTCATCAACGCGACCTACGAGCGACATCTTCGAGAACCCTTGCCTTGTCATATTAAGGTTTGTTGATGAAATTACCTTACCTCCAAATCTGTAAGCTAAAGATATGCTGGCTGAGAGATTTTTATAGGTGAATGAATTGTTCCACCCTCCAATGAATTTCGGATTTCCGGAACCAACACTGTAAAACCCGTTACCATTATTTCCCTCCTGAGGAGCATTTGCATTTCTGTATGTTCCAATATACCTTCCGTCGTTTGATACCAATTTATTACCGTCGGCATCTCTCATATAAGTCCCTACGAATATTTGGCCTTCCCTCTGCCCTACTACATCATAAGACATTCCCATGAAAGTGTTGGCACCACCGTTAGCCCACCAGTCGGCTGTTTGTCTCATCATAATTGGCTTTCCCTGTTCATCATAACCTAAAGAAAGCACTTTACTTGTCTGATAAGTATTGTTCCACGAAGTAGTCCATGTAAAATTTCTTGTAACAACCGGCTTATATTCAATTAACGATTCAACACCAGAGTATTTTCTAGAACCGATATTGTCATTGATAGAACCGGTTCCTGACATGTTGGAAATTTGAACACCATATATTTGCTTATCCATACGCTTTTCATATAGTGCAAGGTCAACAACAAACCTGTTATCAAACATCCTCATTTCTACTCCTATTTCCTTTTCGGTAACATTATAAGGCGTAATATTCAAATTTACTACCGGAGCTGAAAGGCTACCTGTTGCAATTCCGTTAAACTGGTCAGTGGCAAGACTGTATGTAACAAGACCATAATCTGCACGAATGTCGCCTGCGTTGCCCACCTGGGTCCACCCACCTCTTAATTTACCAAAATCAAGCCAGTTCTGTTTTATAAATTGGGAAAAAACAATACTTCCCGATACCGAAGGATAGAATTGATAGGTTCTGTTGACTTTTACCAGATTCGAGAACCAGTCTGTCCTTCCCGTAGCATTAAGATAAAAAGTAGAGTTATACGAAACTTCTGCCATTCCGTAAAGCGAATTCGTCCTGCTATTGCCATATGTAGGATTACCCGAAGTTTTGTCTGTAGCATTACCTATCGAGTAAAAATCACGGACAATAAAATTCGAACCGTTCACACTCACCCCATGGTTCTCACTCCTGCGGGTGTTTCCACCAAAGTTTGCAAGTGTCGTAAATTTACCGAACCGTTTGTCATAGCCCAAAAGGAATTCGGCATTTACGTTTGTTGACCAGTTGCTGCCAAAGTTGTAGCTTCCCTTATATGTACCGTCATCATTCTTAGGGTTGCTTGTACCTATACCCCCCGGATTCTTAGTTTCGGAATCAGAAGCTGATTTAGCGTAGTTATACCTGCCCTGAATATACAGCCAGTCAGTTAAA
>DATALD010000106.1:0-38968 GCA_036261255.1 Bacteroidales bacterium
GGTATTCCTTAATGCTCTCGCCGGAAGGGGTGTTCATATTGTAACTGTAAACGACTATCTCTCGAAACGAGATTCAGAATGGATGGGACCCATCTATGAGTTTCACGGACTTAGCGTTGATTGTATCGATAAACATCAGCCTAATTCTGCAGAGCGGCGTAAAGCATATAATGCAGATATTACATTCGGAACAAATAACGAATTTGGTTTTGATTACCTGCGCGACAATATGGCGATCAACCCGGAAGACCTTGTTCAGAGAAGGCATCATTATGCTATTGTCGATGAGGTTGACTCTGTGCTGATAGATGATGCACGTACTCCATTGATAATTTCCGGACCAACTGCAAGAGGCGATAATCAGCTTTTTGATGAACTGAAACCCAAAGTGGAAAAGCTTGTAACAGCCCAGAAGAAACTTGTAACACAAATTCTTGCTGACGCAAAAAGACTCATTTCTGAAAATAAAAATGACGATGGAGGACTTCTCCTTTTAAGAGCTTTCAAAGGATTACCAAAGAATAACGCTCTCATTAAATTCCTTAGTGAAGAAGGTAATAAATCATTGCTGCTGAAAACGGAGAACTTTTACATGCAAAACAATAGCAAGGAGATGCCAAAGGTGACTGATGAGCTATACTTCATTATCGACGAAAAGGCTAACTCTATTGAACTGACTGAAAAAGGGATTGATTTGATCTCCACATCTGTTGAAGATGCCAGTTTCTTCATTCTTCCTGATGTTGGTTCAAAAATTGCTGATCTAGAGAAAACTGATCTTAACGAAAGAGACAGACTTAAAAAGAAAGACGAGATACTACAGGATTATTCTGTTAAATCGGAACGTGTTCATACGATGACCCAATTGCTGAAAGCATGGACACTCTTTGACAGAGATACAGAATACGTTGTAATGGACAACAAAGTCAAAATAGTTGACGAACAAACAGGTCGTATTCTTGAAGGAAGAAGGTATTCGGATGGTTTGCACCAGGCTATTGAAGCCAAGGAAAATGTTAAAGTAGAAGCAGCTACACAGACATATGCAACAATTACCCTGCAAAACTATTTCAGGATGTATCATAAGCTTGCTGGTATGACTGGTACTGCAGAAACTGAAGCCGGTGAGTTATGGAACATCTATAAACTCGATGTTGTTGTAATCCCGACAAATAAACCGGTTGTTAGGAATGACAGGGAAGATCTTGTCTATAAGACAAAGAGAGAAAAGTATAATGCGGTAATTGATGAGATAGTAGAGATGAACAGGCAGGGGAGACCTGTTCTTGTTGGAACAACATCTGTTGAAATCTCGGAGCTTCTTAGCAGGATGCTTAAGATGAAAGGCTTACGGCATAATGTTCTTAATGCAAAATTACATCAGAGGGAAGCTGATATTGTTGCTGAGGCTGGAAAACCAGGAACAATAACTATTGCAACTAACATGGCAGGTCGTGGTACTGATATAAAACTTACTGATGAAGTAAAAAAAGCGGGTGGTCTTGCAATTATAGGTACAGAGAGACATGAATCAAGAAGGGTCGACAGGCAGCTTCGTGGTCGATCAGGCAGGCAGGGTGACCCCGGATCGTCACAATTCTTTGTTTCACTCGAGGACGAACTGATGAGGCTCTTCGGATCGGAGCGGATAGCAGGTATAATGGATAAACTTGGGCTGAAGGAAGGAGAGATGATACAGCATCCGATGATCACTAAATCAATCGAGCGGGCACAGAAAAAAGTTGAAGAGAATAACTTTGGCATAAGAAAAAGATTACTTGAATATGACGATGTTATGAACTCCCAGAGAGAAGTTATTTACAAGAAAAGAAAACATGCTCTTCTTGGAGAAAGGCTCTCCGTCGACATTGCCAATATGATGTATGATGTCACTGAAAACCTTGTGAATATTTACCATGATGATGCCGACTTTGAAGGATTCGATTTTGATCTTATTCGTTCGTTTTCAATGGATTCTCCTGTGAATGAGGATGAGTTCAAAAGAGAAAGTACTTCAGTAATCGGTGATAAGGTGTACGACAAAGTACTCGATTCCTATAAAAGAAAAATTGATGCCATTTCTACACAGGCTTTTCCTGTTTTAAAAGATGTGTATGAAAGGATGTCGCATGTTTATGAAAATGTTGTAGTTCCTATCTCCGATGGGGTCAGAGTCTTCCAGGTAATTACGCCTCTTAAGCTCACAGTTGAATCTAATGGTATTGAGCTTTCCAGATCTTACGAAAAAACAGTCGTTTTGGCAACAATAGATGAGGCGTGGAAGGAACATCTTCGTGAGATGGATGAACTTAAACAATCAGTTCAGAACGCAACTTATGAACAGAAGGATCCATTGCTGATCTATAAGTTTGAATCTTTCGAGCTCTTTAAGACAATGATCAACAAGGTTAATAAGGATGTTGTAAGTACACTTATGAAGGGTCACATACCAGTTCAGGATCCTGAGCAGGTTAAAGAAGCACAAAGAAGACGCCAGGTAGATATGAGCAATATGAGAACGTCAAAAAGTGATTTTTCTCAATATAGTTCAGGTGGAGGACAGGAAAGAAACCAGAAAACAGAGCCTGTAAGGGTTGAAAAGAAAGTTGGACGCAACGATCTATGCCCTTGTGGAAGCGGGAAGAAGTATAAACAATGTCATGGGGCTCAGCAAAATACCCCTGCAAATGCATAAAAATATGCATATATGTAGAGACGTAATGCATTACATCTCTACATATATGATTTTGTGCATAATTTAATTCAGTTCCTTCATTACTTTCTGGATTCTGTCCATAACTGGTTTGCTAACAGGTACAAGAGGTAACCTAAGGGTGTTATGACAGAGGCTCATCTGACTGCAAACAGCCTTGATCCCTGAAGGATTACCCTCCGCAAAAAGTAATTCTATCATTTCAATAAAACGGAATTGTGTGTCGCGCGCAGCTTTAAAATTTTGTTTAAGGCTCATGTTTACTATTTCTGATGTCTGAGCCGGATAAGCATTTGCAAGTACTGAAATTACACCAGCGCCTCCTGCTGCAACTACAGGCATAATCATCATATCATCACCGGAGGTAACAATAAAGTCATCTGGTTTGCCTTTGATGATTTTCATAATCTGGGTGATATCTCCCGAAGCTTCCTTTATCCCGACTATGTTTTCACATTCCCGTGCAAGTTCAAGACATGTATCGGCAGTAAGGTTACAGCCTGTTCTTCCTGGAATATTGTACAACAGTATTGGTAGAGAACAGCAATTTGCAAATGCCTTGAAGTGCTGATACAAACCCCTCTGACCAGGTTTATTATAGTATGGTGCAACAGATAAGATCCCGTCAACACCCGTTAAATCAGATTGCCTTACAAAATCAATTATTTCTTGAGTATTGTTTCCTCCTATACCAACAACTAAAGGTACTCTCTTGTCAATGGTATCAACAACATACGATACAACTGCTTTCTTTTCTTCCTTTGTCAGGGTCACTGATTCGCCTGTTGTTCCCAAAGCCACAATATAGTTGACTCCTCCATTAATAACATGGTTAACTACTTTCCCCAGAGCTGCGAAGTCGATGCTCATATCATTTTTAAAAGGTGTAATTAAAGCAACTCCGGTACCTTTGAATTTTTTCATTTAGTAAATAAATTGTTAATGTGTTATTGATTCAGTTTTCTTTGGATTGATCATCTCAAGATAATGGAGTGTCTGATCAAGGAAAATTCCAACATCAACAGGCTTTTTCATGTCCATCATCAAATCAAAGATTTTTCCATCATTTTCAGATTCGAATAGTCCTATCTTAAAAGCAGCGTTTGAAAGATAAACCATATATTTTAAGGGAACCAGATCTTTAAAATTCATGTCGATCAAAATGTCGAACCTATCCTTTATGAAGGATTCTGATTCTGGTGAAACAGGCAGGTAGAAAAAGTTAACCTCTTCACGCCTGATGCATGAGAGATACCTGATGGCTGTGTATTGATCGGGCAGGTTCTTGCCTGGGAAATATCCAAGTACTTTTACATCAACATTTCTTTCAGACATCTTTTGACAGAACCTCGAAAGATTTTTGAATTCATCAACCTGTGTTGCATCCCAAACTATACCAATCCTCCTGACAGATTCAATTCCTTCAAAAGTGGCTTTCCTCGAAGCTTTTCCAACCTTCTTGTTTAATAAAGAATTCCCGATCTTAAGCCTGATGTTTCTAGCCAGTTCCATTATACAAACCTACAAGTTTTTTTGAAAAAAATACATGAAAGGCTATTCTTCATTAACAATTTTAAGAAATTCATCTTCTCCCATTAACGGAATTCCTGATTCGGCAGCTTTTTCTTTTTTTGAAGGCCCCATGTTCTCACCTGCCAGGATGAATGATGTGTTACCTGATATCGATGATGAATTCTTTCCCCCGTTTCTTTCGATAATTTCTTTATACTCATCTCTTGAGTGTTTTGAAAAAGTGCCGGAGATTACTATAGTTTTTCCTTCAAGTGCATTTCCTGTTTTCGCTACAGGTTGGTTATCTGATAGCTTTAGTCCTGCTGTCTTTAACCTCTTAATGATCTCAATATTGTCTCTATCAGCAAAGAATGCCACTACACTGGAAGCAATTTTTGGGCCTATCTCCCGCACTTTGGTTATTTCTTCAACACTTGCACTCATCAGGTAGTCAATGTTTCTGAAATGCTTAGCAAGCGTTTTAGCGACTGTTTCGCCCACATGCCTGATTCCCAATGCAAAGAGAGTCCTGTAATAAGGAACTTCAATTGATTGATTAATACTGTTTATAATATTTGAGGCTGATTTTTCACCCATCCTCTCAAGCGGTATCAGATCTTCTTTCTTCAGGTCATAAAGATCTGCAACAGTCTTAATCATTCCTTTAAGAAATAAAAGATCAACAGTCTCTTGTCCGAGGCCTTCAATATCCATCGCTCTTCTGCCTATAAAATGCTCAATCCTTCCCTTTATTTGTGGAGGACAATGAAGATAATTCGGACAGAAATGGTTTGCTTCACCTTCATTTCTCACAAGCACAGTACCACATTCCGGGCAGTTAGTAATAAACTCGACCCTCTTGCTTTCCTTATCCCGGCCGCTGATCTCAACACCTGTTATCTTAGGGATTACTTCTCCACCTTTTTCAACATGAACAAGGTCATTCTCATGAAGATCAAGAATTGCTATTTGGTCGGCATTGTGCAATGTGGCTCTTTTAACTGTTGAGCCAGAGAGAAATACAGGATTAAGGTTGGCAACAGGAGTAATCGTACCTGTTCTTCCTACAGAGAACAACACCGACTTCAGCCTCGTAATTGCTTCTTCAGCCTTAAACTTATAAGCAATTGCCCAGCGGGGAGATTTTGAGGTGAATCCAAGCTCTTCCTGCAGCATTAGTGAATTAACCTTGATAACAACACCATCAATATCAAATGGGAGTTTTTTTCTTTCTGTATCCCATTTTGATATAAACTGATGTACTTCATCAATGGTCCGACATAATGAAATGCTCTCAGGCACATTGAATCCCCATGCTGATGCCTTCCTTAGATTTTCAAAATGATTGTCATATGGGAGTTTTTCTGATAAAAGAAAATACACCATACATGTTAAAGATCTCGATGCCACAATCCTTGTATCAAGTGTCTTTAATGTGCCTGCAGCAGCATTTCTCGGGTTTGCGAAAGGGATGAGCCCGGCATCTGTTCTTTCTTTGTTTATCCTGTCAAAGACTTCCCTTGTCATAAGTATTTCTCCCCTTATAACAAATTCACCAGGTGCACTTTCATCATTAATCCTTGATGGAATGTTCTTAATCGTCCTGATATTTGTAGTCACATCGTCTCCCTGTGTGCCATCACCCCTCGTAAGGGCTCTGACAAGCGCGCCATTTTTGTACGTTAGACTAATCGATGCACCGTCAAATTTAAGCTCGCACGCATATTCAATGATTTCCCCTGTTGATTTTTTTAGCCTTGCATCCCAGTCCCGAAGTTCCTGTTCATTATAAGTATTACCAAGCGAAAGCATAGGGTAGGTGTGCTTGTATTGCACAAACTCCTTTTGTATATCACTTCCTACTTTTTTTGTTGGAGAATCGGGATCTGCAAATTCAGGATATTTCTTTTCAAGCGTTTCTAGTTCATTCAGAAGAATGTCATACTCAAAATCAGAGATCACAGGCTGATTCAATACATAGTAATTATTATTGTGTTCCTCAAGCTCACTTTTCAATTTTTCAATCCTGTCTTTTGCTTCTTCACGATTCATATTTGTTGATTAAATGTTCATATTTATTAGGTGGTTTCCTGATTTATTTTGAAACAAGTATATAATTTCAACTATAATTCTTATTTGCATTACATTAGCATCTCTGCGAAGAATGGCTTCTGAATTCTATTAAGGGTGTCTTCTCATCAACTTTTGTGCCAATAATTTCATTATTAAAATACTGATCAAAATACACTGTTTAATCTATTAAATCAGTCCTTGTTTTCTTCCAATACTATACCCTCATAGATATACAATTCTGCACTTTTCCAACCCTCCCAACCGATACCTGTTTTATCTCGTGCAGTATATCCAAGAAATTGTTCAAGGGTCCATCCGTTTTCCGTAGCAACCTGGGGTAACATAGTTCCCGAATGCATGTCTTTCTTTATGTAAATTCCGTGTTTGCCAAGTATGATCTCTTCTATATCAAAAACCCTTTTCAAAGGCCCCAGAACTGTTATCTCCATTTCTGTTTTTTCATATTCTTTTTTTGTTAATGGAGAAAAACGCGGGTCATCGAAAGCTGATGATTTTGCTGATGATCTGACAACCTCGTATAAAGGCTCAGTTGAAACGAACCTGCCTATACATCCTCTTAACAAACCATTGATCCTAAGCGTTACAAAAGCTCCCATTTTCTCAGATAACTTTGGCGAATGTTTTATTCTTCCCGTAGTTTCGTTTTTTATCCCCAGCCTTGATTCAATACTATTCCTGGCAATAGAAAAAATTTCTTTTTTTTCTTCTTCGCTAAAAGAGATGAACCCTGTATAGTTTACCCTTTCAGTTATTGATATCGCATAATAACCTACTACTTCGTTCTTGCTACCGTACATTGAATCACCAGAATTATTGTAATCTATGATATTGTAAGCAGTAGATTTATTTTTATTCGTAAGATATAGCAACATGAGTCCTGATGTCCATCCGCACATGCTTGTAACAAGCCCATTATACCTTTTACCGGAGTTTTGTTCGATAGCTTTAAGGAAGAGTTCCGGATTGCCGGTTATAATACCATCAGCTGTGTTGCTATCTGCCTCAATTGCGTCTTTATACGAAGGATAATGGCTGAAATCACTGCTTATTACAAATAGATTTTCAGATGTAAACCAATCCCGTAACGACTCTGCTATTTCTTTTATTTTTTGCTTATCGGTGGTCCCGATAACTATAGGTACTATAGGAGGTAATTCTTCGAAGTAGTACTGAATGAGGGGTAGTTGAACTTCAATGCTGTGTTCATTAACATGAGGGGTTTCAGGGTGATTGAATACCTGATTGTTGTTTTTAAGTTTTTCAGCAATATTACTGTTAACTTTCACTTTGCCTAATGGCGTAATAAAATCACCTGAGCTATAAACAGAAGCCCCATCGAACGACATAACATGGCTTGATCCAATGATAAAAATATTTCTATAAGCATGTTTTTTCGAAATTGTAGAAAAGGCTGCAGCTGCAATCTTCCCGGAGAAAACATATCCTGCATGTGGTACTATTATAGCCCTGACATCGTCGTTGCTTTCTCCTGTTTTTTTGGATTCTTCAAATAGGTTTTTAACATCCTCATAAAGGGTATCTTTTAGTTCAGAATAGAACCTTCCTGCTGCAACTGGTTGCCTGACTTTTCCTCCTGACTCTGGTGAATAATTCATAATAATTAATTAAAATCACACAAGAATATACTACATGGCTTTATCTTAAAATTTTAGTAAAGTTATGCCAAAAATCTTGAAGAGGAGTTGTTTGGTTTGAATTGTTCAGATCAGCACGGTAGATTCCTTTAATATAATGCCTTTACTATCAGTACCGTATATTTTAATACCAATGCTGATATTTGGAGTTCCAATCATATCCATTATCGGGCTAAGGGCTTCTTTGAGATCTTCCTTTTCCATGCTTTCAAAATCCTCGATATCAAAGTATAGGTGAATGAAAAGAATATATCCGCTTTTCTTTACAGCACAAAGAGTCCTCACAATTTTGGCCAGCCAGATAGATGATGACGAATTGAAATATTCAAGATTAAGGCGAAGATTGGTTGTAAGCTTTGGTTTTTTTGAGTATTCACATATCCATTTATAAACCTCTCCATATAAGGCAGAGGCATTCTCAGGAATTGATTTGCCTGAGAAAATAAGTTCTCCGTTAAATGGATTGAGATCGATCTGAGGTGTTTTTGCACCAGATTCAATTATCAGTTCATTAATAGCCACTTTTCCGCTTTCGTGTGTAAACTCAAATGTATTATTTACTTTTTACTTCTACCATTTGTTAGTCAAAAAGTAAATTATGATCATCAATAATTTCAGTTAATTAATAAATGATAAAAGGGGTATAGTGACATGATTAGCTCATTATTGCCGTAAATTGTTATCTTTGCAGCCTGAATTATTTGGCAAATGGAGATTATTCTTAGAGACAAGGTAAAAGAAGCTGTTCAGAATATATTTAAGTGCGAGGTTAACAGCGATCTGATTCAGATTCAGGAAACGAGAAAAGATTTTAATGGTGACTTCACTCTTATTGTTTTCCCTCTTTTAAGATTTTCAAAAAACACACCGGAGAAAACCGGGGAGTTTATTGGCACTTATCTGACTGAGAATTTTCCTGCAATCTCAGGGTTTAATGTTATTAAAGGTTTTCTCAACCTTGAAATCTCAAATAGCTGGTGGATTGATTACTTCGCAAAAACAGCAGCTTCAAATGATTATCTTGAGAGTGCGCAGGTGGACAATCCTGAAACTATTATGGTTGAGTATTCATCTCCCAATACTAATAAACCTTTGCATCTTGGACATATCAGAAATAATCTGCTGGGATACTCGCTTTACAGGATATTATCTTCATGCGGTCATAATGTAATTAAAACCAACATAGTTAACGACAGGGGCATCCATATCTGCAAGTCAATGCTTGCCTGGATTAAGTTTGGTAATGGCGAAACACCTGAATTGTCAGGAATGAAAGGCGACCATCTTGTTGGCAAGTATTATGTGCTTTTTGAGAAAGAATATAAAGCACAGATTGAAAAAATGATAAGCCAGGGCTCAGATGAGAATGAAGCCAGGAATAATGCACCTATGATGAAGGAAGCCCGGGAGATGCTTCTACGCTGGGAAGCCGGTGATAAAGAAACTGTTGATCTCTGGAGAACCATGAATTCATGGGTCTATGAAGGCTTTGATGAAACTTACAAAAAGCTTGGTGTTGATTTTGATCGCATTTATTATGAATCAGAGACTTACAAGCTTGGCAAAGAAATAGTCCTTGACGCTCTACATAAAAATATTCTGTACAGAAACGAAGACAGCTCAATATGGGCTGATATGACAGGGGAGGGGCTTGATCAGAAATTATTGTTACGATCGGATGGGACTGCTGTATACATGACACAAGATCTTGGTACTGCAGTAGACAGGTATAATGAATACAAGTTTAGCAAGAATATCTATGTTGTTGGTAACGAGCAGAACTATCATTTCCAGGTTCTGAGAGCCATCTTAAAGAAGATGGGATTCAGCTGGGCTGATGGCCTTATTCATTTTTCCTACGGAATGGTTGAATTACCCGAAGGAAGAATGAAATCAAGGGAGGGTACTGTTGTTGATGCCGATGACCTTATTGAAGAAATGCAGTCAACTGCACGTGAAGTATCTCTTGAACTCGGAAAACTCTCGGGCTTTTCGGAAAAAGAAAAAGAAGAAATATTCAGGATAATCGGTCTTGGCGCTTTGAAGTATTATATTCTGAAGGTCGATCCAAAGAAGAATATGACATTCAATCCATCAGAATCAATTGATTTTAATGGCAATACAGGCCCATTTATCCAATATACGTATGCCCGCATATTATCTGTTTTCAGGAAAGCAGAACAATCAGGTATTGTTCCTGATGTTTTAAGTCTTGTTCATCCTGCTGCAGTGGAAAAGGAAATTGACCTGATTAAATTGATGAGAAAATTCCCTGAAACCGTATCGGCTGCAGCGTCTGAATACAGTCCCGCTTTGATAGCAAATTATTGTTATGATCTGGCAAAAGAATTCAATCAGTTCTACCACGATTTTTCAATATTGGGTGAGGAAGATACAGCTGTTAGAAATTTCAGGCTTGTTCTTTCAAAGGTTACAAGTGATATTCTTTTGAAAGGTATGTGGTTGCTTGGCATTGAAATGCCAGAAAGAATGTAGTGTTAATATCATTATTATATAATATATGTTTGAAAATCTGAGCGACAGGCTGGAAAAATCTTTCAAGATTCTGAAAGGACAGGGCAGAATCTCGGAAATTAATATAGCAGAAACACTTAAAGAAGTAAGACGGGCTTTACTTGATGCTGATGTGAACTTCAAAATTGCTAAGCAATTCACAGACACTATTAAGCAGAAAGCTATTGGACAGGAAGTTTTAAAAGCAGTCAATCCTTCTCAGATGATGGTGAAGATCGTCCACGATGAGCTTGTTGAGCTCATGGGTGGCGATAAAAGCGATATCAATATAAAAATCAATCCATCAGTTATTCTTGTCGCTGGTCTGCAGGGTTCAGGTAAAACTACATTCAGCGGAAAGCTTGCAAAACTTATAAAATCAAAGAAAGGAAAACATCCTTTGCTTGTTGCCTGCGACGTATATCGGCCAGCGGCTATTGATCAGCTTAAGGTCATTGCATCGCAGATTGAGGTGCCTGTGTATTCTGAAGATGGTAATACAAATCCTGTGACAATAGCTAAAAATGCTGTCAGGGAAGCCAAATTAAAAGGAAATGATGTTGTTATAATCGATACGGCAGGACGTCTTGCAATCGATGAACAGATGATGAATGAGATAGCTGCTATTAAAGCTGCTATTAACCCTCAAGAAATCCTGTTTGTTGTTGATTCTATGACGGGTCAGGATGCTGTCAATACTGCCAGGGAGTTTAACGACAGGCTTGATTACGATGGTGTTGTCCTCACAAAACTAGATGGTGATACAAGAGGGGGAGCAGCCCTTTCAATAAAATCTGTTGTCAACAAACCAATCAAGTTTGTAAGCTCAGGAGAGAAGATGGATGCTATTGATATCTTCTATCCTGCAAGGATGGCCGATAGGATACTGGGGATGGGAGATATTGTTTCTCTTGTTGAAAAAGCACAGGAACAATACGATATAGAAGAAGCCAGGAAACTGCAGAAGAAGATTGCAAAAGACCAGTTCGATTTCAATGATTTTATTGCACAGATACAACAGATCAAAAAAATGGGTAATGTCAAAGACCTTATGGCTATGATACCAGGTGTTGGCAAAGCAATTAAAGATCTTGACATTGACGAAAATGCCTTCAAAGGAATTGAAGCAATAATCAGAAGCATGACACCGGAAGAAAGATCAAACCCTGTTGTCCTTAATGGGAGCAGACGCAAACGAATTGCAGAAGGAAGCGGGACCTCGGTACAGGAAGTGAATAAGCTTCTTAAACAATTTGATGATACGCGAAGGATGATGAAAATGATGACTAAAGGTAATGTGCAAGGCCTGATGAGGAAAAGATAATCCCAATATATGTACACACTTATCGATGGTAAAAAAGTTGCAGCTGAGATAAGAGCTGAAATTGCTGTTGAAGTTGAACTTCTCAGAGAGCAGGGAAAAAAGATACCTCACCTGGCTGCTATTCTTGTGGGAAACGATCCTTCAAGCGAATCGTATGTTGCAAACAAGGTTAAGGATTGTAAAGAGGTGGGCTTCAAATCAACTCTTATCCGCTTTGATAATAATGTTTCTGAGTCAAAGCTTCTCGAAAAAATTCATGAACTTAATAAAGATCATGATGTAGATGCATTCATCGTTCAGCTCCCATTACCGGCACATATTTCAGATAGCAAGGTTATCGAAGCAATTGATCCTGAAAAAGACGCTGATGGATTTCATCCTGTCAATCTTGGCAGGATGCTTATTGGAGAGGATTCATACCTTCCGGCAACACCCTATGGCATTGTAGAGTTACTCTCAAGGTATAATATAAAAACATCCGGAATGAACTGTGTTGTTATCGGAAGAAGCAATATTGTTGGAAGACCGGTAAGTGTCCTTCTGTCGAGAAAGGGAATGGATGCCACCGTAACAGTAGTTCACAGCCGTTCAAAGAACATAAAGAAAATAACTCTGGACGCTGATCTAATAATAGCTGCAATAGGATCACCATCTTTTGTAAAGGAGGATATGGTAAAAGATGGAGCAATTATAATTGACGTAGGAACAACACGTGTTGAATCTCCTGCCAGTAAATCAGGGTTCAGGCTGGCTGGTGATGTTGATTTTGATAATGTAGCTCCAAAATGTTCTTACATAACGCCTGTTCCCGGTGGGGTAGGCCCAATGACTAGGGTTGCTTTACTGAAGAATGCTCTTATGGCACTAAGAAAAAGAGGGTAAAGCTTATTTACCTACATTAAAACCAGTGAAATAGAGGTCAAAGCCGCCTTTTCCACCTGGTCTGTTCGATGAGAATATCAACATCATATTTGAAAACTGTGGATGATACCCCAGGAATGGTCTGTATTCATCATTTTCAGAATTGACTGATGGCCCAAAGTTGACTGGAGTGCTCCAGGCTCCATTCTTAAGCACAGAATAATAGAGATCATATCCTCCCAATCCTCCAGGCCTGTCGGAAGTAAATACCATAATGTTCCGGAGTATATTGGGGCATTTATCATTACTGTTACTATTCAGGTTATCTGGCATTACAGCTGTTGCTGAGCCCTGGTCAAACCAGTCATTCACCTTTTTATTTGATGGTCTCGTAATGAGGAATATGTTAAAGTCACCGGCACGATCAGAACAAAAATATGCAGAATCCTGGTTAGTATCAAAGCACAGGTAACCATCATTTGATGTTGTATTGATAATATTCACTTGAAATGGACCTTCAACGGCAGGTAAGCTTGTTCCATACCTTGGCATATTTCTCTGGTATCTAAGATCGAGATTACCATTGTTGTTAACAGAAGCAACAACCATATATTCATAACCATCAGCTGAACTAAAGAATCGGTATGGCCCGAAATCATCTCCTTGTGTCTTAATATTGGAGATCAATCTGTCAAGCATTTGGTCATTTGTAATAGATGCCTGAAAATCAAAAGTTTTTTTTGCCTGGTCATAAGAAAACGAAATTCCTCCCTGCTCCAGATCAAACTGCCCTCCGGCACTTTCACGATTTGTAGAAAATATAACAGGTGCATCGCCACCAAGAACATTCACATTATAATCATCATACTGTGAGTTCAAATCTTCAAGATTGAGGACGGTATCAGGGAACTCACCAAAAACAAACAGGGGCTTTTCTTTATCCTCCTTAAAACAACTTTCAAGAGAAAAGCACACTAATAAAAGAAGTAAACATTGTAGTTTAGAGACCTCTGAATACCTTTTCATCTGTTTAGGGTTAAGCTCTGCAAATATATCAATTATAATGAAAAACCGGGTGGGTTACCCGGTTCTTCGAAGGTTGAATTTAGGTTAATTTTAGGTATCGAGAATATTATTCGTCCCTAAAAATCTGTTCACTTAACATATTAGATGGAATTTTAACATGCGGGGTTGCGTTGACAATCATACAATTCTTCCAATGGTTGTTAATTATTCGTATTGAAATGTATATCAGAATATTAAAAAAACCTAATTGTTGATAATTGGCAAACCTGTATTATCAGATGCAAAAAAATAATGATTAATTTTGTAACAATATTATTTCTATGGAAGAGGAAAAATTCGGTTTTACTTATGATGATGAGGTAAAACAGGCGGTTCAGAAGTTCGAGAGGATGAGGAGGAATAATGAAAATTATTTCTTTGATGTTATTGAATTTGAATCAATTATTGACTATTATATTGAATCAAATAATTCCACAAAAGCGTTTGAAGCTGCTGATCTTGCTACTCAACAGCATCCGAATTCTGTCTCCATTCAACTAAGAAAAGCAAAGGTTCTTCTCGATAAAGGCAAGGCAGTAGAAGCTTTAAGAATACTAAAGAAGCTTGAGAATATAGAACCGGGAAATCATGAGATTTTTGTTGCAAAGGGGACTGCCCTGGGTATCCTTGGAAATATCCAGGGTGCAAGACGTATGTTCGACTTTGCACTCTCACTTGATTCAGAGGATCCTGAAAATATCCTTTTTGAGATAACCTCTGTGCTTCAGAATTTGAATTACTATGAACAGGCAATTCCATATATGCTGAAGCTTATCGAGATTGAACCAGGTTTTAAATCGCATCTGTATGATCTTGCCTATGCTTATGAGAAGACAGAAAATTATGAAAACAGCATAAAATACTATCGGCTATATCTTGAGGAGGAACCTTTTTCTGACAGTGCATGGTACAACATGGCAATTGTTTATAACAAACTTGAACAATATGAAAATGCCATGGAGGCTTATGACTTTGCCCTTGCAGTAAATTCTCAGAACACATTTGCATTGTTTAATAAAGCCAATATTCTTAGTAATCTCGAGAGATACCAGGAAGCTATACCCGTTTATCATGAATACCTCGAGAATGAGCCTGACAGCTTTGAAGCTATGTCATATCTTGCTGAGTGTTATGAAAAGACGAATGATATAGAAATGGCCAGGAAATATTACCAGGAAGCAATTGAGCTCTCACCTGATTTTGCCGATCCCTGGTTTGGACTTGGGATCCTCGCTCTTAATAGCTTCAAAATTGACGATAGCCTTATCTATTTCAGAAAGGCCGTAAGACTTGATGATGAGAACCCTGAATTCTGGTACCTGCTGGGGAAAGCCCATCTCGCAAAAAAAGAAAAAAAAGCCGCATTACGATGCTTCCGTGAAGCCCTTAAGCTTGATGCATACTATGATGAAGTTTGGGTTGATTTAGGAAAGGTTATAATTGATTCGGGTATCTCATCAAAAGCAATTTCTTTTTTTGAACATAGCCTGAAAGTCACTGGTGATCTTGCTGCAATTAATTACCTGCTTGCATCATTCCATATTCATTCGGCAAATAATGAAAAAGCTTTCAAATACCTCAAACATGCAATAGAACTCGATAAAGATCTTTTTGACGAGTTTACAAATATCATTTTTGATGTACCTTTTACCAAAAAGATCAAAAAACTGCTTTCAGATAATAACCTCATCTGAAGAAGTCTGCAACTCTTACTGATTTGTTAACCTGAAAAGAACTATAAAATGAAAAACCCGCTGACCTATATCCCTGAGAGACCTTCAAAACCCAGAAAATCCGGACTTACAATGGTAATGGATAAAGGTTTGAGTATCCGTGAAGCCGAAGACTTTATGTCTGTCGGAAGTGAATATACCGACTTTGTCAAGCTTGGATTCGGAACTTCTGTCATTACACCTGGTATTGAGAAAAAAATTGCTGTTTATAAAAATGCAGGAGTTGTTCCTTATTTTGGAGGAACGTTATTTGAAGCATTTATTATAAGGAATATGTTTGATGCGTATGTTGATCTTCTCGATAAATGTGGAATCGACATGGTTGAAGTATCAGACGGTTCTTATGATTTTGACAGGGAGAAAAAGCTTAAATATATAAGCATCCTGGCTCAGAAGCATACCGTAGTCTCTGAAGTGGGATCAAAGAAAAAAGATGTCGTTTACACCCCTGAGGAGTGGGTTGCAATGATGAAATCAGAACTCGATGCAGGATCAGTAAAGGTTATTGCCGAGGCCCGAGAAACAGGAACTATTGGCATCTACAACGAAGACGGCTCAATAAACAATCAAATTGTTGGCGGTATCATTGACAATGTTAAAATGGAGAATGTTATCTGGGAGGCGCCACTTAAATCACAGCAAGCCTGGTTCATTAAGAGTTTTGGCTCAAATGTTAATCTAGGGAACATTCCGCCTAATGAGATTATTCCACTTGAAACACTCAGGCTTGGGCTTAGAGGTGATACCTTCTTCCAGTTCCTCCCCGAAAACCTGAAGTAGTATTCTTCTCAAATAATTGTGATGAGAAAATATGGTCTCATTGGTTATCCTCTTGGCCATTCATGGTCAAAGAAATACTTTACGGAGAAATTTCTTAAAGAGAGAATTAATGATTGCCAATATGAGCTTTTCCCTCTAGAACATTTGGAAGAGTTGCCTTCGTTACTTGAAAATGAAAAAGAACTGCTTGGCATTAATGTAACAATACCTTATAAGTCAGATATTATCAGGTATCTTGATGAACTTTCACCCGAAGCAAATGAAATTGGCGCTGTTAACGTTATCAGAATATCAAGGGAAAATGGCAGGATCAGGCTCAATGGATATAATAGCGACGCAACAGGTTTTTTCCTCTCACTCAAACCCTTCCTTACAAATCAAAGGACTGCCATTGTACTTGGAACAGGAGGGAGCTCAAAAGCTGTTGTTTATGCTCTCAAGAAGGCTGGTATCAATGTTATTATTGTCTCAAGATCCCCATCGCCCCAAACAATTACTTACCGGGATCTGAACGAAAGTTTTTTTAATGAAGCTGGTCTAATTATTAACACAACTCCACTTGGGATGTTTCCCAATATGGATGAGAAGCCACCAGTTCCTTATGAATTCCTGAAAAGCAATCATATCCTTTACGATCTTGTTTATAATCCCGAGATGACTTCATTCATGAAGATGGGAAAGGAGGTGGGTTGCACAGTGATAAGCGGACTTGAGATGCTGAAGCTTCAGGCAGAGAAAGCCTGGGAAATATGGAATGACCTAACTGCTCAATGAGCTTTAAGCCAGTATCTTGAATCGCATTCTACACATTCCTGCTTCCAGTAAGCAGGTGTTACAATTGCTCCTTCATGTGTTTTAAGCCGTCTTTCATAAATTGCAAAGACAGGGTTAAAGACAAGATCAGTAACACCAATTGTATACTTTGGCTCTTTCCCTGGTTCTTCTGTTAGCTCCTTCATCTCTTTAACTTCAAGATTATTCAGAGTAAGGAGATCGTTAAGGAAAGCAACCCTTTCAATAGAAGCTCCTGTTTCAATTATAGTGCATCTTACACCATCAATCTCACCAATTATGTGCTTTGCGTTATTAATCGGCATAGTTTTTCCTTTATTCAGATACCAAAACTAAGGTTTCTTATTGCTTCAAAGATTGTACTTGCAAACCCTGTAACAACAATGCCTGCAATGCATAAGCCAAGTGCGATTCTTGTTGATATTGAGCTCTCGAACTTAGCTACAGGCGAATCATTTTTATTTATGAACATTGCTTTTACAATAAGAAGATAATAGTACAATGAAATTATTGTGTTAAGAACAGCTATTAAAACGAGCATATAAAAACGTTGCTGCGCTGCTGCTGTAAAAAGGAAGAATTTTCCGAAGAACCCTGCAACAGGTGGTATTCCTGCAAGGGAGAAAAGAGCAAGAGTCATTGCAAGGCTGATCTTCGGATTAGTATGATATAACCCGTTATAATCATCAATGTCCTCTTTACCCGTATAATTTGATATTGCAGAAACAACACCAAAGGCCCCGAGATTTGAGAATATGTAAATGAGAATATAATAAATCACTGTTGCCATTCCAAGTTCGTTTCCACTAATGAATCCAAGAAGGATATAACCAGCCTGTGAAATCGAGGAGAAGGCAAGGAATCTTTTTATATTCTGCTGGCGTATAGCAAAAAGGTTACCGATAGTCATCGTAAGTATTGAAATGACATATACTGTCTTTTGCCATACATGTATAATAACCGGGAAAACAGTAAAAAGAATTATTATAAGAATGAATACTGCTGCACCTTTTGAAACAACTGATAAATATGAAGTTATATTAACAGGGGCCCCTTCATACACATCTGCAGCCCATAAATGAAATGGAACGAGTGATATCTTGAATGCCATCCCGGCAAAGAAGAAAATAAAGGCCAGAACACTTATATCACCAGCTCCAAAACCTGATGCAACTTCACCAAAATATAAGCTTCCTGTTACTCCATATATGAGTGTTAGCCCATAAAGAAGCACTCCTGACGAAAATGCTGATGAGAGGATAAGCTTTATCCCTGCTTCTGCTGATTTGTTCTTATATCTTTCAAAAGCAGTAAGCGCTGTAATAGGAATAGTTGCCAGCTCCAACCCTATATAGAACATCAGGAAATGACCAGATGAGATCATAAAGTTCATACCGGCAACTGTTGATATCAGCAGGATAAAGTATTCACTGTTTTTTTCTGCATTTTCTTCTTTCTTAAGCCAGTCAGCCGATTGGATAAGCACCAGGAGAACACCGATATTAAGTATATTCTTCATTAGTATCCTCATCCCATCAGTAACATACATATCACCGAATAATGATCCTTCGCCTGCAGGAATAAAACCCGCTATTGTAATAATCCCATAAAAAATAATTGTGATAAGGCTTATGTTCCTCTTACCCTGGTCAGAGAAGATCTCAACCATAAGTACCAGAAGCGCTGCTGCTATAAGCAACAACTCGTGACGCATTAATAGAAAAGTTTCAGCATTCATTATCTTGTTGAGCTATCGGTCAGTTTAGAATGGATTAATTGCAATTATTTTTTGAACTATCGGATCAAGGCTGATTGTTATCATCTTCGATAGCCACAGTGGCGCCAGACCAATGCCTGCAACTGATGCAATTAGAGTAACAACTGATATTTTTTCGTGCCATTTTGCATCCGGCAATTGTTCAAAATGTGTGTCTTTTACAGGACCAAGAAGCAATACTGAAACCACTCTCAGAATGTACACAGCAGTTATTACAATTGATGATACAACAACAATTGTTGCAACCCGATAGAACGTTTCAGTGTGCTGGAATGCTCCCACGAATACAGTCATTTCTGCAACAAAGCCGCTTAGACCAGGCAGTCCGAGTGAAGCCAGCCCGGCAATTACGTATGCAACAGAAAGGAAAGGTATTATCTTCATAAGCCCACCCATCTGATCTATCATCCTTGTATGAGTTCTGCCATATATCATTCCTATAAGGGCAAAGAAGAGTGCTGTCATCAGTCCATGTGATATCATCTGTATAACTGCGCCATTCATTGCTGTCTGGTTCATCATAAGCACTGCAAAAAGAACAAGTCCGCAATGGCTAACAGATGAATATGCATTGATATACTTGAGGTCTTTCTGTACTATTGCTCCAAAAGCGCCATATATTACACTGATTGATGTAAGTATTATGAATATCCATGAGAGCTCCTTAGCTGCTCCTGGCATGAGGAAGATGGCTACCCTGAAAGCGCCATACCCACCCAGTTTCATCAATACACCTGCATGAAGCATCGATACTGCCGTTGGCGCTGAGGCATGACCGTCAGGCGACCATGTGTGAAAAGGAAACAGGGCGCCAAGGACACCAAAACCTACAAATGTTAAAGGAAAGAACAGTCTCTGCGCCGACATTGGCATTGATACTTTTGAGATATCAAGGATGTTGAATGTCAATTGTCCTCCTTGGGGAGCGGAATTAAAATAGATCCCTAGCAATCCCAGCAGCAATAATGCTGAACCACCCATTAGCATCAGTGTCAGCTTCATTGCTGAGTATTCTTTCGGACCGCTGCCCCAGATGCCGATGAGAAGGTACATCGGGATCACGGCAAGCTCATAGAAGAGGAACATTGTGAAAAGATCAATCGAAATAAAGAAGCCAAAGACTCCTGAAGCAAGCAGTATAAGCGAGATAAAAAATTCTTTTCTAAGGAACTCGACTTCCCATGAGGCAAAAATCCCGGCAAACACTACAAGTGATGTCAGTGCTATCATTGCAACTGATATGCCATCAACACCAACTGTGTAATGGATATTAAGGCTCGGGAACCAGACATGGTCTTTAATGAAAAGCATCTCATCAGTATTGCCTGAATGACGTGCTGAAAGATAGAGGAACACCAGAACTCCTGCCATTATTAGCTGCAGGCCCATCATAAATGCTGATACTATCTGTACTTGACGGTTCTCCTTTAAAAAAAGTATCGCAATTATTGTGAGTAAAGGGATAAGTACAAATAATGATAATATATCCATTTTTATCGTATTTCTATTATTATTTCCACAGGTAGATGAATAGTATTGCAAGCATAACTGCTCCGCTTATGAAAACATAAGCATATTTTTGGAGCTGACCCGATTGGAGACCACGTATCCTGAATGAAACATACTGTGTTACATCAGCAATTGCATTCATTGTGCCATCAACAATATGACGGTCGAACCAGGCAATTGGAGCGGAGATATACCTGAAGATGATCTTTTTTGTAACGAATAGATATAGCTCATCCATATAAAACTTGTTATATGCCCATTTATATCCAAAACTGAAAGCCGAAGCTACTTTCTCAGGCAGATTGTTTTCCTTCTTGTACATTATCAACGCAAGACCAATACCAATGAGTCCAATTAGCACTGACGGTATTGCAACAGACATCTCAATATGAGATTCAAAGGCTTGTCCATCAGAGGTAATAAGGCTGCTAAAAGGTATAAATCCAGTAATAACAGATCCTGCTGCCAGAATAATAAGCGGTATAGTCATTGTTGCCGGAGCTTCATGCGGCGTATGATGATATTCTGTGTTCCTTCCCCAGAAGATACTAAAGTACAACCTGAACATATAGAAAGCAGTAAGGCCTGCAACGGCATACTCAACAGCAAAAAGGATCTTGTTACTAAGAAGCGCTGCTGTAAGTATTTCATCTTTGCTGAAAAAACCCGAAAGAGGAGGTATTCCTGCGATTGTAAGACATGCAATAAGGAATGTAATGTGAGTTATTGGAAGATATTTCCTTAATCCTCCCATATCTGTCATATAGTTGCTGTGAACAGCATGAATTATGGCTCCGGCACCAAGAAACAGAAGCGCTTTAAAGAATGCATGTGTGAAGAGATGGAACATCGAAGCCATATATCCAAGCCCTTCATGTCCTCCATAGCCAGATACTCCCAGGGCAAGCATCATATAGCCAATCTGCGACATTGTTGAATATGCAAGAACTCTTTTTATGTCGGTTTGTGTACAGGCAATTATTGCAGCAAAGAGCGATGAGAATGCTCCGACATAAGCTACAACATCAAGGGCAACAGGCGCGCTTATCGCATATATGGGAAACATCCTGGCAACAAGGTAGACACCTGCAACAACCATTGTGGCAGCATGGATAAGCGCCGATACAGGTGTTGGACCCTCCATTGCATCTGGCAACCATATATGGAAAGGGAACATAGCTGATTTACCGACTCCTCCCAGGTAAACGAATATCATCGACCAGGTCATAACGGAAAGGCCAAGAAATGCAACACCGCTTCCCTGCCTTATTGCAGGTCCATTAATATCTGTTAGTGTTATAAAGTCGAAGGTTTTTGTATTGAACGAAAGAATAAGTATGCCGATAAGAAAACCGAGGTCTGCAAACCTTGTTACAATGAAAGCTTTCTTTGAAGCTCTTACTGCAGAAGGTTTTGTATAATAAAATCCAATTAAAAGGAATGATGAAACACCAACAAGTTCCCAGAATATATACATCTGGAAAATATTTGATGCAACAACGAGGCCTAGCATAGAAAATGTGAACAGCGAAAGAAATGCGAAAAACCTTTCGAATCCTCTCTCCCCTTTCATGTAACCAAGACTGTATATGTGAACCATCAGAGAAACAGTCGTTACAACAACAAGCATCATCACAGAAATAGGATCGAGGATTATCCCCATATCAATGTGAAGATTGTCGGTGAAACGCAGCCATGTTGTGTTGACAGCCAGTATTTTATTGAAGACACCATCAGACTTGCCGCTGACAAAAAAGTACTGATATGCAGTTGTATACGATAAAAGTGTTATGAATGCAAGATTCAGTGTTCCCAGAAGACCCGAAAGCCTTGCTTTAAGTTTATGACCGGCAAGACCGAGTATTAAAAACATCAGAAAGGGCAGGAGAGGGATCCAGAGCGTATAGATGAAGTTAGTCATTAGATATCCTGTATTTTCAGTATTTCATTTCATTCACATCTTCCACATTGATTGTGGTAAATCGCCTGTATATGTTGATTATAATTGCAATAGCTACAGCAGCTTCGCATGCAGCAACAGCTATCACAAAAAGGCTGAAAAACATTCCATCAAGCTTGTGCGGGAACAGGTACCTGTTAAAAGCGAGAAAGTTAATGTTCACCGAATTAAGTATAAGCTCAACCGACATCAGTATTGTTATGAGGTTTCTTCTTGTAAGAAAACCATAAACTCCTGTAAAAAACATTATTGTTGCCAGGATTAAAAAATATTGTACCGGGATTCCTGCATTCATCTTTTTTGATTTAGTCTATTCTTCAATTTTTTTTGGTCCTCCTTTTTTGGCTATGGCAATTGCGCCAATCATAGCTGCAAGCAGGAGTATGGAGATAACCTCAAAGGGCAGTATATAACCATCATGATCTGTCGAAAGAAGGCTGCGTCCTATAACTTTCATGTTGGTCTCCGTGGCGGCTTCAGTTGTGGCAGAGAAATTATAATCAAGTATAGTAGTTATTGCCAGGATTGCACCTGCAGTAGCTGCTATTGCAGAAAATGCTGATTTCTTTAAACCGGCAGGTTCAAATTTCTGGCTTATATGGCTTGTAAGAAGGATTGAGAAGATAATTAATACTACAATGCCACCGGCGTACAAAGTGAGCTGTACAGCTGCCAGGAAGTGATAATTCAGCATGAAATATAACCCGGAGGTTGAAACGAGCACAAATAAGAGATAAACAGCTGCTCTTAATATCCTTCTCGATGTGACAGTCAATACTGAAAAAACGATTATCATAAACGAGAAAAGTGCAAACATGATCTGATTTGATCCCATTATTCAGCTCCTTTCATTAATTGTGAACCAGGTTTGTTAAGAGTTTTTACAAGCAATTGCCTGTTGAAAACAGCGTGCTCAAATTCCTGCGAAAATGCAAGAGCGTTTGAAGGGCAGGTTTTAACACAAAGTGCACAGAATGTACACATACTAAGCCTGTATATATGCTTGTCTATTACTTTTTTCTTTTTGCCGTCTTCAGTTTCTATTGTTTTGGTGATGATCTCTATTGTGCCATTCGGACAATTCATCTCACATATACCACAGCCGGTACACCTGTGCTCATTTTTTTCGTTATGCGGCATCACAACTTCTCCCTTAAACCTTTCGAACATTACAAGATCTTTGCGATTATTGGGATATTTCTGGGTTACAATCTCGCTGGGTTTGAAAAAATATGACCCGGTCACCATCATCCCTTTCAGCAATGACCGGACTCCGGTATATATTTCTTTCAGGTAATTTATTATGCTTCTCATTCTGAGATATATATTGAATTATTTTCTAAAAATGCCAGCCCATAAGGACTATTAAAGCCATTATGAGAACGTTTACAAGGTTAATAGGTAAAAGATATTTCCATTCAAGTGTTAACAGCTGGTCAATCCTAAGTCTTGGGAAAGTCCATTTAAACCACATCATCAAAAACACGATAAAGAATGTTTTACCGATATACCAGATGAACGGAGGTATATAATCCATAGTGTTGTTGAATCCTTGCCATCCGCCGATATGTAACGGCATCCATCCTCCGAAGAACACTGTAGCTGCAATTGAAGCTACAATGAACATGTTAATGTATTCAGCAAGGAAGAAGAAGGCAAACTTAATTCCAGAGTATTCAGTATGGAAACCAGCAGTCAGCTCTGATTCAGCTTCGGCAAGGTCAAAAGGTCCGCGATTTGTTTCTGCTGTACTTGCAATAATGAATACAATAAACGCGATGAACGCAGGTATATGACCTTTAAAAATGAACCAGCCCGTGCTTTGTGCTTCAACTATTTCTGAGAACTGCATCGTGCCGGAAAGTATAACGACAGTTATTAATGCAAGGCCAATAGATAATTCATAACTAACTATCTGGGCTCCGCTCCTCATAGCGCCAATCAGAGAGTATTTGTTGTTGCTCGACCATCCTGCAAGAAGCACCCCGATAACTCCCATCGACGATACAGCAATAACGTACAATACACCTATGTTGAGATCAATTGCATGAAGCCCTTTTGCAAAAGGGATTGCTGCAATAGCCATGAATGATGCGATAATTACAATAAATGGAGCAAGGTTAAACAGGAACTTATCGGCATTCTTAATAGGCACAAGCTCGACGAACAGAAGTTTTACAAGGTCGGCGATAGTTTGAAATATACCAAATGGACCAACCCTGTTAGGCCCAAGCCTGTTTTGCATGAAAGCACATACCTTCCTCTCAGCATACACAAGAAAAAGTCCAACCAGGGCATAAAAAGTCAGTATCAGAACTCCAATGATCAGCATTTCTGTGACCGTAGTCCAGAAAGGTGACATGGCGCTTTCCAACGCATCATCTATTCTTGTTGTTAACGATGTGAAATCGTACATTATATTTTTTAGGTTTAGTTTTTTAATTATTTACCTGTCAATGTCCGGTATTATAAGATCGAGCGAGCCGCCAATAGCAACAAGGTCTGCAATCTTATATCCCTTTGTGATCTGGTTCAGTACAAAAAGGTTGGAAAAATTGGGCGACCTGAATTTCACCCTGTATGGCGTTTTGTTTCCATCGCTGATTATGAAAACACCAAGCTCGCCTCTGGCTGTTTCTACCCTCTGGTAATACTCACCTTCCGGAAGTTTTATAACAGGTTTCATCTTTACTGCATAAGGACCTTCAGGTATGTTGTCTATGAGCTGATCGATAATACTCATCGACTCACGTATCTCTTCCATCCTGCAGGCATATCTTGTATATGTATCGCCTGTTGTGCTTACTATCTCCCTGAATTGAACCTTGTCGTATGCGCTATATGGTTCCAGTTTACGAACATCACATGCAAATCCAGACGCTCTCCCAACCGGACCTGTTGCACCATACGAAATTGCATCAGCAAGCGATAATTTGCCTATTCCCATTGTTCGTTCACGAAAGATTATATTACCTGTAAGTAATTGATCATACTCAGGGAGCTTTTTCCTGAAGTATTTAAGGAAATCCTTTACCCTTTGCTGGAAATTAGGGTGAATGTCGTACATCAATCCTCCAGGACAGCTATAGCTGACGATCATCCTTCCTCCTGTTGTTTCCTCAAAGATGTCAAGCACTTTTTCCCTGTCTCTAAGGCCATAAAAGAATGTTGTAAGAGCTCCAAGGTCCATTCCAAATGTTGCCCAGAAGAGCTGGTGCGACTGGATTCTTGTAAGCTCGGCCATTATTGTTCGGATAACCTTAACCCGTTCAGGGATCTCTACCTGCAATGCTTTCTCAACATTCAGGCAAACAGCTTCATTGTTTATATGAGCCGAAAGGTAATCCATCCTGTCAGTCAGGTGAATTATCTGGGGATATGTAAGGCTCTCGCACATCTTTTCAATACCGCTGTGGATATATCCGATGTGCGGCTGAACATTCTGAACAGTTTCCCCTTTAAGAGATACAACCAGCCTTAGCACGCCATGTGTTGAAGGATGTTGAGGCCCCATGTTGATGACATACTCCTGCTGTTCGTCAGGCATAATATTTTTAACTTCTTCTGTCATAGTTACTTTGTAACAATATTTATATCATCAACATAATCTTTCCTGAGAGGATGTCCGGCTGTTTTCTCAAGGAAGAATCTCCGCAGGTCAGGATGATTATCGAATTTTATGCCGAAGAGATCGAATATCTCTCTTTCATGAAATTCAGCAGTTTTCCAGAGGTCGGAAACAGTGTCAATATGAGGATCCAACCTGTCTGCAATAATTGTCTTAAGTACAATACTATGACCCAGAACTGTTGAGCGGAGATGGTAAACAACGCCAAGACCTTGTTTGTAATCAACACCGCTCTGGTTAAAGAGGAAATCGAAAAGTGTTTCCTGGTCATCCCTTAACCGGGCTGCTGTCGCATGAAGCTTTGAGGGTGGAACTGTCAGTTCAACGAACTGTTTTCCTTCAGTAACAGTAATGGACTCATCCATTTTCTTTACAAATTCGGAAAGCTGACCTTTATCCATTATTTACTGTTATGTGATTCATTCCTGATTTTTCTTGACTTAACTGATTCTGTCTCAATTTTACGCTGAAGTTGAAGCATACCATATAACAAGGCTTCCGGACGTGGCGGGCAACCCGGAACATACACGTCGACCGGGATAACATGTTCAACCCCTTTGATAACACTGTAAGAATTCAGGAAGAACGGTCCTCCTGATATGGCACATGCGCCCATTGCAACAACATATTTTGGCTCACTCATCTGGTCATAGAGCCTCTTAAGAACTGGCGCCATCTTCTGAACAATAGTGCCTGCAACTACAATAACATCTGCCTGCCTTGGGCTTGCCCTGTAAACTTCCATGCCAAACCTGGCAAAATCGTGCCTGGGAGCGCCGGCGGCCATCATCTCGATGCCACAACACCTTGTTGCAAATGTTAGTGGCCAGAGTGAGTTCTTCCTTCCCCAGTTAATTATATCATCAACGGTTGCAAGTAAGACATTACTGCCTGACTGGTTTAGCAGTTCCAGGCTTTCATTGTCCTTGAAATCGCCATTATCTATACCTTTTATTCCCATATAAGCGCATGTTTTTTCCAGGCATACAGTAAACCGAGACCCAGGATGAAAAAGAAAATTACTATTTCAACGAATGCTGCGATTCCTACTTCCTTCATCACAACAGCCCAGGGAAATACCAGGACAGTTTCAACATCAAATACAAGGAATAATATAGCAAACAGGTAGTAACCAACATTGAACTGAAGCCATGTTACTCCCTGTGTGGGAATACCGCATTCGTAAGGATCAAATTTTTGTGGGTTAATTGATTTTGGAGCTACTATGCCGGAGAAGATAAGAACGAGACCGACGAAAATTGCCCCAACAAGAAAGAACAAGATCAACCATTCATTATTCATATTTCAGTATATTTTGGGTGCGGCGCAAAAATAGAATTTTTTTCAGTTACTGTGAATTCACTAACATAGTTGCATAATGATAATTATCACATTTCGAAAATTTCAGGTGGATATTCAATGTCTTCAAGGAACAACCCTTTTGCCGGGGCAGATTTGCCGGCTCGGCACCTGTCTTTTGCAAGAATGATCTCCCGGAATTCATCAATAGTCAGCTTTCCCCTTCCCGCTTCAATCATTGTTCCCACAATCGATCTTACCATATTCCTCAGAAACCTGTCTGCTTTAATAGTGAAGATTAGCTTAGAACCTTGCTCGGTCCATGATGCAGAATATATTTTACAGATGTTGGTTTTTGCATCAGAATGAAGTCTTGCAAAGCTTGTAAAATCAGAGTATTCCAACAAAGCTATACACATCTCATTCATCATATCTACATTAATATCTCCAAATATAAACCAGCTAAGTGATTCTGTAAAAGGATCCTTTTTCCTGTTGATATAATACTTATAAGTTCTTGAGATTGCATTAAAACGGGCATGAGCATCGGGTTTCACACGGACTATCCTGTCTACAGCTATATCCCGGGGGAGATATTTATTAAGCCTTAAGATGATGTTTTTTTTCGTTTCAAGATCATTAATGTTACTCTCAAAATGGGCAACGTAGTATGAGGCATGTACTCCTGTGTCAGTCCGGCCTGCGCCAGTAACCTCTATCTTTTCCTGGAGGATTGTGTTGAGCGCGTCTGTTATTGTCTTCTGTACAGTAATAGACCCAGGCTGTATCTGCCAGCCGTAATAAGAAGTGCCTTTATATGAGAGGAGAAGGAAATAGCGGGTTGTCACAATTTTTTTATCAAAGATAAGCTTTTTAATTACAGAAAATATTCAATAGCTGTTTGGATACCGGTGATAAAATGTATTTTTATATCCCTGTGGTTGAAGCTATCAACCGGAATTATTTACGATAAACTGAAAGATATATGAAAGTTGACCTGATCTGGATAGATTACCTAATTATGATGATCTATTTTATTTTCGTTCTTGGCAATGGCTGGTTCCTTAGGAAGTACATGAAGAATGCCAATGCTTTTCTCGAAGCCGGAAGATCCATACCGGCATGGGTTGCAGGACTGGCCTTCATCTCCACAAACCTTGGTGCGCTTGAAGTAATGGGAATGACAGGTTCAGGGATGAAATACGGTATGCTCACTACTCACTTTTACTGGATAGGCGCTATACCTGCAATGATCTTTCTTGCATTATTCATGATGCCGTTTTACTATGGTTCGAAAGCAAGATCAGTGCCTGAATTCCTGAAACTAAGGTTTGATGAGAAAACAAGAGGTCTGAATGCCATCCTCTTTGCAGTGATGACTATTCTTGCATCAGGGATATCAATGTATGCCCTGGCTATATTAATGGAAAACGTTCTTGGATGGGATTTCAACCTTAGCCTCTGGGTTTCGGCATTGATTGTACTTGCATATACATACCTTGGAGGACTTTCTTCAGCAATTTATAACGAAGTTCTACAGTTTTTCATAATAGTAATTGGGTTACTTCCTATGGCTATCCTTAGTCTTAAAGATATTGGCGGATGGTCTGGCCTGAAGGAAAAACTTGTACCAATTACTCAATCTGCCGGGTATGCCCCTGATACATTTACAACTACATGGAAATATACTGCTGATGCTTCATCAAACCCTTTAGGTGTTGAATGGTACGGGATACTATTCGGTCTGGGTTTTGTTTTGTCGTTTGGTTACTGGTGCACTAATTTCTTGATTGTACAAAGAGCTTTTGCCGCTGAATCGAAGGCTGCCGCAAGAAAAGTTCCACTAATTGGAGCAATTCCAAAAATGTTTATCCCATTTTTAATTATTATACCCGGCATAATTGCATTGGCGCTGATGAATGATCCCTCAAAAGGGTTTAGTCTTCCGGCTGATGCTTCCGGAAAACCAATCTACGATTACAGCATTATAATGCTTTTAAGACAGTATTTGCCTGCAGGGGTACTTGGTCTTGGTTTTACTGCCCTGATAGCCTCATTTATGTCGGGAATGGCCGGAAACGTTTCAGCATTCAACACTGTGTGGACCTATGATATCTACCAGAGTTATATCAGACCTGCTTCAGGTGACCTGGAAGCAGATGGAAAGCATTATTTGAAAGTAGGAAGGATTGCTACTGTTTTTGGGATCCTGTTAAGCATTGCATCGGCTTATATCGCAAGCAAATTTGGGAATATAATGGATTTTCTTCAGACTATTTTCTCGATGATAAATGCTCCTCTTTTTGCAGTTATTTTCCTGGGGATGTTCTGGAAACGAACAACAGGGCACGCTGCCTTTACAGGTCTTCTGACAGGTTTCCTTGTTGCGCTGCTTCATCATGGTCTCACTTCACCCGAAGGTGCATCAACACTCTTCAAAGGTGGATGGATTGCAACCTTGCACACTTACCCTGTTGAGATGGCCCAAAACTTCTGGACTGCAATTATTGCCTTCACAACGAGTGCTGTTATTACGGTCACGCTCAGCCTTGTTACAAGACAGAAAAAACATGATTCGGAACTTACAGGGCTGGTGTATTCTCTCACTCCAAGGGAACACATCGATAAATCAATTCCTTTCATTCAACGGCCTGTAGGTTTATCAGTAATTGTAGGAGCTATTGCAGTAATTTTAACGATTTTATTCTGGTAGGAGGAAATATTATGGTAGATATAAGAATACCGATTGGGTTAATGTTCGCAATAATTGGTGCGATAATATCTGTTTTTGGCTTTATTACAGGCAACAATGCTGAGATGTATCAGAAATCATTAGGTATGAATGTTAATATCATAATGGGTTTGTTGATGCTTGTCTTCGGTCTTTTAATGCTGTACTTTGCGAGGAAAAAAAAGAAATAACAGATTCAGTATCGAAATCAATTGATTTAATTTTTTATGGAAAGTAGTTTGATAAAGAGGGGTTTTGCCAGTGATAACAATGCTGGTGTTCACCCTGATATTCTCAAAGGAATTGCTGAAGCCAACGTAGGTCATGCTCTGGGATATGGTGGAGATAAGTATACTGAAAAGGCCATAGAATTATTCAGAGAGCATTTAGGGCCGGCAACTGAACCTTTTTTTGTCTTCACCGGTACAGCTGCTAATGTACTGGGACTTACAGGAGTAATGAGGCCATGGAATTCGGTAATAACTGCAGCAACAGCTCATCTTAATACAGATGAGTGTGGTGCACCTGAACGATATTCCGGCAGTAAAATATTATCAGTTGATACCCCTGACGGAAAGATAACACCTGCATTGATCGCGAGACACATGCATGGATTTGATTTTGAACATCATTCACAACCAAAAGTAATATCGATAACCCAGGCTTCAGAAATGGGTACTGTTTACACGGTAGAAGAGATCAGGAAGCTGGCCCATTACGCGCATTCACATGGCATGTTGCTTCACATGGATGGCGCAAGGATAGCAAATGCCGCCATTACTTTAAACCTTCCTTTTAAGGCTTTTACAACCGAAGCGGGTGTTGATGTCCTTTCTTTTGGAGGCGCTAAGAATGGGATGATGTTTGGTGAGGCTATTTGCTTCCTTAAACCAGAGCTCTCCTCGAATTTTAAATATATCAGGAAGCAGGGTATGCAACTTGCTTCAAAAATGAGATTCATTGCTGCTCAGTACATTGCGTATTTCAATAATGATCTTTGGAAAGATCTTGCTGCTCACTCAAACATGATGGCAAACAGACTGAAGCTTAAATTGTCTGAAATTGAGGGGCTAAAGATAACACAACCGGTACAATCAAACGGAATTTTCATAATAATTCCCGACAAGGTTGCTGATAAGATCAAGAGAGAATTCTTTTTCTATCCATGGAATGAAGAAATATCCGAATACAGGCTAATGACAAGCTGGGATACTACAGAAGATGATATTGACAGGTTTGTCGATCTATTGAAAAAAGAGCTTACCAGGTGATTCACAGGTGCCAACTTGAGGTACTAGGGTGTGTTGTCCCAGTACCCAGTACCCATTACCTGGAACCAAAAAAAGGGTGCCTTTTTAGGACACCCTCTTTCTATACCTGATATAAAATCAATTAAGTTTAAATGTTATAGGCAGCATGTACCAAACCGGTACAGGTCTTCCACCTTGTTTTCCTGGTTTGAAAGGAGGAAGAGTTGAAACAACTCTCATTGCTTCTGCATCGAGTGCAGCATCAACTCCTTTCAGGACGCTGATCTGGTTTATTGTGCCTTTAGACGTAACACAGAACCTGACAGTAACCTTACCCTGAATGTTGTTTTCGACAGCCTCAGGTGGATATTGAAGATTCTTACCGATATAATCGTAAAGAGCAGTAAGACCGCCTGGGAATGTTGCTTCTTCCTCAACAACATAGAAAGGTACCTCTTCAGGCTCAGCTTCCTGTACTTCTACCATCTGTTCAATTGGCTGATCCACAACTTCTGTGTTTGTCACATACTCTTCTGCTTCTTCAGCTGTCAGAAGCTGTACTTCTTCTTCCGGTTTAACTGAGTCAACAACAACAGGAGGAACATAAGCAGCCTGTCTAACAATGTCAGCAGGTGGAGGCGGTGGAGGTGGAGGAGGTGGTGCAACCTGATCCACAGGGGCTTCCATCATCTTTGCTTCGATCTCTATTGTTTTCTCTTTGCGTGCTGCAGACTCATTAGCTTTTGCATTTAAGTATGGTGCAATAATAAGGGTACTAAGAATCAGTATCCCTATCAGGATCGCAAGTATTACAGTTGGTTTATACTTTTTGCGCAAACTGTAGGCGCCGTATTCCTTGTTCCTCGACGCAAATACTATATCGTCGAAGGCAGGTGCTTTAATATTATCTTTTGCCATTTCTGTAAAGGTTTACGGTTAATTGGTTGAGGCCTGTGTAGCAATGCCTGCTGCGGCTTCAACCATTCTCTCTTCATACCATGCAATTTCTACAATCGTATAACGGGCAATTCCACAGATATTCATCTCATCGAGAATATCGACAAAGTTTCCGTACTTCGAATCCTTATAGGCTTTAATAAGAACGATAGGACCTGTGTCATCGTCTTTTTTAAGCTGTGCAATAGCTTTGTTAACAGAATCAGGATCAAGTTTACCATAGGTACCCTTGTTTACTTCCTGCCTGTAATCATTGATTCTTCTGGCAAGAGTTCTGTTTCTTTCGAGAAGGAAGTATCTCAGACCACCTTCACCAGCGCTAAAATCAAGTTCAGTAAGAGGAGGAAGATTATTATACTGCTCTTCCTTAACGTTACCGGCGTAATAGTAGATCTTGTCATTAGGACCAATGATGAGGTTAATAGTTCGGCTTGCAGAGATCTTCGGAGCTTCCTGCTTTGTTGGATCGATTTTCTCTGGAAGGTTAATTTCCATAACCTTAGCCTTGCTGAAAGCCGTCGTAAGCATGAAGAATGTGATAAGCAGACACATAAGGTCAACCATAGGTGTCATGTCTATATGCGGCGCATGCTTCTTTGGTTTCTTTTTGCCGCCCTTTTGTTTTTCCTCTTGAATTATTTCTGCCATATCACTGTTGTATTTCTTCAAGGTTAATCTTTGCAGCTTCAAGACTTGTGATCAGGTTGAACTTGTTCACATTTCTCTTTTGCATAATATCCAGAACTTTCTTTACTGCTGGAAAGCTGGTTTCGGCATCACCTTTAATCGATATATCAATATTCGGATTAAGCTGTCTTGCAAAAAGTACCCAATCGGCAAGCTGATTGTTCAAAGAGTCAATTGGAATACCGTCAGTCTGTAAGGCCATCCTGGCTTCATTGTTCCTGTTGTTCAGGAATTCCTTCATCTTATCCATTGGAAGACCAATTGGTGAGGGGTATTTTTCAAATTCTCTTAATTCAGTTTCCGTAAATTCGATATTATACCTTTTACCCATTTCTGCAAGCACTTTAGGCCTGATTTTATAAATGGTGTCATCGCCATTATCAAAATTTACAAATATCCTGTCATCGGCCGATACAAGTACTGTGAAAATATTGAAATCGGGTGTTGGCTTTTCCGATATTGAAAATGGAGTATCAACAGGAGCCGGTTCCGGTTGCCTCATAGTAGCAGTGAGGATAAGGAATATCAGGATCACTGAAAAGAGGTCAACCATCGGAGTCATGTCGATATGTGGTGACTTTGTTGGTAATTTAATTTTTGGCATCTTTAATTTTTTAAATGATTAACCAACAATTAATTCATACTATTTTTCTTTCAGTGAAGCGGCGAAATTCTGGGTAAGACTGAATCCAGCTTCGTCAATTTTAAAGGTGTATGAGTCAATGGTTGATGAGAAGTAGTTAAAAGCAATAATTGACAGGGTTGAACCAGTAATACCAAATGCGGTATTAACAAGAGCTTCAGAAATACCCTGAGAGAGTGCAAGTGCATCAGGTGCGCCTGACTGTGCAAGAGCGCCGAATGCGCGGATCATACCAAGCACTGTACCGATAAGTCCGATAAGCACTGAGATAGATGCAAGTGTTGAGAAGATAACCATGTTTCTTGAAAGCATAGGCAGCTCAAGAGCTGTAGCTTCTTCGAATGCTGTCTGAATTGAAAGTATCTTCTGATCTTTCTCAAGTGTTTGATCTTTCTGCAAATCGCGGTAGCGTGACAAACCAGCTTTCATAACATTTGCGAGTGAACCTCTTTGCTTGTCACAAGCTTCGATAGCCTCTTCAACTTTGTCCTGCTGAAGTAAGCCCTGGAGTTTGCTGACGAATGAATTTAATCTGCCTTTCCCTTTTGCTCTTGAGAGTGTGATTGATCTTTCGAAAATGAAAATAATAAGAACCAATACACATGTCATAAGAACAGGAACAATGTAACCACCTTTATAAATGATTCCCAGATAATTTCCCTCCAATGCATGACCTTTGGGGTTTCCTTCTACGAAGTTCACAGGATTTCCCATGATGTTCTCGAACAAAAGATAGGAAACGATAAAAGCTATTAAAATAGCACTTGTTGCAAAAACGTTCTGCAACGCATCTTTGAAAGCACTTCCTTGTTTACTCATTTTTATCAGTTTGTTTAGGTTTAAGATTTTTAATGATTTGCAAATATATACTTTGAATAATTAATTTTTTGATTTTATTAACTTTTTTTATGCAATTAATCTGTTTGCAATTATTTAATAATTCACCCTTTTTACTGTTCAAGAGTTACATCGTAAACTCTTGATTTTGTGACAGGAACTTCAACTGTTTTGTATCCTTTTGCACTTACTAAAAGTGTTTCGGAACTTGCGGGTATTTCAAACCTGTATTGGCCCTTCTGATCACTCATAATTTCAGCGGCTGTGTCCTTAACCCTGACAGATGCATATGCAATAGGCTGACCGCCAGAATTCTTAATTGTTCCCCTTATCTCATTCGGATTGATTCCCTTCTTGACATCTCTCTCATATTCTGCTATCCAGGCAAGCTGTGCTTTTGCCGAACCGTTTGGATCAAGGGCCAGCGCTTTATTGTAGTATTCACGGGCTTTCTGAATATAAGCAAGAATTCCTTCATTGGTCTTCTCTTTTCTTGCTGATTCTATTTCAATATTTGCAAGCCCATTCAAACCACGCGTCTTATAGTCCTTATTGTCACTTAAATTAACCATCCGGTTATAGTATTCTCTTGCATTGCTATAATTCTCATTGGCAACACTGTTTGCGCTTAAATAAATAAGAGCGTCCATCATTGCACCTGCATTTGCAATAGAATCTTTCTGGGCAGCCTCCAGTACTTTCTGGAATTTGGGTTTTGCAGCGCCACGTTTAATGTCAGGATCCATTTTTGCATAAGTGGAAGCAAGCATACTATAAGCAGGGATATAATCTGGCTTCGTCTTTATTATTGCACTGAAAACTGAATCAGCTGCTTTCAGGTTTTCACCAGTATAGTAAGCGCGTCCGATTTTCATCAGATCGTCAGTATTATCTTTTGAAGGATCAAGGATTTTTGTGAAAAACTTAGCAGCGTCATTGTATCTCCTGAAAGCATAGTACTGGTTTCCCACCTCAGTCATATAAATCTTATCAGGTTTCATTTCAATTAATTTTCCATAAGCTTCGAAAGCCCTGTCGAGTTCAGTGTCAGCGCTTGCAATTTTTGACTCAAGATCAGATATCTGTTTTGCAAGATTATCCTGAACTGTTTTACTTTTTGCTCTTTCAGCAGCATTTGCTGTTGATGATTTTCCTCTTTCTTTCTCAAGTTGTTGTTTGAGAGAATTAAGCTCATCAATTCTCTTTGTATAATCAGCATTCTTTTTAATAAGAATCCTTGCAAGATAGAGGTAGTCTTTCCATATTATGCTCTTCGGATCGAGATTTGCAAAAAGCTTGTCCATATAAGCAAGAGCCTGGTTATAATCAGGTGGTTCTTTTTCAAACGATGAATAACCGGCAATACGGTTCATATATGTCTTTGACTGGTCAACTTTGAAGATCTCTTCAACATTTTTTATAACACCTTCATAGTCTTTTGCACCAAACAAAGCATTTACATACCTACTTTTTGCCGGAATATTGCCTGCAGTCAGTTCAAGGTATTTTTCAAAATACGTCTTAGCTTTCTCATACGCGCCACTTGTCATATAGAGTTGGCCAAGTTCGCGATATGCAGGTGCAAAATTTGGATTAAGCTCAATAGCTGTTTCAAAATATGGTGCTGCAGCAGTGAATGCGCGGGCTTTCACATAAATATTACCCCTTTTCATTGCAGCAGTTGGTGACTGGGGATCATAGTATTCAGCCTCACCATAGTATGCAACAGCTTTCGACAAATCCTTCATTACATTGTAAATATCACCTGCGATAAGGTATATCTCACTATTCTTATTATCAATCTTCAATGCTTCCCTCAATAACGGTAGAGCTTTTGCTGTATCAATTTGACCATCATAGATGTATGACTCTGCTATTTTTGCAAGTGTAAAAGCATATTCCGGGGCAGGAGGGGTCATCTTCTTGCCAACTTTTTTATATGGTAAAAGGAAACTCTTAGCTTTGGTTCTCATTTCTTCGGCTGTTTTTTCATCATCCTGAAGAAGAGCTATTTTGGCAAGTCCTATATAGTTAAGAGGATCGTTTGGTGCAACTTCGGCGCCTTTCTGAAACGCACCCTTGGCTTGTTGTACTACTACTGTGAGTGAATTTGAAATTGTATCTGAATAATAATCGGCAAGAATATTTTCACCTAGATAAAAGTACACTTTACCGTTTGCTGGTTCGCTCTTTGTTAATTGCTCGAAGATCGCTCCAGCTTTATCATATTGTTCACTCTTTGTCAGCTGAATTGCGGAATTCAGATCCTGAGCATTTGAAATTGACGAAAGTGCGAACAATACAACCAGCAATAAAGCCGGACTTAATAGTAATCGTTTCATAGTTCTCAAAATTTGTATTTCAGTTATATATACATTCCTTCATTTAGTCCCTCATTTGTACAAGCCTTATGGGCATTGTTGCAGGAAGAAGTCCTGATTTCTGTACTATTCGTTGCCCCTGCTCGGCACAAGCCCATTGAATAAAACCTGATCCAAGACCTGTAAATGATTCACGTGATATCAGGTATACCTCACGGACAAATGGATACGATTTGTCGTAGATGAAGCCTTGCTGGGGAGGATAGTAATAGCCATCATCATTGAATTGATGTGAGACAGCCACAACATTAATCTTACTTAGATAACTCCGGGCAATAGAATCATCCTTGTCACTAATCCAGTTAACACTTATAATTCCGAGAGCATCCTTATTCCTTGAGACAAAATCAATTACTTCCGGATTGCTGTTAACTGCAAAAAAGTTACTGCCAAGTGAGTCAATATCAAAATGTTCCTTAAAATAACGGACATTACCAGATTTGTTGTTATCAAAAATAACCCTGATATCGCCAAATTTATTGTCCTTGTTTATCTGATTCCATTTTGTTATGTCACCTTTAAAGATATCTCTGACTGTATCGTATTTCAGAAGAGTATCCTTGTTTTCGTTATTAGTAACCAGAACCAGGGCATCATACGCGTAAGTCGATGTTCTTGCTATAACCTGGGTATCACGAAGAAATTGAATCTGGTAATCAGTAAGCTTTTTGCTTGTTACTATTACATCAACAGAGTCATTCATGAAATCATTTATTACATCTACTTCTGGTTTGTACTGTGGCGTAATTGTAGCGCCAGTATAAAGATGCATAAATGTGAAAACAGAAGTTTCTATTATAGGCTCAAAAGATTCGTCTACAGTTATTTTGATATTTCCTCTTGTGGGAGTCTCGTCAGTTGCTCTTTTTCCCATCATGTTACATGAACTGAAAAAAAGCATAAGCCCGGCGAAAAGATATACGATGTAATTCAAGTAGTTGCGCCTCAACCTGGTTGTCACTTTGTCTTTTTTGAGATTGTTTTTATTACTGTCCGCAATAATAATAAAATTTTGGATAAATCGAATGCTATTCATAGTTCTAAAAATTTGATGATGGTTTATCATTTGTTTCTGAATAAACCATATTCAAAGTCTGTGCCAGAGGATATTGTATATTGAAAAAGATCTCATATTTTTCTTCTGGGGTATTCGCTATTAATTTTGTTCTTTCTTGAAAAAGCCTCTACTATTTGAGTATATGTTTTAAAAATCCTGTATATGCCATAAATCAGAAAGGTGATTCCTATTATCACTTTCATAGGTTTATCTATGGTGCTCCTTTCAAAGAAAAATAGAAAAAACAGACCTACCCCTACATAGAAAAAAACCATGAAAACAGAAAATATAGCAACAACCTGCTGCATTAGTTTATTTTCATTCATATAATTGTAAATTTTAGTCAAACCCAAGCAAATTTAAGACTAATTGTTTTGTTATTCACTAATCATCCCGGTTTTTCCGAAATAAAATTGAACTGTCACCATAGCTTAGAAATCTGAAACGATTGTCTAAAGCATACTTATAAATATTCTTCCACTCGTCACCAATCCATGCTGAAATGAGCAATAAAAGAGTACTCTTTGGCTGATGAAAGTTTGTAATAATGCCATTTGTCATCCTGAAAGAATACCCAGGTATAATCATTATACTTGTAGAAGAATGCAAATATAATAATTTATTTTCTTCCATGTACTTACAAATTGCCATAAGAGATTCATTCTCCGTAATATCCGATTCCATAAGATATGGTTCCCATTGCCCAAGGGAGAAAGAAAGATTCAGAGGATCTTTTATGAGTCTGGCGCCGATCCAGTACAAGCTTTCAATTGTCCTAACAGACGTTGTTCCAACGGCAATGATTCTGCCTTTGTGTGACATAAGGTTTTCAACTGTTTCCCTTGACACTACGAAATGCTCGCAATGCATCTCATGCTCGGCAGCATTCGATGTTTTAACTGGCTTAAATGTTCCGGCTCCAACGTGAAGTGTGATATCCTTTCTTGTGATATTCTTTTTTTCTAAGGCTTCAAGAACATTATTCGTAAAATGAAGACCGGCAGTAGGAGCAGCAACTGATCCATTGATTCTTGAATATATAGTCTGGTAATCAGTTTCGTCCGATTTATTGTCACTTCTATCAATATACGGAGGAAGAGGCACATGTCCAGCAGCATCAAGTACATTCTCAAAACTTAAGTATTCTGGTTCCCAGGTAAACCTTATTCTCCATGATTCACCTTCCTGGCACATCTTTTCAGCTATTAG
>DATALD010000046.1:0-2842 GCA_036261255.1 Bacteroidales bacterium
GACATACCCTATTATACCATAAGCCGAGACCGCAAGCTCAGAACCGTATCTGAGCAGCATATAATTTTGGGCGAAGAGCGAAAGAGCCAGTGATAACTGCACTGCGAAGGATGGAAGACCTGCTTGAAGAATTTGCATCGAAGTCTCGATTTTGAATCGAATAGCTTTAAGCCTGAGTCTCAACTTTGCCTTGCTTCCAAAAAGGTAATGCATTAGCAATACTGAAGGCAGGGCAAAGGAAATAACTGTCGCACCGGCAGCTCCTGCCATTCCCATGCCCAAACGCATGACAAAAAGATAGTTAAATACAATATGTGCAACTAATGCTGCAACCATTATTTTCATGCAGAGCTTTGGGTTTCCGTCATTTCTTACAAGGGGATCAAGGGCAAGAGAAATGACCATAAAAATCGAACCAATGAAGATGATTGTCAGATACTCATGAGCAAAAGTAAGGGCTGGTCCGCTGGTTCCGAGCAGGCTGATAGAGGTTTCACAAAAGACTAAACCGCCTATGGTCAAAATGGATCCTGCAAGAAGGCATAAGAGAAAAGCATTGTGAGCGATGTCCAGGGCTTCCTTCGTATTTCCCTTGCCAAGTTCCAGGGCTGTGAGACTGGAAGAACCGACCCCGATAAGTAAACCAATTGCAATTATCGCTACGTAAAGAGGAGAGGCAAGGGTAATCCCTGCAAGACCACAACCTCCGATTACATTTCCTATAAAAAAGCAGTCGATTATTTCCTGAAAGCCAGCAGTAACAACCCCCACAACCGCCGGGAACCCAAATTTCCACAACAGATTCAAAATATTCCCGGACTTCATCTCTTCATCGCTTATCATACAAAGTCCCCAGCTTACTTTGAAGCCGCAAATTCAGGATCATGCTATTGTTTTTTCCACTTTCCGGGATCTCGACTTTGATGTTTATATCCACGTTCGCCACTCATACTCTTATTTGACCTTAGACCAGGACAATGACAGTGAATAACTGATGTCTTATGGTGATCAATGACAGTAGATGTCAGCAAATAGATCTTGTGAGTTGCAGGGGAATCAATACCCGCAGCCCAGGAGACGATCTGTAGGTGAGCTCCGTGACAATTTCTTACGTACGATACATAATTGCACAAACATTTTATTGCAGGGTCTATTCATAGTGTATTTATATATCAGATGTATGGCTGAACATTATTGATTAAATATTTTTTGCATGTATTATATATCACACTAACTTAAGCCAGTATCAAGTGTACATGGTCGTTGTCCCTGCGGGCTATGACAGCAACATCTTATCAAGAAAGATCGTTTTTATTCCCCATCCTCGAGTTTTTGGATCAGCTCTTAATTTGATCCAAATTTAAGCTGTTTTTTGATCTACTTTACATCGGCAGGTAAACTGCACAAATTATTTATTATATGTTTCCAAACCATCATATATAATTATTTCTGAAAGTTCCCAATGCGGAATCGAGGCTATGATAATTCGTTGTTATTTGTCAACTTCTATTTTCACATTTTCAGGATTCTTTATTGCGAAATGTGGAGTTCGGACTCTCATCCTTCAACCAGGTTTAAAACTCTAATTCTTCTTTTGTAACAGGGACAGTTTCCTTGTTTTTTTGGAGCTATTCAATAAACTAAGCTGGAATGTCTTCGTTTTTTACAAAGGTAATTGATAAACGATAACACTATAAAGTAGTTAAGACAATTATGTTGAAAGAGAAAATTCATTTGTACTCAATTTAAGAATATTCGATTAATTCAGGCTATTCGCATTTAAAATATATTTGTCGTGACTAAAGATGTGATAATATGGAAAATTTGCCTACCGGAGTGGATGGATTGGATTTATTGATGGCGGGAGGGTATCCTAAAGGAAAGAGCATTCTTGTTACCGGGCCTCCTGGTTCAGGAAAAACTATTCTCGGGCTTCACTTCCTTCATAAGAGCTGCCAGGACGGCAGAAAATGCATACTTGTTCTTACCAGAGAGCTCACTGACGATGTACTCGCTCAGGCACGCAGCCTCAAGCTTGACCTTGAGCCTTTCATTGCAAAAGGGCAACTCAGTATCAGAAACATATTCGAAGACAAAATTAACAAAATTAAAAGCGTCTCTAAATTCGGAAAAGGGCTCTGTGCCGTGGATACGGATATAATCGAGTACTTAAGTTCCATGTCTTCGGAAGTTGATGTTGTGGTCATTGACAACATCGGGGTAATGGCTATAAATCATGATATTAGGGAGTTTGCGGATGAGTTCAGTTCTATAAGCATTATCCTCCTGAAAAACGGATGTACAAGCCTTTTCATTATGGACGAGGACTCTTACAACCTGACCCAGAAGCTTACCGGTTATATGGTCTTTGGCCTGATGAGGCTCATAACACAGGAGAATTTCAATTCCGGAAAAACAAAACAGTATCTCTATATTGAAAAAATGAGAAACACGCCGGTACCTGTCAAATATTCCCTGTTTGACATCACTTCTCATGGAATCAGAGTTATCTCATGCATGAAATCGCCATAAGACGACTCCATATAATTCCATTTATCATTTTTTTAACCTGAAAATTTTTGTCCTGAAAATGAATTCTGATTTAAAAATAAGGGATAAAGGAAAACAGAAGATATATCATAAAAAGAGATTCGCGACAGATAGGATAGAAGTTCAGGACCTGGATTAAAGAAAGTGAAAGAAAATATTATGCTGCTCTGATCAGAAATTCACAGCAGTCGTTTCTATTTCCTATGGTTTTGAGAGCTTCAAGCCTGCAACCTGAATCTACCTTCAAAGTTATATTTGAAAATATTTTTCTGGTCAGTGTGCAGAGGATAGG
>DATALD010000096.1:0-77024 GCA_036261255.1 Bacteroidales bacterium
ACAGCTGCAATATTTGGAAATGACCTGTCTACTTTTCCCGATTATCCTGCTGAAATCCGCGCTCCTTCAGGTATGGTAGGAGGAGTCTCAGGCTTCCAGGTTCATTTGGGTCATTCAGAAGTTAATACCCCGGGTGATTACGCCGATGTTCTTGTTGCAATGAACCCTGCTGCACTGAAAGCCAATGCAAAGTGGATTAAACCCGGCGGCACTATTATATATGATGAATCAAATTTCACTGAGAAAAATATTGAGAAAGCCGGTTATCTGAAAGATCCGCTGAAGGAGGAGAATCTTCAGGATAATAACATAATCGCTGCACCAATCTCAACAATGGTTAGAGAAGCTCTGAAAGACCTGGGGCTTGATCAGAAATCTGTGGTAAGAACAAAAAACATGTTCGCTCTTGGTATGGTCTTCTGGCTTTTTGACCGGAAGCTGAAGTACACTGAAGATTTTTTTAATAAGAAATTCGGCAACAAACCAATCCTTGCCGAAGCCAATAAGATAGCTCTTCGAGCCGGATATTATTATGCTGAAACAATAGAGGCTCTAAGGCCTGTTTACCATGTTTCTCCTGCCAATATTCCAAAGGGAATGTACAGGAATATATCAGGCAATACCGCAACAGCATGGGGCCTTATTGCTGCGGCAGAGAAAGCTAAGCTAAACCTTTTCATCGGTTCTTATCCCATAACCCCTGCAACAGGAATTCTGGAAGAGTTATCAGCAAGGAAAGATCTTGGTGTGATTAGTTTCCAGGCTGAGGATGAAATAGCTGGTATTTGCACTTCATTGGGGGCAAGCTTTGCAGGTAACCTTGCTGTTACTTCAACTTCAGGGCCAGGGCTTGCACTTAAATCAGAAGCTATCGGTCTGGCAGTAATGGCTGAATTGCCTATTGTCATTATTAATGTACAGAGAGGTGGCCCTTCAACAGGTCTTCCCACAAAAACAGAACAGGCAGACCTTATGCAGGCTCTTTATGGCAGAAATGGAGAATGCCCCATTGTTGTACTCGCCTCCAGTACTCCATCAAATTGTTTCAGTTATGCTTTCGAAGCTGCCAGGATTGCACTTGAACACATGACTCCGGTTTTGCTCCTTTCTGATAGTTATCTGGCAAACGGAACAGAACCATGGAAAATACCTTCAATGAAGGATCTTCCTTCAATAAAACCACCTTTTGCAAAAAGTAGCGACATACCATTCCTGCCTTATAAACGTGATGAAACCACACTTATCAGATCATGGGCTATACCTGGTACTCCGGGTTTGGAACACAGGATTGGAGGTCTTGAAAAGACCTACAAAGGGAATGTATCATACCTGCCTGAAAACCATGAGCTGATGGTAAATACAAGAGCCGCAAAAGTTGAAAAGATTGAAGCGCCTGACCTTGAGGTATATGGTAAATCATCAGGTGATCTTCTTGTTGTCGGTTGGGGAGGATCATTTGGTTACCTTATGACCGCAGTGCGCGAATTACAGCATGAAGGCAGAGAGGTAAGTCTTGTCAATTTCAATTATATCAATCCATTGCCTGGAAATGTTAAGGATATCTTCAGAAAATTCAGGAAGATAGTTGTTTGCGAGCTTAACCTTGGGCAATTTGCAGATTATCTGCGAATGAAACACCAGGAGTTTACCTATGAGCAATGCAACAAAGTACAGGGAAGTCCTTTTACTGTAAGAGAAATTAAAGAAAAATGTGTAAAAATACTGGAGGGATGAAACATGGCTGATGCAGTTCAGAAACCTGCTCCGAAAGATTTTAAGAGCGACCAGGAGGTAAGATGGTGCCCGGGTTGCGGCGATCATTCAGTGCTTAATGCTGTTCAACGCGCCCTTGCAGAACTTGATATTCCACGGGAAAAATTTGCTTTCATATCAGGGATAGGCTGTTCTTCGAGGTTTCCGTATTATATGAATACTTATGGTTTTCATAGCATACATGGACGTGCAGCCGCTATTGCAACCGGTGTGAAAACAGCAAATCCTGAACTTTCTGTATGGGAGATGACCGGTGATGGTGATGCTCTTGCAATCGGAGGGAATCATTTTATTCACGCGATAAGACGCAACATTGATATTAACATTATTCTTTTCAATAATGAGATTTACGGTCTTACGAAAGGTCAGTATTCACCTACATCACAGAGAGGTACGGTCACAAAAACATCACCCTTCGGCTCAATTGAAGAACCTTTTTCACCAGGTGAACTTGTAATTGGGGCAAGAGGCAAATTCTTTGCAAGAACAATTGATGTGAATGTTCCATTGTCAACTGAAATATGTATTAAGGCTGAGAAGCATAAGGGCACCTCAGTTATTGAAATTCTTCAAAACTGTGTCATTTTTAATGATGCCATTCATGAAGGGATCACTGCTAAGGAAGTGAAAGAAGAGAGAACAATTATTCTAAGACATGGTGAGAAGATGTTATTTGGTAAGAATAACGAGAAGGGACTTGTTCTTGAAGGACTTAAATTGAAGGTGGTCAATATTGGTGAAAATGGCATCACTGTTGATGATATCCTGGTGCATGATGCTCATGAGGAAAACCCCGGGATTCATTACATGCTGGCCAATATGAAGTATCCCGATTATCCTGTTGCACTTGGAATAATAAGGGCTGTACAATCAGAAACTTACGAAAATGCAGTAGCAAACCAGATAGCAGCAGTGAAGGCTTCTTCATCGATAAGGTCAATGGATGACCTTCTAATGAGCGGAAACGTGTGGGAAGTAGAATAAATTTACTACTTTAACCCAGATGATGGAAGATCAAACAAAGAGCAATATTGATTATGGCAGACTGCTCCATGAACAACAGGAGAGGCTGAAGGAGCTTGCATGCATTAATCGGACTACAGCCATTCTTAAAGAAGGCAAGCCAATTGATCAATCTCTTCACCAGATCGTTCTTCTCCTTCCCGCAGCATGGCAATATCCCGATTATACTGTTGCCCGTATAAGGTTTATGGGCAAGGAATTTGTTACTTCAGATTTTTCTGAAACAGCATGGCGGATGAGCCAGGAATTCACAACAATCGATGGCAATGAAGGATTAATTGAGGTTTTCTATACCAACAATTTTAAAGATGAACATGAAGGTCCTTTTCTTAAGGAGGAAAGGGATCTAATCCAGAATATCGCCAATATAATAACTGGATATATCAATAGTTACAAAGCAAGGGATATAATCAGCCCCAGAACTGAAGATGATTCTGCCACCGAAGTATCAGAAAGAAAGCTTCTCCAGAAGTTTATTGACAGGAACAACAGGGAAAGAGACATATTCCACGATCTGATGCCATTCAGGGTAAGGGAAATTCTTCTTGTGGCAAACCTTTATGACGCATATTCGATCGAGGGCGAAGGCAGGTTCTCAGATCTTATGCTTGGTGAGTATGCCCAGATGAACCTTGCGGCCTCAGTTCCCCGCCTCACAGGGGTGTCCGGAGAGGAAGAAACTCTTAACAAACTTAAATCACGACACTATGATCTAATAATAATTATGGTTGGTGTCGAAAAGGAAAGCCAGCTTCAACTTTGTAAAAAGATAAAAGATCAGTATCCTTACATTCCTACATTCCTTCTTCTCAACAATGCTTATGATGTTCCGTTTGTGAAAGAGCAGAGAAAGCTGGGGGTTCGTTTCGACAATTTCTTTGTCTGGACAGGTGAATCAAATGTTTTTTTTACGATGGTGAGCCTTCTTGAAGACAAGGTCAACGCAGACAACGATACAAGAAAGGGTCTTATAAGGATCATTATGCTTGTGGAGGATTCAGCAAAGTATTACTCAAATTATCTTCCCCTGCTTTACAGGCTCGTGATGGACCAGACAAAAAGCCTTGTTGAAGATGTATCAACAGATGAGCTGAACAAAATTCTCAAACTAAAAGCGCGTCCGAAGATTCTCCTTGCGTCAGATTATGAATCAGCGCTTGAGATCTATAAAAAGTACAGGGATAACCTGCTTTGTATAATCTCTGATATGAGATTTCCAAGGAATGGAACGAAAGATAATTTGGCCGGATATGATCTGATAAAACAGATCAAGAATGATCTGCCAAATCTCCCGGCAGTATTACAATCCTCTGATCGTGAGAATTCAAAATATGCATTTGAGCTTAAGGCAAACTTTATAAATAAGAATTCTGAAAGCCTGTTACAGGATCTTAAATCATTCATTAACTATTACCTTGGCTTTGGTCATTTTGTTTATCGTGACAAAAAAGGAGGACAGATAGCAGTTGCCAAATCAATGAAGGAGTTTGAGGAAATACTCCAGACAGTTCCCGAGGATTCACTTTTATATCACGCGATGAAAAACCATTTCTCTCTCTGGCTTATGTCGAGGGGAGAGGTAAAGATTGCAAGGATGATTGGACCGATGACTGTTGCTGATTTCAAAAGTATTAAGGATATGCGAGAGTTCCTTGTGGCCCTTATAAGACAGAGGCGCAGGGAATTGAACAGGGGTAAGGTCGTAAATTTCGAGGAGAATGCAATTCTTGATGATACAAATGTTGTTGGCCTTGCAAGTGGTTCTCTTGGTGGCAAGGGGCGTGGACTGGCATTTATAAATACTCTGCTCTACAGTTTTGAATTGGGCAGGCTCATACAGGGCATCAGGATAAAATCACCTGTCACCCTTATTATTGGAACAGAAGAGTTCGATTTGTTCATGGACCGGAACCACCTTTGGGAGAAGGTTACCAAGAATCTTGAATTCAGAGAATTACAGAAGCTATTCATTGAAGGAAGCTTAAGCTATACTCTTGAAAAGAAGCTCAGAGTTTTGACAAAACAACTTATAAAACCTCTGGCAGTCAGATCATCAAGTCTTTTTGAAGATTCAGCAACACAGCCATTTTCGGGAGTTTTCGGAACATACCTTCTTCCTAACAATCATCCTGATCAGGAAATAAGAATGAAACAGCTTACAAATGCAATTAAGCTTGTATTCTGTTCAATTTATTCGCCTGAATCAAGAAGATTCTTTGAAGCAATCAATATTAAGATTGAACTTGAAAAGATGGCAGTGGTTTTGCAGACCGTAGTTGGCAACCAGTATGAAAATGTGTTCTATCCTCATATTAGCGGTACTGCACAATCATTTAACTTTTACCCCGTTTCACATATGACTCCTGAAGACGGTGTTGCAATTGTTGCTCTTGGACTGGGTCAGTACGTCGTTGAAGGTGAAAATGCATTCAGGTTCTCACCATCTTACCCTTCACTCGATGTTGTTTCGCAAAAAGATATCTATAAATACAGTCAGGTAAAGTTTTATGCAGTTGACCTGTCAAAAAATCAACCAGATCTTTTGCAAGGTGAGAACGCAGGTCTTGCAATGCTTGATATTGCTGTTGCAGAACATCATGGGACTTTAAACCACTGTGCTTCTGTCCTTAGTCCTGATAATGATATGATTACACCTGGCCTCGATAAGCCTGGCCCAAGGATCGTTAATTTTGCCAACATCCTTAAATATGAATATATCCCGCTCGCATCAACAGTTAAACTTATTCTCGAGATTGTCGAAGAAGCTATAGGGACCCCGGTAGAAATTGAATTTGCCGTCGACCTTACAAAGGATGATGCTGGTAATGCTTCATTTTATCTTCTGCAGATTAAGCCTCTTGTGGGTAGCGGAGCAGGTTATTCTATTGATCCCGGAGAAATAAACAAGGATGATCTCATTATGCTCACCAAAAAGAGTATGGGGAATGGGATCATTGATAATCTTACTGACATAATCTTTGCAGAGCCTGAAAAATTCAGCGCGAAAAACTCAAATGCTATGGCCAGCGAGATCAGCAAAATGAACGAGAAGATGGTTAAGGAAAAACGAAAATACATTCTCATCGGCCCCGGTCGCTGGGGCACCAGAGACCATCTGCTTGGGATACCTGTCGTCTGGTCGCAGATAACAAATGCCAAAATAATTGTTGAGGTCAATATCCATGGAAAATTCCTTGATGCCTCATTGGGATCACACTTCTTTCATAATGTGACATCAATGAACGTAGGATATTTTTCAGTTAATCAGGGTGTTGATGGTGGCTTTATTAAGTGGGAGAAACTTTGTTCAGTTGAACCTGTTGAAAAAGGGGAATACTTTACTCACATAAGACTAGATAATCCTGTAAATGTCAGGATGGATGGTAAAAAAAGTATTGCCTATATCTCAGGTAGAATCTAAAAAGTGTTGTATGACTATCATTGAAGGAGTACCAGATCTGCAGAAATACGATTTTACAGATACTTCATTCGATCTACTGATGCAGAAACGAATACACAGGGTATTGATAATATGCAGCAACTATGATAATTACATGCTTGAAGAGGATGGAAGGATTGATGAACAGATATTCAATGAGTATGCTTCTTTGAACCTGAGAGATCCGCCATCGTTTGTTCAGACCGATAATGCGGAAGATGCATTCAATATCCTCAGTGAAGGGAATGTCGATCTTGTTATTTCGATGCTTAGTCTGAAAGGCACTGATGTATTTGGCCTGGCAAAGAGAATAAAATCAAAATATGCGGATATCCCGATAGTTGTTTTGACATATTTTTCAAGGGAAGTATCAATGCGCCTTGAAGGAGAGGATCTTAGTGCAATTGACTATGTTTTTTGCTGGCTCGGTGATGCATCCCTTATACTGGCAATAATTAAACTGCTTGAGGATAAGATGAATGCCGATTACGACATTGAACATATTGGCGTTCAGGCCATAATTCTTATTGAAAATTCAATTCGTTATATCTCTGTCTATCTCCCAAACATATACAGGATCATACTTCTTCAATCGATAGATTTTCAGCGTGAAGCGCTCAATGAACACCAACGAATGCTTATAATGAGGGGAAGACCAAAAATTCTTCTCGCAAACAATTTTGACGATGCCCTGGCCCTTTATAAAAAATATAAATACAACGTTCTTGGTATTATATCAGATATCAGCTATAAAAGAAATAACCAGCAGGATGAAAATGCAGGAATAGAACTCTGTAAGGTTGTAATGGCCGATGATGATAACGTTCCTTTCCTTTTGCAGTCATCGAATGAATTGCACAGGAAATCGGCTGAAGAAATGGGAGCAGGTTTTATTTTCAAATATTCAAAATCACTTTCACTCGAATTAAGAAACTTCGTTATACAGAACCTTGCTTTTGGTCCGTTTGTGTTCAGGAACCCCGACACGCTAGAGCCAATAGCTATTGCAACTGACCTTCAGAGTCTTCAACAGAAACTACTTACAATACCTGATAATACTATTGAATACCATGCTCATAGAAATCATTTCTCAAAATGGCTTAATGCAAGAGCATTGTTCCCTGTTGCCCAGATGTTCAAATACATCCGGAAAGAGGATTTTGAGACAATGGATGAGATGCGGAGGTTCCTTTATGTGGCTATCTCAAGTTTCCGTTTCGGGAAGGGGCGCGGCATAATTGCAAAATTCGACAAGACAAGTTTTGATGAATACCAGACATTCTCAAGAATTGGTGATGGTTCAATCGGAGGTAAAGCAAGGGGCCTGGCTTTTATAAACAGGATAATAAAGAATAATAAGCTTTTTAATAAGTTTCCGGATGTTCTAATTACAATACCAAGAACAGTTGTTCTGAGTACAGACATCTTCGATGAGTTTATGGAAAATAATAACCTGTACGCGGTAGCTTTGTCTGATCGCTCCGATGAAGAAATACTTAACAGGTTCCTTAATGCCGAACTCCCCAGCCATGTTTACCAGGATTTCTATGCATTCCTTGCTGTTTCAAGAAATGTGCCTCTTGCAGTAAGATCGTCAAGTAAACTTGAAGACTCTCATTACCAGCCATTTGCTGGTGTTTATTCAACATACATGATCCCCAGGGTTACTGATAATAAACTAATGGTAAAGTTATTATCAGATGCCATCAAAGAAGTTTACGCCTCTGTCTATTATAAAGCAAGTAAAGCATATATGACAGCTACCTCGAATGTTATTGACGAGGAAAAGATGGGGATTATTCTCCAGGAGGTATGCGGGAACAAACATGGGGAGATATTCTATCCGACTCTCTCAGGGGTTGCACGTTCCATAAATTACTATCCGATAGGCTCAGAAAAAGCCGAGGATGGCATTGTGAACCTGGCGTTCGGTCTCGGAAAATTGATTGTAGAGGGTGGCCAGGCTTTGAGATTTTCACCAAAATTCCCCAAAAAGATACTTCAGCTTTCATCACCTGAAACTGCTCTTAGAGACACGCAGAAGGTTTTCCGTGCTCTTGACCTCAATCTAAGCAGCTTCGTGCCATCGACCGATGATGGAGTAAATATTCTGAGGGTAGATCTAAAAGATCTTAGGAACGATGCAGCTCTACGGTATGTTGCTTCAACTTATGACAGAACCAACAATATGCTTCGCGATGGTATAATACACCCTGGTCCAAGGGTTATAACTTTCGCTAACATTCTTCAGCATAAGACCTTTCCGCTTGCCGACATCCTAAATACATTGCTTGAGATAGGCCAGAAGGAGATGAATAATCCCATTGAGGTAGAGTTTGCCGCAAATCTCGAAACACCGGCAGGCAGTCCAAGGATCTTTAATTTTTTACAACTAAGACCAATTGTACACACTGAAGAGACACAGAGCATTAACCTGCAACACATTAAAAAAGAAGATACTATAATATACTCTGAATCAGCATTGGGAAATGGTATATTCAAAGGAATAACAGACATAGTCTATGTAAAGCCTGATAGTTTCAATCCGGCAAACAACAAGATACTGGCTGTTGAAATAGAAAATCTTAACTCAGAATTTTCCAAAAGCGGAAAGGGTTATGTACTTATAGGGCCGGGTAGATGGGGCTCAACAGACCCATGGTTAGGTATTCCTGTAAAGTGGCACCAAATATCAGCTGTTAGAATAATTATCGAATCGGGTTTAAAAAATTACAGGATAGATCCAAGCCAGGGAACGCATTTTTTCCAGAATCTTACATCATTCAGGGTCGGCTACTTCACAATTAATCCTTTCATAAATGAAGGATATTATGATGTTGAGTACCTCAATAATCTCCAACCTGTTTTTGAAAATAACCGGATAAGGCATGTTCGCATGAAGGAATCACTTGAGATTATGATCGACGGACGTAATCACAAAGGTGTTATTATGAAGATGTTGTAAGGTTGTATGGGTTGTAAAAATTGAAGGTTGTAGGTTGTAAAGGTTGTAAAGATTGCCTTGCTCCTTCAAACTACATTACCTACAATTTTCAAATTTTCAAATTCAAAAATCAAATTTTCAAATTAAACTTGCTGCTTCAGCTGGTATATCTTTGTTGACCTTCCTGATAAGCCCTGACAAAACGCACCCGGGGCCGACTTCGGTGAATGACGATGCGCCGTCAGCGATCATATTGATGACTGTCTGTGTCCAGCGTACCGGTGACGTAAGCTGAAGGACAAGATTAGCCTTGATTGTATCCGGATCTGTTGAAGGTTTAGCATTTACGTTCTGGTAAATTGGGCAAATTGGTTTTTTGAAGCTAGTATTTTTTATTGCTTCCTCAAGCTCAAGCCTAGCAGGTTCCATAAGTGGCGAATGAAAAGCGCCTCCAACAGCAAGTTTGAGAGCCCTTTTTGCACCTTTTGCTTTTAATAATTCAATTGCCCTGTCAATACCTTCGTTTGAGCCTGATATTACTAGCTGGCCTGGACTATTATAATTAGCAGCCACAACAGTCTCGGAAATTGAATCACAGACCTCTTCAACGATTTTATCATCGAGACCGAGGATTGCAGCCATAGCAGATGGTGTTTTTTCGCATGCTTTCTGCATCGCTGAAGCCCTTCTTGAAACGAGCAGCAGGCCGTCCTCGAATGAGAGAGCTTTTCCTGCAACGAGTGCAGAAAACTCACCAAGCGAGTGACCCGCAACCATTGCCGGCTTGAAAGAATCACCAAGTACTGCTGCCAGTATTGTTGAATGAAGGAAAATACCAGGCTGGGTTACCCTTGTTTGTTTCAGATCTTCGTCTGTCCCAGAGAACATGATTTCAGTAATGCTGAATCCAAGTATCGAATTTGCTTTATTGAACATCTGTGCAGCATGATTTGACTTCTCATATAAATCTTTTCCCATGCCACTGTATTGGGCTCCCTGTCCGGGAAAAACATAAGCTTTCATTGAAGAGGTATTTATTTGTAATTTTTATGGGTGTCAAAAATATAAAATTCCGTTAATCACGCAAGCTCAAGCAGCGAAAACGTAAAACAGGAAAGAAATTTATGAGTTAATCAATGAAGCTTAACACCAATCAGATGAATAAACTCCTCACGGGTATTCAGTTGTTCGAGAAAGACACCAGTGAAGGCAGATGTTGTTGTTACAGAGTTTTGTTTTTGTACTCCCCTGATTTGCATGCACATGTGCTGGGCTTCAATAACAACAGCCACCCCTTCAGGTTGTAGCGTACTATGGATACAATCTCTAATCTGCGTAGTTAATCTTTCCTGAACCTGGAGCCTTCTTGAGAACGCTTCGACAACCCTTGCTATTTTGCTTAGCCCTGTTATATAACCGTTCGGGATATAGGCAACATGAGCTTTCCCGAAGAATGGAAGCATGTGGTGCTCGCACATAGAGTATATGTCAATATCTTTAACAAGAACCATCTGTTTGTATTCTTCCCTGAACATTGCCGATCTGAGTATCTGTTCAGCATTCATGTTGTAGCCATTAGTAAGAAAATGCATCGCTTTAGCAACTCTTTGAGGTGTTTTCAACAAGCCTTCTCTTGAGGGATCTTCACCAAGAAGTTCAAGCACTCTGTGGTATATGTCAGACAGTTCATGAATGTTTTCAGCATTCCATGATTCAATTTTATTATAACCATTGGTTATCGGTCCGGAACCATCATTTACTTTTTCGATTCTTTTTTCTTCGTTTTCGATCTTTTTAGCCATAGTACTCAATAGAATTATTTTCAGTTTCTTCAATCTTAACACAATGCAGGCGTGCGCCAAGTTGTTCGATATCAGGTTTGAGCTCCTTCCAGATAGCTACCGCAAGATTTTCTGTTGTTGCAATTTTGTCTTTCATGAAATCAACCTCGGTATTAATGTTTTTATGATCGAGCTTTGATATTATTTTGTCATTAAGAACTTGCTTTAAGATGTTGATATTCATCACAAAACCATGTTCAGCAGATGGTTCGCCTTTTATTGTTACCCATAATTCATAATTGTGTCCATGCCAGTTAGGATTGGAACACTTTCCAAAGACCTCCATATTTGCTTCATCGCTCCAGTCAGGACGGTACATTCTGTGGGCAGCAGAAAATCTTTCTCTTCGGGTCAGATAAATCATCGGCATATACGTTTATTATTACAATATTATACAATAATTTTGTTTTCATTATTCGCATACATATATTTAATTTAAGTTTTTTCTTCCCAAAAATGCTTATGAGAATACTGTATATAACAGCAACTGATGCTGAGTCTTTTGCCCTTAGCAACATACAAGGGATCTCCCGGGCTGGGAATTCCTTCAGGTTCGGGAATACGGAGATAGAATTGCTTGTATCAGGGGTTGGCACAGTTGCTACAGCATGGAGCATGATGAAATGGTTCTCAGACAACGGCAGACCTGATTTAGCAATAAATGGAGGTATTGCAGGGAGTTTCAGTGAGAATACTTATATTGGCGATGTAGTAATGCCTGTGGAAGAATGCTTTGCCGATGCAGGAATTGAGGATAATGATGAGTTCAGAACACTTTTTGAAGCAGGATTGACCAATCCTGATGAGTTTCCATTCATTGGTGGAAAACTTCATTCAAATGAAATGTTCAAGCAGATTTATAGCGAAGATATCAGTAAGGTCAGGGCAATCACAACCGGAACAACAACCGGATCGGTTAACTCACGTGAGAAATTAATTCACAAATACAGTCCTGACATAGAAACAATGGAGGGAGCTGCCTTTTTTTATATTTGTGCTCGTGAAAACGTTCCTTTCTTTGCTTTAAGGGCAATCTCAAACAAAGTAGGCCCGCGAAACAGGAAAGAATGGAATATTGCACTTGCCCTTCAAAACCTCTCAGGAGCTATTAATGATGTATTATTAAAACTTCAATGAACAGATGAAGCTAAATCTCGGTTTCTCACCTTGTCCGAATGATACATTCATATTTGAGGCAATGGTACATGGCAGAATTGACACTGAAGGCATTGAATTTGAATATTTTCTTGCCGATGTGGAAGAGCTCAATAAAAGAGCCTTCGCGGGTGATGTGGATATAACTAAGATGAGCTATCATGCTTATGTTTATGCAGCAAAGAATTACCTCATCCTTGATTCTGGTAGTGCACTTGGATACCGGAATGGACCTCTTCTCATTAGTAAAAAAAGAGTTTCAAAATCGGACCTGCCAGGTTTAAAGATTGCCATACCAGGGAAATATACTACTGCTAATTTATTGCTCAGCATAGCCTGGCCTAATGCCATGAACAAGGTGGTATATCTTTTTTCAGATATAGAACAGGCTATCCTCGACGGAGAAGTTGATGCCGGGCTTATTATTCATGAATCGAGGTTTACTTACCAGAAAAAAGGATTACATAAAATTGCCGATATGGGAGAATTCTGGGAGAAGCTTACAGGGTTGCCAATACCACTTGGAACAATTGTGGTAAAACGTAGCCTTCCGAAGGAGATTATGATGAAGGTAAACAGGATCATCAGGAGAAGTCTTGAGTATGCTCTTAAAGATGGCTCTGCATCTCAAGCATTCGTTTCTGAGAATGCACAAGAAATGGAAGAATCTGTTATGAGCAGTCATATAAAACTTTACGTGAATGAGTTTTCACTTGATCTTGGAGATATAGGTAGAAAAGCTGTTTCGGAGTTATACAGGATTGCCGGAAATAAAGAAATTATTCCGACACTACCTGAAAGAATTTTCCTTATTCAATAAGATTACAGCGTGATAATTCCTATTTTTGAACATAGCTTTTCGTTTATTGTTTTTATAATGAAGTGTAAACTTAAATAACAAAGCAACATGGCATTTGAACTCCCTAAACTATCTTACAAACCTGATTCACTGGCACCCTTTATCAGCGCCGAAACAATCGACTTTCATTATGGCAAGCATCACCAGGCTTATGTCAACAATCTGAATGGTCTTGTTTCCGGAACAGAATTTGAAAACGCAAGTCTTGAGACAATTATTAAAAAAGCTGAAGGGGGAATATTTAATAATGGATCGCAGGTTTGGAATCATACCTTTTATTTCGAATCATTTTCTCCAAAAGGACTTAGAAAGCCAGAAGGATCTATTAGTGAGGCGATTAATAAAGCATTTTCCTCCTTTGATTCTTTCAAAGAGCAATTCAGCAAGTCTGCCGGAACATTATTCGGCTCAGGATGGGTATGGCTCGTGAAGAATGAAAATCGAGAACTGCAGATCGTACAGGAATCCAACGCTGGTAACCCATTGAGAAAGGGGTTGATCCCATTGTTAGCATGCGATGTTTGGGAACACGCATATTATATTGATTACAGGAACAAAAGACCTGATTACATTAAAAATTTCTGGGAGATACTCGATTGGGAAATAATATCCTCAAGGTTCTGAGTTAAATATTCCTTAGAAGCTAAAAAAAAACAAACAATGGATCTGAAGAGTCTTGTATTAAAGAACCGTTCATACAGGAGGTTCAATGAAACACACAAAGTTGAATATCCCGTTCTTGAGAAATTAATCGATCTTGCCCGCTTTACGCCATCTGCGGGAAACAGACAACCGCTGAAATTCCTGTTATTTAATACTCCTGAGAAGTGTGACAGGATTTTCCCTTCTCTGTCGTGGGCTGGTTATCTTAAGGAATGGCCCGGACCTGAAGAAGGAGAAAGACCATCAGCCTATGTAGTTATTCTTGGTGATAAATCAATATTTGAAAGTTTTGGAACTGACCTGGGAATAGTTGCTCAAACAATAATGCTTGGGGCTGCAGAAATTGGTCTTGGTGGCTGCATGATACAATCAATAAAGAAAGAAGATCTTCGTCAGGAGCTTAAGTTGCCTGATATATATGAGATTTTACTTGTTCTTGCAATTGGGAAACCGGTTGAGGAGGTCGTTATTGATGATGTGAAGTCAGGAGAAATAAAATACTGGCGCGATGTAAACAAAATTCATCATGTTCCAAAAAGAAACCTGAGCGACCTGATTCTAAAGTTATGAGGCTTTTTTTAATTCTGTTTTTCTTCTACCTCTTTCAGGGTATTGATCTCCAGGGTCAGAAACGTACAATACAATTGCAGGGTAATGTAATGGCATCAGAATCACTTTCACCGCTTCCTGACTCCAGGATTGTTATCAACAGAAAGATTGAGGCTGTTACAGATGCCCAGGGTAACTTTTCATTAGTGGTTCTTACAGGAGATACTGTTACTTTCAGCCGGCTTGGCTATAAAGATACACAGATGGTTATCAATGACTCGCTCAAAAATACAACTTATACGTCAGGTATCTTTATGGACAGCGATACGATTTCAATTGATGAAGTAATTATTGTCCCATCTCTTGATTATGTGAAGGCAGATCTTATGAATCCTTCATTAACAACCTCAAGAGAATTTGAAAATGCAAAGTATAATATTGCTTTTTCTGCTTACATGGGAAGAAATAGCGCAGGAAGTCTTGGTGATCCTTCCTTAAACTATAATCTGATTCATAAAAAACAGACTATCGATGCCTCAGAGAAAGGAGGTATCGCATCGAGTGGGATGGTCAGCCTAAATCCATTAGCTATTGGACTGGCTGCAGTCTATTTGATTAAAAATGGATTGCCCGAAAAACCACAACCAATTAAAAGAACAATCCCGGATTATGAGCTTGAGCTAATCAAGAAAGAATATCTCAGGAGACAAAGACAATAAGCTAATATCTAAGGATTATCCTTTTATGAAGATTGCCTTTATTATGTGAGCGGCCATTTTTGGATTTTCTTTAAGCCGTCTTGTAGAGTAACCAAACCATTTTTCTCCAAAAGGAACATAGACTCTCATGTTATGACCCGCTTTGACAATACTATCCCTGAGAGAAGGGGTTACACCATAGAGCATTTGGAACTCGTACATGTCTTTTGATACCTTGTACTTTTCAATCAGTCTGTATGCGCCCTCAATCAGGGGTTTGTCATGTGTTGCAATTCCTACTTTAACACCATTCCTGAGCATGAATTCAAGATCTTCAAGGTAGTGATCATTAATCTCCTGGTATTTTTTATATGCAATTTCAGCTGATTCAATGTAAATACCTTTACACAGCCTGAAATTCAAGGGAGCATCAGGTTCATGCATATCCATCAAATTATTGATGTCTTTATAAGTACGCTTAAGGTAAGCCTGCAATACAAGCCCAACGTTTAATGGGTATTCTTTTTTTAACCGTCGGTAGAGTTCAATTTCCATATCTGTGCAGGGAGCATCCTCCATGTCGATCCTAATAAAGCCATTGTATGATGCGGCTTTGGCAACTATATCTCTTAAGTGTCCGTAACAAACTTCCTTATCAATGAGAAGCCCGAAACTTGTAGGTTTAACTGAAAAATTCCCGTTAATAGAATTCCTGTAAGAGACATCAATAAGATCAAGGTACTCTTTTTTATTGGTTTCAGCTTCGTCGAGATTCTTGATGAATTCGCCAAGGACATCAATTGAAACTTTTATTCCTTTGTTATTCAAGTCTTTGGAAACCCGCATAGCATCTTCAACGGTTTCACCTGAGATATAAGATTTCGAGAATATCCAGATGAATTTTTTCGGCATGTACGGCAACATAGCCGCAATCAACTTATTAAACATAGTGACTTGATTCTAAGATTCAGTTAAAATGAGTGTCAAAATAACAGGTTCATTGTATATTTTTAAATGACCTTTATCATTCGTAACAAATTTATTATCCATAATCTCGTATTAATTCAGAAAATTTTTCATAAAATGCAACCATTTGATAACCCGAAATGTCTTAGAAATGTCCTCAGAAAATGATGAGTGACCAGCAAATAATAGAAGGTTGTGCAAAACATGACAGAATAGCACAGCAGGAATTATACGATCAGTATTCGCGCTTTCTACTTGGAGTATGTATGAGGTATGCGACAGACAGATCGGAAGCTGAAGATATTTTACAGGAGAGTTTTTTGAAGATCTTTTTTAGTATAAAAGATTTCTCGGGATCAGGTTCTTTTATAGGTTGGCTTAGAAAGGTAGCTGTGAACACTGCTATAACTCATTATCACAGAAATTTGAAGTTCAGATACCATCTTGAAATTGAGGAATATGTTTCGATAGAAGCCGGAGTTTCAAGTTTTGAAGAAGATTTTTTTACATCTGATGAGTTACAGAAAGTATTAAACGATTTACCGGCAGGTTACAGAATGGTTTTTAATCTTTATGCTATTGAAGGTTATAAACATAAGGAGATAGCTGAAATGCTCGGGATAGATGTTAATACCTCGAAATCACAATACAGCAGGGCTAGATCTGCATTAAGGGAAAAACTTGAGCTGCTTGAAAAGCTTAAAAAAAGATATAATGAATAAATAAACAATACTTATTTGATCAAAGGGGATAAAAAAATGGACATTGAGGAATTATTCAGGCATAAGCTTGAGAATGACGAGATAATTCCATCGAAGCAAGTTGGGCAGATTCTGATGAGGAAACTTGCATTGCGTGAGTTCATGAGTTTTAATCCTGCCCGCTTTAACATATATTACCTTGGCGCTATTGTGGCCGGTATTATTGTTACCGCAGCTTTGATTTTATCTGGGAAAGATGATAAAGAAGCTGAAAAACAAATTCCTCCTCAGACAAGATCAGAAATTTCAATCCCGGTTCCCGTAGCCAGCATTGAGAAACAATCTGTTATCGCGGGTGCAAAGTCGAGAAACAGTTCGAGAATTGCATCCTCATCGGAGAGGACTCCTGAAGTAATTGAATTAAGTAAACAATTGACAGAAAGAACCAATTTTGATGGCGAAGAAAAAAAATCGATTGATGTTTCTAATATTCTGGTAGATAAAAAAGCAGCAGAAATTACCTCCGGAAATAAAGTCATGTTTAGTCCCTCTGTTTTAACAGGCTGTGTTCCATTAAACGTTCATTTCGAACAAGGAACGGACGAATATGAATCATGCCTATGGTCTTTTGGAGATGGGGGTAGTTCTACAGACAGGAATCCTGACTGGCTCTTTAAAAATGAAGGTTCGTATAATGTTGTTCTGACTGTTTCAAATGCGGGAAGATCAGAAAGTTATGCAACGACAATAACAGTACATCCACAGCCTGTAGCAGATTTTTCGATATATCCCGAGAGTCCTGTTCTTCCTGATGATAAAGTAATGTTCAGGAACTTTTCAACAAATGGAGTATCATACTTGTGGAACTTTGGAGATGGTACAGGTTCAACAGATTTCGAACCTGAACATAAATATGATAAATACCTTGCTTATTCAATTAGCCTTGTTGCACGATCAGAGTATGGATGCACAGATACAATCACCAAGACAGATATTTTCTCATCCACAGATTACTACATCAGGATGCCTAATGCCTTCATTCCTAATATTGGCGGATCTACAGGAGGCATTTATTCAGCAACTAGTGATGAAAAGTCTGAGATCTTTCATCCGGTTTCAAATGGAGTAACCGAATTCTCAATGACTATCCATAGTAAGCTTGGGATAACTCTTTTTGAAACAAAAGATATTTACACCGGCTGGGATGGTTATTATAAAGGACAATTATGCAATTCCGGCGTCTATATCTGGAAGATAAAAGGACGGTTCAGGAATGGAGAGACATTCATTCAAATGGGCGATGTCACATTATTAAAAAAGTGATTCCTGCTTCATTTTTTTGATGTACATAATGAAACAATTGAGCAATGCGGTTCGTTTAAGGATAAAAATATACGTAATAAGTAAGGAATATTAAATTCAATTACTTATTTTCGTCGACATTAACCTAACGAGACCAATCTTGGCGAAGAGGGTACAATATTTTATTCTGATTTTGCTTTTAGTTAGTACTGAATTTTATGGACAGGATCCGACATTCTCACAATTCTATGCTAATGCCCTTTACCTGTCACCTTCATTCGCCGGAGCTACAGCAGAATACAGGCTTGGTATAAATTATCGCGACCAATGGCCGTCTATTCCCGGAAAGTTCAGAACTTACAGCATATCATTCGATAAGGCAATGCCTAATTTTAATTCAGGCATTGGCATACTTGCCACTTATGATGTTGCAGGTAGTGGCGATATGAGTACAACAAATATCGGATTGTTGTATTCTTATGATTTTAACCTGAACAAAGAATGGCATATAAGGCCAGGTGTTAATTTCAAGTTTTTTTACCAGGGCCTTGATATATATAAGCTTGTCTTTGCCAGTTCAATGCAGGGCAATGGAACATCAAGTATGGTTTCGCCTCCTCCTTTTGATAATGTGGCTGATGTTGATTTCTCTACTTCAGCTTTGGTTTACAATGAAGCTACCTGGGCAGGTTTGTCACTTGATCATCTGCTCAAACCACGGACATCTTTCTACGGAAATGATGATTTTATTCCTGTCAAAGTAAACATTTATGGTGGTATCCAGGTGCTTAATAAATCACGATTGAGAGTTAAAAAACAGGAGGTTATGTCAATTGCTATGAACTTCCAGAAACAGAGTAAATTTTACCAGACTGATGTTGGGCTTTATTATTACAAATACCCACTTATTTTCGGAATGTGGTATAGGGGTATTCCTTTTATGACATCCCAGGCAGGTGATGCAATTATCGGGCTCGTTGGAATTAAAACAGAACAAATTCACATTGGCTACAGTTACGACTTCACTATTTCGAATCTTATCGCAAATACTTCAGGAGCGCACGAAATTTCACTTATTTACGAGTTTAATAACCTTACTCTCGGGCAACAAAGAAAACGTATAAGAGCAATACCTTGTCCGGAATTCTGAGAACATGCCTTTTATTATTCTAAAAACTTATTGATAAATGCTGTCATTTATTAAAATGTTTATATTTGCGGCTGATTAATGTTAAAAATAAAAAATAACATGATGAAGAATCTTACTATAGGTTTATTTGCATTACTTTTTCTTGCTATCGGAGGTTTATACTTCTTGTTTTTCTTTTCAGGCAGCAAAGAGTCTGCTCAACCTGCTGCTACAGAAACAGCAATAACTGGTGGGATAGCATACGTTAATATAGATTCATTGATCTTCAAATTCGATATGTTCACCGATAGAAGCAATGAGCTTCAGAGCAAAACAAGAACAGCAGAAGCCGAATTAAATTCTAAGGGAACGAAATATGAAAAGGGGATAAAAGATTACCAGGAAAAAGTTTCAAAAGGTCTTGTTACAAGGGCAACAGCTGCAGAAATGGAGACTTCTCTTACAAACCAGCAACAGGAGCTCATATCATTGCGCGATAAACTTCAGTCTGATCTTATGGAAGAGGAAAGTGTTATGAACAGGCAGATACTTGACTATATAACAAAATATCTCGAAGAAAACAAAGATCAATATAATTTTCAATTTGTTCTTGGTAAGAGCTTCGGTAGCGTCGTTTTATATAGTGATACTGCTCTTGATATAACAAATAAGGTGCTTGAAGGTCTGAATCAGAAGTACCAGGCAGAGAAAAAATAATCCTATGGGATTTGCCTCATCCTGGCTGGAAAAGAGCGCATTATTCCCGCAATTCATTGCTGAAGAACCTGATTACAAAACAGGTATTATAATAGTTGTACCGGCTTATAATGAGACAGGTATAACGTGTTTATTGGATTCCTTATTAAGATGCGAAGAACCTGACTGCAAAGTTGAAGTTCTTATTGTTATCAATGCACCTCCTGATGCGCCTGAAGAACATATCATTAATAATGAGCTGAGTATTTCGAATATTGAAGACTGGAAATTGATAAACAAACCTTTTTTCAGGCTTTATGAATTTGAAACAAGACCTCTCCCGGGGTGGGGTGTCGGAATGGCAAGGAAAAGCGGTATGGATGAAGCTCTGAGAAGGTTTAGCCTGATAGAAAACACTAACGGAGTGATCGTGTCGCTTGATGCTGATTGCACAGTTCAGGCGAATTATTTTAGATCGATAGAATCAATACTATTAAGGGAAAAGAGCAGAATGGCTTGTTCCATATACTTTGAACATGAAACGAGCGATACTGGTTGCATTGATATTCTGAGGTACGAGTTGCACCTCAGGTACTACGTCAATGGATTGATTTATTCAGGATTTCCATATTCATTTCATACTGTCGGTTCAGCAATGGCAGTAAAAGCTCTTCAATACATGAAGGTTGGGGGGATGAACCGTAAGCAAGCCGGTGAAGATTTTTATTTCATTCAAAAGCTGGCAGGAGCTGGTGATTATTTTAATTTAACGGCAACAACAGTGTTTCCTTCATCAAGAAGTTCATCAAGGGTACCTTTTGGAACAGGCCCAACAATGGAGAAGCTTTCGAAAGGCATGGAAAATCAGCTGCTTACATATAATTTTCAGGCATTCAACGATTTAAAAGATTTTTTTGATAAAATCCCATTAATGTATCAGACTGATAATGAGTTATCTTTTGAATATAATAAGCTTTCGCCGGGAATACGATCCTTTCTTTCATTAGGGGAATTGTTGTTGAAAATTACTGAAATCAAGAAAAACACTTCATCTTATGAATCCTTTAGGAAGAGATTCTTCACCTGGTTTAACATGTTTAAAATAATTAAGTTTATGAATCATGTTCATAACAATTTTGTTAAGAAGATCCCGGTTGGCGAAGCTTCAAAGATCTTATTAAAAAATACAGGTAAGGTCATGGATGATGCCGGAGAAATTGAATTATTGCGTTTTTTCAGGATGCAGGATAGAGGTGAAGTTTAGTTATTACGTCTAGTGATCTGCCTTTCTTCTTTTGGTGTAAGTATTATATAAAGGTCCTCATCGGCCTTTTTCATCCTGTATTGTTCTCGGGCAAACTTCTCAAGGTTATTATTGTCTGTTTTGAGTTCTTTCAACTTTCGCTGATCAGTCTGTATCCTTTCAATGTAGTATTCCTTGTCTTTTTTAAGCTTTTTTAATTCCCTCATTTCCTTATATCTTGAGATAAGGTTATTGGAATCGAGAAAGATAAGCCATGCAAGAAATATAATGATTGTCAGGATGTACTTATTCCTGAGTACGGGTGGTAATTTTTCGATGATTTTTAACCTGATCATACGAAACAAACGTAATACTTTTTTTTCAACTGCCACTCATGATGTAACCATTTGAAACCATTCGTTTGGATAAGCTTTAGTCCTTAATATTGTTCAGAGTATTCACAGTTTTAGTACATAATACCCTGTCGAATCTCTCGCGGGGATTTCTGTAGTAAATAAGGATTATATAATCATTTTCAGTTTCAAAATGATTTCCTTCGAAAGGTTCTCTTGTTTCAATCTGATCACCTTTTTTCAAAAAAACATACTCGTAGTTATACCATCCCTGTTTGAGGAGGATTGTAGATTCATATTGATTGGCTAAGGGGTTATAGAACATCTTATTGGCGCTATCAAGGCGCCAATTGTTGAATGCTCCGCTAACATAAATTTCACCTCCGTTAATTTCCTTTCCTGGTAAAGTAAAATAAACAAATACATAATCGGCATCAGTCTCCGGATCTTGTCCTTCCTGATAGGCAATGATATATTTCCCATTTATGTCCTTTGAATAAAAATAGGGCTTAAATTCCCTATTGTCGGATGGTTGAAGAAATACATTATAGTTTGACATTAGGAATTCCACATCTCTCACATTCTCTGATTTATAGCGAATGCTTTTTATGTCGAAATACCTGAATTCGTTTCCTCCCGGGAATGTAACCTTGTCGGACAGCGAACTGTATTTAAGATCATTATTACCCTGGAAGTCAGCTTTAAGATTATTTTTTGATGTACCCCATTTCCCATTCTGAAGTATTGAAGCATATATATTCCTGAATGGATCATTCAGGCCAATTCCGGAATAATTATATGTAAAATCGATTTGCTGATGTGTTTGGTAGTTATCACCTGCCATTCTTGGCCTCTGGGCGATTGCTTCAATTGAACCGGCATTCTCCGTAACAATAAACCTGCAAGTAAGCACCGGGTCATCTTTCTTCCCGGGTTCATAAACAAGTATCAGGTAATTTCCGGATAGCTTCAAACCAGCCCTTTCATTCGGGAAAACAAGACTGTAATGGTAATAACTTACTGTGGTATTGAATGATGATTTATAATCATCCAAAGGATTCTCCTCAAAGCCTTCTAGATAATCCCCAATAAAAATATTTGAGTTATTCCAGTCTTTGTCGCAATGAACAAAAGTGTAATAAAATGATTCTGCCTGATCTGAGAGGATATCAAACTGAAGCTTAAGCTTTTCGTTACTGTTTAACTTTATGATGGGATATGACAGGTTCCAGTCTTCCTTCGTCAGTTGAACTGTTTTGACCCTATCGTTTCGAACATTCACATCTGATGAATTGTTCTGTCCGAATAACAATGAGGTATTAAAACATATCAAAGCAAGAAAAAATACAGGACGCATTCAAAAAATTTTTGTACTTAAATAAGTTATTTTATAACCTGACCTGTAAATAACAAAAAAGTTTAGAACATTACAAAAAAGAAATATCAATAATCAGGCCATAGCAGCAATGTAATGGTTTGTTATGATCTTTAACACTAGCAGAACAAACTCTATATTTAATTGTTTATTTTTGATTGTTAATTAAATAACACAAAAGATGCCCTCATCATTGGTCTTAAGAAGAGGTTTCAACATTCCTTTACAGGGCGAGGCAGCAAAAAAGCTTTCTCTTGTTGAAGAACCTGCTTTATTTGCTATTAAACCACCAGATTTTCCCGGGTTGATTCCAAAACTTAATGTAAAACAAGGTGATAAGGTTATAGCCGGTTCAGCTTTATTTCATGATAAGATTCGCCCGGAAATACTATACACCTCACCGGTTAGTGGAAAAGTAACCGCTATAAACCGTGGTGACAGACGTACTGTTCTTGAAGTTGTTGTTGAAAAAGCCGGAAATGAATCTGTAGATTTTGGGAGATCTGATCCTGAATCAGTAACAAGGGAATTTGTCAAAAAAGTATTGCTCATTTCCGGGTTATGGCCGACGATAAGGCAGAGACCTTACCATGTTGTTGCTAAACCCTCAGATGTGCCAAAGTCAATATTCATCTCATGTTTTGATACTTCACCACTTGCTCCGGACTATAACTTCATTCTTGATAAACTCAGCTTAGCAAGTTTCAGGAATGGAATAAATGCTTTAAAAAAGCTGACAAATGGCAAAGTTAATCTTGTACTGAAAGACAGCGGCCATTTATCTGAGGCTCTCACAAGTATGGCCGGGGTGAGTATTAATTTCATTAGTGGGCCTCATCCTGCCGGCAATGTAGGCGTGCATATCCATCATCTCGACCCATTGATCAAGGGACAAGTTGTGTGGTACGTGAATTTTCAGGATGTGTTTTCAATTGGAAGAATATTTGAACAAGGTAATTACATCCCTGAAAAGATTATTGCTCTGACTGGTTCTGAAGTGATAGATCCACAATATTATAGAGTAAGAACAGGTGCATCTGTCAGCTATATTGTTAAAGACAATGTTAAACCAGGTGAGGTGAGGTATATTGCCGGGAATGTTCTAACCGGAACAAAGATAAGTGAAACAGGATATCTTGGCTTTTATGATTCGCAGGTAACTGTTATACCTGAAGGCCGTTATTACGAGTTCTTTGGTTGGGCTAAACCCGGAGCCCGAAAATTCAGTTTCCATAAAGGTTTCTTATCAAAACTTTATCCTAAAAGGAAATACAGGCTCGATACAAATCTTCATGGAGGTGAGCGCGCATTTGTTATGACTGGCGACTACGAAAAAGTTGTCCCTATGGATATATTCCCAATGCAGCTCTTCAAGGCGATTCTTGCTGAAGATATTAATACTATGGAGAACCTTGGCATTTACGAAGTCGCTGAGGAGGATCTTGCATTATGTGAATATATTTGTCCCTCCAAAACAGAGATACAGGCAATAATAAGGAGAGGGATTAGCCTGATGATGAAAGAAATGAGTTAAACATACTATTATTTAAATGAGTTCTCTACGCAGGAAGATTGATAAGATCAAACCCCATTTTGAAAAGGGTGGAAAGTTTGAAAAGTTTCACTCAACTTTTAATGCATTTGAGACCTTTATTTTTGTGCCTGACCAGGTCACAATTAAAGGATCTCATGTCAGAGATGCCATGGATCTCAAAAGAACAATGACAATTGTTATTATTGCCATGCTTCCACCGCTTTTATTCGGTGCATACAATATCGGACTTCAGCATTTCAGTTCCTTAGGAGTCGATTCCAATCTCTGGCAAAATTTCTGGTTTGGATTTGTAAAAGTACTTCCCTTACTTATTGTAAGTTATGGTGTCGGATTGGGAATTGAATTCATTGCAGCCCAGATAAGAGGACACGAGGTAAACGAAGGCTTTCTTGTTACCGGTATGCTGATACCTTTAGTTATGCCTGTTGATGTGCCTCTGTGGATGCTGGCTCTTGCCACTGCCTTTTCGGTAATAATTGGGAAGGAAGTATTCGGTGGCACAGGCATGAACATATTCAATCCTGCTTTGATGGCACGTGCTTTCCTGTTTTTCAGTTATCCCGGCTGGATGACAGGCGATAAAGTATGGGTTGAAGGCTTGATAAATGCGACAAACGTAGCTGATGGCTATTCCGGAGCTACCCCTCTTGGAGAACTAGCCCTGGGTGGGGGAATACAGCAACTACCTTCTCTCCTTGAGATGACCGTCGGGACAATACCCGGGTCGATTGGGGAGACATCGAAAATTGCAATACTGCTAGGCGCTCTGATTCTTATCATAACTGGGATTGGCAGTTGGAAGATTATGCTAAGTATGTTCCTTGGGGGCGCCTCAATAGGTCTGCTCTTCAATATTATTGGAGCCAATCCTTACATGCAGGTGCCTTTCTACTATCATTTTTTAATGGGTGGCTTTGCTTTTGGAGCTGTTTATATGGCTACAGATCCTGTCACAGCATCACAAACAAGCAGGGGGAAGTGGATCTATGGCTTTTTGATCGGATTTCTCTCCGTACTATTCAGGGTATTAAATCCTGCTTATCCCGAGGGTGTTATGCTTGCTATATTATTAATGAATCTTTTTGCGCCTCTTATCGACTATTCTATTATCCAGGCAAGTGTTAACCGGAGAGCTAGACGCGCTCAGGCTTTAAATAAATTATTATAAAGATGAAAGAGTTCAGTAGTAAATATATTTTTTTCTTTTCAGTTGTAATGGTGATTATAGTCGCCGTTTTCCTTTCCCTGGCAGCAACCCTTTTACAACCCAGGCAAACCAAGAATATTGAAATAGACAAGAAGAAAGGGATGCTTGAATCAATAGGAGTCTCTTCTGTTCCGCAGACAACCGAGGAGTTGTACGATAAACATGTAACAGGAAGTTTCGTAATTACTAACAATGGGGAGGAAGTTCCGGGCGTAGATGCATTTAATATTGACGTCAGGGCAGAACAACGCAAACCTCTGGAACAACAATATCTTCCGGTATTTAATGCACAGACAGATAATGGCGAACAGCTGATAATTCTTCCATTGCAGGGGAAAGGTCTTTGGGGGCCCATTTGGGGCTATATTTCTATTGAATCAGATATGAATACAATTTTTGGAGCAACATTCGACCATAAGGGAGAAACACCTGGATTGGGAGCTGAAATTAACACACCCGATTTTGAAGTGATGTTTCAGGGAAAAAAACTATATGAGAACAATGAATTTGTATCTATTGGAGTCCTTAAAGGAGGAGCACGTGATGATGATCCTCACAATGTAGATGCCATTTCAGGAGGAACAATTACAAGCAAAGGACTTCAAAAAATGTTGCTTGAGGGAATCGGCAAATACAATAAATTTTTAACAGTGAACAAATCGGAGAACAAAGATGAATAACTGGAAATTATTTACAAGCCCCTTAGGAAGGGACAATCCTATTACAGTTCAGGTTCTTGGTATCTGCTCTGCCTTGGCAGTAACAGTTAAGCTAAAACCTGCTCTCGTTATGGCTCTATCTGTCATAGTGGTGGTTGCCGTATCAAATGTGGTCATAGCCGCAATGAGAAAGTATATTCCTGATAAGATCAGGATAATTGTTCAACTTGTTGTAATTGCAACTATGGTAATTCTTGTTGACCAGTTTCTGAAAGCATTTGTTTTCGATATAAGCAGGCAACTATCTGTATTTGTTGGTCTTATCATAACCAATTGTATTTTGATGGGACGACTTGAAGCATTTGCTATGGGTAACAAACCATGGCCTTCATTTATTGATGGACTCGGTAATGGCACAGGATATGGGGTAATCCTTGTTATAGTTGCCTTTTTCAGGGAACTACTCGGATCAGGAACAATTCTGGGATACCCATTGCTTCAAAAAGCAGGTATATACTCTTTGGGTTATGAGAATAATGGAATGATGATATTACCCCCTGCAGCTCTGATTGTTGTTGGTTTGATAATTTGGGTTCAGAGGAGCAGAAACAGAGCATTGATTGAAAAAAAATAAGAATTATGGAGAATCTTCTTAATATTTTTGTCAAATCCATTTTTGTCGAAAACATGATCTTTGCCTTTTTCCTGGGAATGTGCTCATTCCTGGCAGTGTCAAAGACCGTTAAAACCGCTATTGGTTTAGGCATAGCAGTAATTTTTGTTCTTTCAGTTACAACACCGATAAATTATCTGCTTGAAAATTATATTCTTAAAAAAGGAGCTTTAACATGGTTAAATGAAAGTTTTGCTGATGTTGATCTTAGCTTTCTCACTTTTATTGTGTTCATAGCAGTTATTGCAGCAATTGTGCAGCTGGTGGAAATGGTTGTAGAGAAATACAGTCCCTCTCTTTATAACTCTCTCGGCATTTTTCTCCCGTTGATTGCTGTAAACTGTGCAATACTTGGAGGATCGTTATTTATGCAGGAAAGAGAATATGGGACTCTTGCTGAAGCAGCTGTTTTCGGATTTGGTTCGGGCATTGGATGGATGCTTGCAATAATTGGCCTTGCAGCAATACGAGAAAAAATGCGTTACAGCAATGTACCTGATCCTCTTAGAGGATTGGGAATTACATTTATTCTTACAGGCCTTATGGCCATCGCTTTCATGGGCTTCATGGGTATTACAATTTAAACAATGATGAGTTTATGATACTGGCAATGCCGATACTGGCGATAACTACAGGACAAACTATTTTGTACAGTCTGATTGTCTTTCTTATAATAATTCTTCTGCTTGTCAGTCTTCTGATTTTTGCAAAAGATAAACTTTCTCCCAAAGGGAAAGTCAGGCTGCAGTTAAATAATCGTGAGCTTGATGTCAATCCTGGTTCCAACCTGCTTTCAACATTGTCAGGTAACGGCATCTTTCTGCCTTCAGCTTGTGGAGGTGGTGGTACATGCGGGCTTTGCAGGTGCCAGATCGAAGAGGGTGGTGGCTCGATCCTTCCAACAGAAACAGGTTTCTTTTCAAGGAAAGAACAACAGGAAAAATGGAGGCTCAGCTGCCAGGTTAAAATAAGAGAAGATCTTAAAGTAAAGGTTCCTGAATCTGTTCTCGGAATAAAAAAATTCACATGTGAAGTAGTATCAAACAGAAACGTTGCAACTTTTATAAAAGAGCTTGTAGTTAAAATGCCCGAAGGTGTTGATCTTGAATTCGAACCGGGTGGTTATATCCAGATCGATGTGCCAAAATATGAGGCAGGTTTCAGAGATATTTTTGTTGAAGGTAACTTTAGAAGCGACTGGGATAAATTTAAAATGTGGGATCTCTCGATAAAGAATAATGAGGAATCATTCAGGGCTTATTCTATGGCTAATTTTCCTGCAGAAAAAAATCTTATCAAACTCAATATCAGGATAGCCACACCACCCTGGGACAGGGTTAAAAATGATTTCCTCAACGTACCCCCTGGCTTGTGTTCAACTTATATCTTCACACGAAAACCCGGTGATAAGATCAGTTTATCAGGTCCTTATGGTGAGTTCCATATAAAAAATACCTCTGCCGAAATGATTTATATTGGAGGAGGAGCTGGTATGGCGCCACTAAGATCACATATATTCCATCTTTTCAAAACTCTGAAGACAACAAGGAAAGTATCTTTCTGGTATGGTGCAAGATCAACAAGAGAGGTATTTTATGAAGATGAATTCAGGGCAATTGAGAAAGAGTTCCCGAATTTTTCATTCCACCTGGCTCTCTCAGAACCATTGCCTGAAGATAACTGGACAGGATACACAGGATTCATCCACAAAGTATTACTTGATAACTATCTTTCAAAACATGATGAACCTGAAGATATTGAGTACTACTTCTGCGGTCCTCCAATGATGAATGGCGCTGTCATAAAAATGCTTGATAATCTTGGTGTGCCCAAAGACAATATTTCATTTGACGATTTTGGAATATAAGTCAACAAGCTTCCCTGTTATTTATTTATACCTTTGTTGCCTTAACTATTAAGAAATGAGGGTATACTTTAATCTGATCCTGTTCAGCTGCATCTTATTCATATCATGTAAAGAAAAAGCTCCTGTAATTGAAGGTTTCAACGGTTTTATCCAGGGTACAACATACAGTATTTTGTATGATGATAACAAGAACACAGACCCGGAAGACTTAAAGATGAAAGTAGAAAAGATATTGAAGGACTTTGATTTGTCGCTATCATTGTATGTTGATTCTTCAATATTATCCCGAATAAACAAAAACGAAGAAGTTGTTCCTGACGAATACTTCATGCAGGTATATAAGAAAAGCGTTGACCTATCGCAGATGACTGATGGAGCTTTTGATATTACAGTTGGACCACTTGTTTCAGCCTGGGGATTTGGCCCGGATGAACATAAGAATTTTGATCAATCAAAACTCGATAGTCTGCTTAGGCTGACCGGGATGGATAAAGTACGAATCGAAAATGACAGGGTTGTGAAAAGTAACTCCGGAGTTAAACTTGACTTCAATGCAATTGCACAGGGGTACTCTGTTGATGTTGTTTATGATTATCTGAAGTCATCAGGTTATAAAAATTACCTCATTGAAATAGGCGGAGAAGTCAGAGTTAAAGGAAAAAAGGCTGGTGAATACTGGAGAATAGGTATAGACCGTCCTGTTGATAATAACCTGGTACCTGGTAATGATCTTAAAGCTATAATCAGAATTTCTGATGAAGCTCTGGCAACTTCAGGCAATTATAGAAAGTTTTATGTTGAAGACGGTATAAAATATTCCCATACAATTAATCCGAAAACAGGATATCCGGCAAAAAACAGTCTTCTTAGCGCTACAATACTTGCATCGGATTGTGCAACTGCTGATGGCATTGCAACTGCATGCATGGTAATGGGAGTAGATGAGGCAATAAAATTTATTGAAGCAAGACCACAATTTTTAGCCTATTTTATTTTTTCGGATAAAGAAGGAAATTATAAAACCTGGACATCTGAAGGATTGAAGGAAAGGTTGACTGACCTTGAGAATAATCAATAAATCCTTCCACAATTACAACCTGCCGATCCTCCATGTGAGTTGCATCCTACCTCATTTTGTGAGGCACATGTGATCCCTCTTTTTCTCATTTCCTCATTTCCGCTTATATGAAGTTCGGGGAACCGGCTTTTTGGCTTCAGGAGCATGCGGATTCCAAATCCGATTGCTGCAACTGCCAGGAATATCAAGCTTAATATGAGGACTTTAATAAACATAATTGTACTTTTTTAAGCGTTTAATCTCGCCAGGTAAAGTTATGTTACATTTTTCAATTAAAACTCTCATTTAAACAACCGTCATGAAATTTTGTTTTAAGAGTACACTATTAAACACTTTTTATACGGTTTGTCATAAAACCAGAATAAATACAACTTAGCCACTCTTTAAAAATCATTTAAATGAAACAATCCGTTAAGAACCAGGGAAACAACATAACAGGAGATACTCTCCTTATGAATAAGAATTCAGCCGGGGATATTTTAAAAGAACTTAATCTCACCCGTCAAGCAGTTATACATGATTTCAGACTGGCCAATCTAAGCCGGTTTTTGAGCATAACAGGCAGGCGGGAGGTGTTAACAGGAAAAGCAAAATTTGGAATATTCGGAGATGGTAAGGAGATTATCCAGATAGCAATGGCAAAGCAATTCCTCGATGGCGATTGGCGATCAGGATACTACAGGGATCAAACTTGGATGATGGCTATGGGATTATATGATTCAATTGAATTCTTCCACCAGCTATATGGGAATACAAGCCGTGACGTACTTCATGGTAGTGGAGGGAGGGTATTTAACAATCATTTCTCAACCCAGAACGTTAACCCCGACGGAACATGGCGAGACCTGACAAAACAGAAGAATTCCTCAGCCGATGTCTCACCAACAGCTACGCAGATGCCACGACTTCTTGGTCTGGCCTACGCCTCTAAACTGTTCAGGCAAAACAAAGAGTTACACCAATACTCAACACTCTCAAGGAAAGGAAACGAAGTTGCATTTGGATCAATTGGTGATGCCAGTACTTCAGAAGGACATTTCTGGGAAACTATGAATGCAGCAGGTGTGCTCCAGATACCTCTTGCCATATCTGTTTATGATGATGGTTATGGTATATCGGTTCCCAAGAAATACCAGACAACAAAAGGAAGTATATCTGAGATACTCAAAGGTTTTGAAGCTGAAGAAGGTAAGCCTGGAATTCTGATTTATAAAGGAAAAGGATGGGATTATCCGGGACTTATAAAGATATACAGGGAAGGCATCGCAGTCTGTCGCGAGAGACAGGTACCTGTTTTATTTCATATCGATGAAGTAACGCAACCCCAGGGCCATTCTACTTCGGGATCGCATGAGCGATATAAAGGCGAAGAAAGGTTGAAGTGGGAAACAGATTTTGATCCGATTAGGAAATTCAGAGAATGGATTGTTGCATCAGGGATCGCCAATGATGAGGAACTTGATAAGGTTGTTGCTGAAGCTGATGAAGAAACAAAAGAGTCGAGAAGAAAAGGATGGGAGATGTTTCAGGAGCCCATTAAAATTGAGAGGGATGCTCTTGTGAAAATCATAAATGAAAGAACATGTAAATGCTCTTCTGAAATAAAAGAAAAGACTCTTGAGGAATTTACTGAAGAGCTTAAAAGAGTGATCTCACCAATCAGAAAAGATAATTTTGTGACAGCCAGGAAGATCCTTAGGAATGTATGTAAATCGTGTCAGGTTTCGGACAATCTTAAGGAGCAACTTGAAGGATGGCTTGTCAGGAACTTTGAGGACGCAAGGAAAGGTTATAACTCTTTTCTGTATAATGAGACGCCCACTTCAGTTCTGAATGTAAAGCCAATTCCTCCAGTATATTCTGAAAACTCCCAGGAGGTTCCCGGAAGGCAGATACTAAGAGAAAACTATGATGTATTATTTGGGAAGTATCCATTACTTACAATTTTCGGAGAAGATGTCGGCAAGATAGGAGGCGTAAACCAGACACTTGAAGGCTTGCAGAAAAAATATGGCGAGTTGCGAATAACTGATACTGGTATCAGGGAAGCAACGATACTAGGGCAGGGAATAGGACTTGCTTTAAGGGGCATGCGTCCAATCGCGGAGATCCAGTACTTCGATTACCTGATGTATGCTTTACAGTTGCTGAGCGACGATCTTGCAACAACATATTACAGGACTGCGGGGCGAATGATGGCTCCACTTATTATTAGTACCAGGGGCCACAGGCTTGAAGGTATTTGGCATTCAGGCTCACCTGTGAGCATGCTTGTAAATGCAGTGCGAGGAATATATGTTTGTACACCAAGAGATATGACAAGAGCAGCAGGTTTCTATAACACCCTACTTGAAGGAAACGATCCTGCTGTTGTCATTGAACCATTAAATGGATACAGGTTAAAAGAACTGCTTCCTGACAATATTGGTAAATACAGGCTTCCTCTTGGTATTCCCGAAATACTTAATGAAGGCACTGATATAACAGTTGTGACGTATGGTTCAACTACGAGAATAGCATCTGAAGCTGCCAGGCAACTTGCAAGCCATAATGTTTCTGTGGAACTGATAGACGTTCAAACACTTGTTCCATTCGACCTTCCACATTCGATACTTAAATCAATTAAGAAGACAGGAAGAGTCCTTTTCCTTGACGAAGATGTTCCGGGAGGAACAACTGCCTATATGATGCAGCAGGTTCTGGAAAAGCATGGAGCATGGCAGTATCTTGACAGCAAACCCAAGACGCTTACAGCAAGAGATCACCGTCCTGCTTATACTACTGATGGTGATTATTTCTCAAAACCCAACGCGGAGGATGTATTCGATGTTATATATGAAATAATGAGAGAAGCCAGGCCTGAAAAATATATCAGCCTGACTGATTCAAGAATTGCTGGTCTGCTATGATTCAGTAATGCCAATAGTTTTGAGAAGCTCCATTGCTGCTTCACGTGGGCCATTTGCTTCATATCCTGGTATGCCTAGTCTTGTTCGCATCTGCCCCACGTATACATTTTTGTCGAAGAATACATCAAAGTACTTCCTGGCAATTGAATCGTGAAGTTCTTTGTACTCGGTAGGGCCAAAGATATTAGCAAAATATGAATGAACGAGACCGCTTGTTGTTGTTGTTCCTTTACTCATAACAGCTCCTTCACTGAAAGTATCGAAGGCAGATTCAGCGTTAGGGAACCTCTCTATCACGGGGTGCTCATTATCAATTTCCTCAAAATTGTTTGCATAGAGGATATAATCAATTCTATGGCCTTGGATTAATGTTTCATATTTTGTAACAGGGATTACTATCCTTGCATTCACCTGTGCGGGGTTCATAATAATTGACCTGTCGAGATGGCCATAAGCATATCCAGGCTGGAGATCGTCGAGCCTCAGAAATGCACCTATTTCTGTTCCATAACCAACAGGATAGCCTTCATTGTCAAACTCAATTGAGCCCATATCGTCGGCTATTATCGTAAGCTGTCTGATATGTTTTTCGCCCAACACCCTGAATGCCTCAAGGGTTTCAGATTTACCTGCTCCGGTGTCGCCCATCATAAGAATTGTAGCTTCCTTATTCCCCTGGAGAAGTATCTTTACCATTGCCCCATGGAAAGGCATTTTCCCTGTCTTCATAATTATCGAATTGTGCAGGGTAAGCATCATCTTCTTGAGATAACCGAAATAACCGAACTCAGGTCTGTTAGGGACTGCACCCACAAAGATCCCGTTCTTATCATCATCACAGAAAACTGTTGAGTATTTTGCCAACCCGTCAACTGCATTTCCGGGAACGCCATAGAAGAATACTGCATCGGGCTTTCTCTTCAGATCTTCATCTTCGGCAAGCTTAAAGAGATTACAAAGTGAGAATCCCAGTTCATAGAATTTCAGATGAAAATAAACCATTATGAGCTGTTTCCCAACCATTGCCGGATAACATAACCATTCTTCCGGATTCAGATCGACAAGATCTATAGGGTTCTGTTGAATCTTTTTGAAATGACCTGTCCTCTTGTTCATTGGTTGTTGAATTACAAGAGGGGGGTAGATAAGCATTTGCCTGATTACCGGGACACTATTAAGCTTTGTGTATCTGTTATCGGGATATAATATATTTTTAGGCAACGAAATTACTGCCATTTCAGCGCCGGCTGGCACCTGTCTGTATACAGAAGGGTGGCTGCCGCTAATATTCTCTTCTATATGACGATAAACAGTCCTGACGAGGTGAGTAAGACGTTCAATTGTCTCGTTGAATGTACGATAAGGCCTCTTGTCAAGACGATCACCTTCAGAGTCATTAATAATGAACCTGTCAAAGTGTCTCCAGTAATCATAGAGGTATTCAACAAAATCACCAAGAAGATCGGAATCAGAAAGGAATACTTTTGAACCCTCAAAAATGTGCGGCACAACATTTTTTTCATACTTGACAAGATGAAGAAGTGTTTTGACAAGATCATCAACAGCTTCTTTCGAAATTTCACTATTCTTAAAAATATTCAGCAATGGAGAATTCTTTGCTTTGAGGTTTTCAAGACAATGATCAAGGATAATCCTGAACTGTGCGCTTGGAAGCATTTCGTCAGCTGTTTCACACATTCTTTCCCTGATGTTAAAAACAGCTTTGTTACCGATAATTCTAAGTGAGTTCTTCTGCATGGATTTATTTTACAATTGCGGCAAAAATATGACATTATTTAATTGATGATAAGTTTTTACTTAATTATTTTTGTATATTATTAATTACGAACTTAATAAATGCAATTATGCCACAGGATATTGACTTGTTTGACATAATGCCCGAAGATAAAATTCCTGAAAAGGGGAAAATTCTTATTTCTGAGCCTTTTCTTCCAGATACTTTCTTTAACCGAAGCATTGTTTACTTAACAGACCATTCGCCTGAAGGTTCGGTTGGATTCATCCTAAACAAAAAAATCGATCTTAAAATCAGTTCTGCAATAATGGGGTTCGAAGGTTGGGATGAAGAGCTTAATATGGGTGGCCCTGTTGCTCCTGATACTATACATTATCTTCATAGCCTTGGATTCATAATTCCAAAAAGTATTCAAATTGAAGAAAATATTTTTTGGGGAGGAGATATTGATAGCATAAGAGGCCTTATCAGAACAGGACAGGTTAAGAAGTCGCAGATCAGATTCTTTCTTGGGTACTCAGGTTGGTCTGCAGGGCAGCTTGAAAGAGAATTAAAAGAGAATTCATGGGTTATTGCAAAAGTTAACCATGAAATAATAATGAACAACAGGGGAGAGGATACATGGAAAAGGATTCTAAGGAGCCTGAGATCCAAATATAGACGATGGGCTGATTTTCCTGATTCCCCGGAAATGAATTAAGCCTTTAAAGCCTTTACAGCTTTGATCAGATATGCAGTATCTTAAAAACAAGTTCTTTTAGCAGTTCTCCATGATCTGTTCCGGGATCTTCGTACCCCTTTGACCTTAAATCATAAGTTCTTAGAAAGCTTATTATCATTACTGTCTTCTGGATATTGTATTTTCTTGCAGCAGTTTCGTAGTCTTTAACGAAGAAGGGATTTATTTTCAGAGCTGCAGCTACATTTGATTTTGATTTGTCTGCCAGCGAATGATAAGTAAGCAATTTGCTGAAGAAGCTGAATAATGAAGCTATTGTTAGAGTCAGGGGATTATCTTTAAGGTTGTCGGCAAAGTACCTGATAATCATGTTTGATTTCAGAATGTTTTTCTCGCTAATGGCTTTTTGAAGCTCAAAATTATTGTAGTCTTTACTTATCCCGATGTTTTTCTCTATAATAGAGGTAGTTATCTCCGGCTTACCTTTTGGAAGAGTGATAATAAGCTTTTCAAGCTCATTAGCAATCTTATGCAGATCAGTACCGAGGTATTCGGTTAACATCGCACTGGCGGCGGGATCGGTTCTGATTCCTTTTGTCATCAGGTATCGTTCAATCCACCCCGGGATTAAATAATCTCTTATTTTGGCTGATTCGAAGTAAACGCCGGTTGATTCAAGCAGCTTTATGAGCTTAGTTCTTTTATCAGGTGTTTTGTATTTATAGTTTATAACAAGAATTGTCGAAAACAATGGCTTTTCAAGATAAGCAGACAAATCCTCTATTTTCTTTAATGACTGAGCTTCTTTTATTATAACAACCTGGTGCTCTGCCATCATCGGAAATCTTCTTGATGTATCAATAATTAGTGGCACAGAAGTATCTTCTCCGTAGAGGATAATCTGGTTAAAAGCCTTTTCTGATTCTGAGAGAACATTATCGGCAATGTAATCAGTTATTATGTCGATATAATAAGGTTCTTCACCGGCAAGAAAATATATTGTTTTAAATTTCCGGCTTTTAAGGCCTGACATTATTTCTTCGAATGTTGCAGGCATAATCAGAATCTAAGATGTTTAACAGATACCCCATTTTTCTTTATCTCCCGAAGCGCCTCAATACCAATCTCAAGATGCATTTTTACATAATCCTGCGTAACCTTAAGATCACTTGATTCTGTTTTGATACCTGTTGAAATCATCGGTTGGTCAGATACGAGTAAAAGCGCTCCCGTTGGTATCTCATTTACAAAACCAACTGTAAATATTGTAGCAGTTTCCATATCAATTGCCATTGCCCTCGTCTTGATGAGATATTTTTTAAACCTGTCATCATATTCCCAAACCCGTCTGTTTGTGGTGTATACAGTCCCTGTCCAGTATTCTCTTTTAAACCTTGTAATTGTTGTTGAAATGGCGCTTTGTAGCTTAAATGCAGGTAAAGCCGGAACTTCATTGGGTAGGTAATCATCAGATGTTCCATCGCTCCTTATTGCTGCAATGGGCAGTATAAGATCGCCAAGAGTATTCTTTTTTTTCAATCCTCCACATTTACCAAGGAAAAGAACGGCTTTAGGTGAAATTGCGCTTAGAAGATCCATTATTGTTGCCGCATTAGGACTGCCCATGCCGAAGTTTATTATTGTTATTCCTTCTGCAGTAGCACTAGGCATATTCTTATCCCTGCCATCAACAGGGACATTATTCCATTTTGCAAACAAATCAACATAATATGTGTAATTTGTTAGCAGGCAGTACTCTCCGAAGCTGTCGAGCGATTTGCCTGTATATCGCGGAAGCCAGTTATTGACAATCTCCTCTTTGGTTTTCATTATTATTATTTTGTTTTTATCTCATATATTTGAAGAACCTTAAACAAGGAACAGGTTCCGTAAAAATACAAAACAAAGTTGAAACAGCTTAACCTGCCACAGTATACGTTTAAAATATCAGGCGAAGAAGGATCGGAGATGATCCTCGACACGATAAGGAAGAAGTATGTAAGGCTTACCCCTGAAGAATGGGTTCGTCAGAATTTTATCCGGTACCTTGTAGTTGAAGGGAAGTACCCTCCAGGGTTGCTTAGTGTTGAGGTAATGTTCATGCTAAACAAACTCAAAAGGAGGATTGACATTCTGATACACAACAGGTGGGGCAAACCTGTGATGATTGTCGAATGCAAAGAGCCTGGTGTAAAAATCGATGATAAAGTATTCGACCAGATAGTAAATTACAATCTTGGCCTTAGGGTACCATATATTGTTGTTACAAATGGAATTGTGCACTATGCCTGCAGGTTAAAAGACAATGAACCGGGCTATGAATTCATGAATGTTATTCCTCTTTATGATGAAATCAACGTTGAAGCCATATGATTGACGTTACATGTGCCATAATCAGGAATGAGGAAGATGATATACTCATCGTTCAGAGAGGAGAAGCCACAGATCATCCATTTAAATGGGAATTTCCAGGAGGTAAGCTGATGCGTGGTGAGTCTCCCGAGGACTGTGTTATCAGGGAGGTAAAAGAAGAACTTTCAATCGATATTGTAATTATCAAAAGACTTGCCGATGTGGAATACGATTATGGCATCAAAAAGATAAAGCTAATACCGTTTGTATGTGATACTCTTGAAGATGTTCCTTTTCTCTCAGAACATATAGCATATAGATGGGTCACTGCAATTGATTTTACAGGGATTGACTTTTCTGAAGCTGATGTTATTGTGGCAGATAACTATGCAAAGATAATTGGTTTCAAAAAACAAGTCGTTGAAGAAACAGACAATGATGTTGAATTGAACGAAAGGGAGATATGCGATTTTATCAATAAAATGAAAAGCTCAAATGAAGCTGAATGGATGGCAGCTTCGGTTAATGAAAATCGTAGACTTCTTAAAAAACTTATAGAACTTTCATATTCCGATGATCAGAAGCTGGCTTCTCATTCTTCATGGATCCTTAGTAAAGCTTATGAGAAAAATCCTGACCTGATTGATTCTGATTTGAATAGTATTATTGAATCTCTCCCATCAGTTCATAACGAAAGTGTAATGCGATCGTTGCTCAAGATCTATTCCTTAAGCGATCCGGCAAAGCTTAATTCAAAATCCCAGGGTTTGCTTGCAGATATTTGTTTTAAGCACTTGAATTCAGGTCTTTCTTCAATAGGCGTAAAAGCCTATTCAATGGAGATACTATATAACTTAACATTAATTTATCCTGATCTATCTACTGAACTTGCATTATCTCTCAGAAATGTAGCGGATGTAGATTCAGCAGGTATTCAATCAAAAGTAAGAAGTATACTTAAAAGACTTGATAAGACGTAAATAATACTGATAAGAAACATTAAACTTCCAGTATAAAAACAGGCACTTCAAATCCGGCTTTCTGAAGAATTGACCATGCAACATTATATACTTTGATTCCATTATGGGTCTTACCTTCATGGTAACCCCTGTGAGCATGCCCATGGAAAACCCCGACTATATCATTGTAACGGCTAAGAGGTTCTTCAAGCCTTGAACAGCCAAGAAAAGGAAAAACCTCTTCAGGTTCACCTGCAACTGTACCCTTAACCGGTGAATAATGCATTAGCACAACCTTCTTTACTCCTTCATGGTCTTCGTCAAGTCTCTTTAAAGCCCTGTCAAGATTAAGAGCTTCATTCACAGCCTCTTTTACAAATAATTTCATTGCTTCTTCCCCAAAGAGGCTTAACATGTGATTGTCGAATCCACCACCAAAGCCTTTTACTCCTGCGATCCCGATATTCTTTAAGACAACATATTCACCTTCAAGTACATGAACATTTTCATTTTGAACAATATGCCTTATCAGCTTTTGTCTCCCTTTCTCATGGTCATGGTTACCCAGAACAACAACAACAGGAATACTGCAATTCTTAAGTTCATCTGATAATACTTGTGCTTCTGCCTCATCGCCTGTATATGTCAGATCGCCTCCTATAAGAAATATGTCAGCGCGTTTCGATATTTCCCTGAAGTAATCTGTCCATATACCTTTATCGGTAGATTTTACATGAATATCTGCAACAGCTGCAATTCTTGTTTTCTTTGTGTCAGCCATATCAGGTTATTTTAAACTGACCTCATTGTGATAGCCTTGTAATTCCATTCCTTAATATCTGTAGAGTATTGAGTCTGATCAATAATGGGTCCTCTGCAGATCCTCTCAACTGAAGGAGGAAGATCGTATTGCTCATTAGCTCTTGAGATAAGTTCGTCAAAAAGCCATTTCGGGATTATTTCATGAAAATCAGAAGGATAGACAAACTGAAAGATGATTAGTTGAGAAAGCAAAAGATGCCAGTGTTGTTCGAAACGAGAAAGCAATCTTTTCCAGTCGAGTGTTTTTCCTGTTTTAAGTATCAGATGGTTAACATCGGCTCCGTCAAACCTTTCCCTGTTCTGGACGTATATTTTAGCCCATATCAGTTCTTCGGGTGGTATCAAGTGTACTTTGAGGCCCGAGAACTCAGCCTTTACTGAAAATTCGTACCATGTATCATCAACGGTGCATATATGGTTTACAGTATCAAAAATAATATCTATATAATAATCATTCTTAAACACTTTTGCCAACCATCTGATATCAGTCAGTTCAGTTTTAAAACCAAGCTCAGAGAAAAATTTGATGATCTTTGGATACTCAGTCGATTTGCAGAAAACATCGAGATCCTTAGTATCACGGAATATTCCGGTGTAATGAAAAAAGGCAAATGCTCCTCCAAGCATATAGTTAGCGCCGCTGTTATTCAACAATTCAAGAGCTTCCTTGTAAAATACATGTGCTTCAATAATTTGTTCCTCTGTAAGCATTTTTGGCGGATGTTTTCAGAATTATCTTTCTTTAACCCCGGAGTATACACTTACACTCCAGTCGGGAACATTAAGCCTGTCGTGGGCATTAACCGATACCGGTAAGGGGATGGCATTAATACTGCCATCCTTCTTTTCGTTCCATTTTGCTTCTTTTGAGTCAGCAAGCTTTATCCATGTTGAATGTTGTGACGGAACAAAGAATTCAATATCAGCATCAGAGAAATTGAAAAAACTGACAATATAGCTTTTTGCATTTCCATCACGTCTAAGAATTGTAAGTCCGCTTTCGCCTGTAACATTAACCTCAATATCATCTTTTATTGTATTCCTGAGTGCGTCCCTGTTTCTCCTTAGAGCTATCAGCTCCTTTGTCCACTGAAGGATTAGCTTGTTTTTACCTGACAATCTCTTTTCCTTGTTGAGCTTTGATTGAAAGAAGGTATTTTCATCCTGCGGATCAGGGGGTTCAACATCCCACTTAAATGCCTCGAATTCCTTTTTTCTTCCTTCTCTCACCGCTTTAATAAGAGCCTCATCACTGTGACTAATGAAATATAAAAAAGGGTTTTCTTCACCATACTCTTCGCCCATAAAAAGCATCGGGATATATGGTGAAAGAATAATTGCGGCAGCAGCAAGTTTCAATTGCTCAAAGCCAACCAGGACTGATATCCTTTCTCCAAGGACACGATTCCCTATCTGATCGTGATTTTGGTTAAAAACAACAAATTTATGTCCTGGAATTCCTGCTGAGCTGTTTCCGTATTTTCTTTTTCTGAACCTCACCATTTCGCCGCTATGCACGAAGCCATCTTTATATGCTTTGGCAAGCTGTTCTATTCGCCCGAAATCTGCATACCTGGTTTTACCCGCGGGATGAAGTAAGACATAAAGAGCATGATGAAAATCATCAAGCCATTGTGCTTCGAATGAGAAGCCTCCAACTTCTGATGATTTCACAACTTTAGGATCATTGAGATCAGATTCGGCAATAACATGCATCACGCGACCTTCTCTGAATTCTGCATCCCTGATCTTTTCCATTGTAAGATCCCAGAAATGCCTGGAACCCGAATCATAAATTGCATGGATTGCATCAACTCTTATACCGTCGATATGATAGTTTGTAAGCCAGAAAACAGGGTTATCAGAGAAGTAATCCCTGACACCATCACACCATTCATCATCAAGGTTTATTGCATCACCCCAGGGAACCTGGTATTTCCTGGTGAAATATGGCCCAAAACTGCCGAAATAATTTCCTTCCGGGCCCAGGTGATTATATACAACATCAAGGAATACAGCGATGCCCATGCTGTGGCAGGCATTCACAAGCTTTTTTAAACCTGATGGGCCGCCATAACTGTTCTGGACAGCATAAGGGTAGACACCGTCATATCCCCAGTTCCTTGACCCTGGAAATTGGGCGACCGGCATTAGCTCGATAACATTTATACCAATTGAGGCAATATCATCCAGGTATGGTACAATTGCTTCAAATGTTCCTTCGGCTGTGAATGTCCCGGTATGAATTTCATAGATAACAGCATCTTTAAGGTTAATTCCTTTCCATCCGGTATCCGTCCAATTGAACTTTTCATGATTTACAACCTGCGATGGCCCGTGTACTCCTTCAGGTTGAAAATTCGATGCCGGATCAGGCAAATTATTTCCGTCATCAGGGCGGTAAAAATACCTTGTACCTTCACCGGCTTCTTCAACTATTGCCGTAAAATATCCCTCCTCATCTTTATCCATTTTATACTCTTCGTTAACAGGATTTAAAAGATGTAAGATCATGCTTTCTTTCTCTGGGGCCCATACAGTAAAGCGGCAATTTGGACCGGTAATTTTTGTTCCAATTTTACTCATGATTCTGTTACCCTGATTATTATACCCTCATCTCCGCCAAGATTGATTTCTTCATCAATTGGTAATCCTTCAAGCTCAGGTGATGTTGCAAACCTGATTGTTCCTTTTAATGATACCCTCTTTGATTTGAAATAACATGGACGGTGGCTCAGGTTAAGTACAATAAGGAATGTGGAATGTTCAGGCTTTTTCCTGAAATATGCTATCATTTGCTTATCGGAATGAAATGGCGAGTAATCACCTGACATAAGAGTTATCTCCTTTTGGCGGAAATCAATAAGCTTCCTGTAAAATGTCAGCATAGAATAAAAGTCATTCTTCTCTCTCTCGATATTAACCCGGTGATAGTGCCTGTCAATGGGAAGCCAGGGTTTAACCTGGCTGAATCCTGCGTACTCGCTGTTATCCCATTGCATCGGAGTTCTGGAAGGATCACGGCTGAGGTTTTTATCCGGCATATTCAATCCCTGGGGATCTCTGATATCTGAAGAAGGTACCGGAACATCCCTCATACCGATTTCATCACCATAATACATAGTTGGGGTTCCCCGGAGTGTCAGCAGTAATATTGCCGCTATTTTTGCCTGGTTCAATCCAACCCTGCTTGTTATCCTTGGCTGATCATGATTCCCAATAACCCAATTTGGCCAGGCATTTCCGGGAAGTGCACTCTCATATTCATCGATCATTGATGATATTTTCTGCGCTTCCCATGGCGCTGATATCAGAGCGAAGTTAAACGGTAGATTTGCGCCTTTACCGTTCGTTCCATAGTAGGTAACAAGCCTTTGGATCGGCAGGTATATTTCTCCAATCATCAAATGTTCAGGATATTGATCAATGATGCTTCGCATCTCTGTTACAATATCATGAGTTTCAGGCTGATCTGTTGAATATACCGGAAGCAAAGAATCGTATGTCGCCATGTGTTCCTCATAGTTCGGATTCTTTGGATTATCGCGGAGATTTTTATCCTTTATAAGATGCCATACAACATCTATTCTGAAACCATCAATCCCCTTATTCAACCAGAAACGCATTATATCATACATTGCTTCCCGCACTTCAGGATTTCTCCAGTTCAAGTCAGGTTGTTCCTTCAGAAATGCATGATAGTAATACTGTCCTGTTTTTTTATCTAGTTCCCAGGCAGATCCTCCGAAAACACTTAACCAATTATTCGGGGGGCTGCCATCAGAAAGAGGGTCATACCATAAATACCAGTCTCTTTTAGGATTATCGAGTGTCGATCTTGATTCAACGAACCATGGGTGCTGATCTGAAGAATGGTTTGGCACAAAGTCCATGATGATCTTAAGATCGCGGTTATGGACCTCCCTGACAAGCTCTTCGAAATCATCAAGTGTACCGAAGATGGGGTCAATACCTTTATAATCTGAGATATCGTATCCGAAATCAGCCATTGGCGAAGGACATACCGGCGATAACCATAGAGCCTTAATCCCCAGCCATTTAAGATAATCGAGTCTGCGGATTATCCCCCTTAGATCACCTATTCCGTCATTATTGCTATCCTGAAATGATCGTGGATAGACCTGGTATATAATACCTGTCTGCCACCAGTAAAGACTCATGTTGTTTCACTTGGTATGTAGAGAGAACAACAATTTCAGGAGGAATGTTTTGAATTATTGCTGTTTTACCTAAGCTCCTTAACCCAACCAGCTATTATGTTTAATGCCTCAGGTGAGAATGTTTCATCGATTGTTGAGTACTCAGCCGGCAGACCTGTTTTGCAATGCTGGAAAAGATGATTTAAGCCTGGCATTTCGATTGTTTTAACATTTGTATTGCCACCAGATTTCAGAGCTTTCTCAATAGCTTTCAGGTTTACACCGGCAGCAACCTGGAGATCTAAGCTTCCGTTCAGTGCAAGAACCGGACATTTTACTTTTTTCCAGAAATCAGCGGGATTAGTAGATACAAAATATCTGAGCCAGTTGAGTGTAATAGGTTGAACACTTGATTTTACCTGTTGTAATCCAATTTCAGCTTCCTCGGGGGATAGTTTTAACTGACCTGCCATCTTTATATATGCATCAACCATCTTTTCAGATGCCTTGTTGTTATCTTTTTCCTTTTTCAGAATTGAGAAAAGTACACTATTAACCTTCTCATTTTCTTTTATTTTCTTACCACTAACACCTGATGTTCTGCTTAAGTCAGCAGCTTGGTTTTTGATAATTATATCACCAGTGAGACCTGCCCCTGAGAGGGAAACTATAAAATCAACGTCATTACGTGAAGAAGCCACAATTGCGGCGATCATACTACCCTCGCTATGACCAATCATCCCAATGCTTCCTTGTTTTATCCTCTTGTCTTTTTTCAGGAATTCAAGGGCTGCTTCCGCATCAGATGCAAAGTCGAGAGAAGTTGAAGTAAAGATGTCGCCTGTCGATTTTCCAACACCCCTGTCATCATATCTTAACACTGCAATACCCTGGCGTGTAAGATAATCTGCAATAACAAGAAAAGGTTTATGCCCCATCAATTCTTCGTTTCTGTTCTGAGCGCCGGAACCTGTTATAAGTATCACAGCAGGAAACGGTCCATTACCCTGGGGAATCGTCAGAGTGCCTGCAAGAATTGCTTTCCCTTTCTCATTCCTGAATGTCACTTCTTCATCTTTGTAAGGATATGGACGAACAGGTTCCTGTGGTTTTCGCGTAGAGAATTCGGTTGTAAGCCTAGTAAGGTTAAGCTTCAACGCCATTCCACCCTGGGAGAAAGTGCCGTTTATTGTCGTATCATTAACTAAGGATCCCTGATACTCAGCTCTTAGTGTTGGCGCCATAATTATAAAATCACGCCCAGTGATGTTAATTGGACCTACCTTTATGCCTTCTGCTCCCTGGTCGGGACTGTCGAGAGTCACAATAAGACTGTCATACTCATCAGCAGTGATATTGAAAACTATTCTCAAATCAATGGCTCCGGTTGTTAACTTACCAATCCATGATCCTTTTATAAGATCACGACTTGATTGTGCCGATGAAATATGAACTGTAATAATAAGAGAAAGGATTAAAAGAACTTTTTTCATTTTGCTAATACGATTATCATAAAAACCAATCATTCACTCATTCACTCATTCACTCATTCACTCATTCACTCATTCATTCACTCATTCAAAAAAGCAAAGTAATGAAATTCATTTATGTTCCGCTATTTTCTAAGGTTCTTTATTAATTTTACGCTGTTTAAAATCTGAAAATGAAGATAGTTGACACAAGGGGACAAGCCTGCCCGGCGCCTATAATTGCAGCCAAAAAAGCTTTAAAGGAATCTGTTGCAGGCGAATTATTTGAAATCCTTACGGATAACCTGACTTCGTATAATAATCTTATGAGATTTCTTAAGGATAATAAAGCTGCAACGAAGGTTGAGAAACATGAAAAGCATTGGAAACTTACAGTATCAAAGGCAAACTCCGAAAGCAATGGAGGTATTGCCGAAATAGATGCAGGAGACTATTGCAGTACCGAGATTGCTCATTTCGAAAAGGGTGATTTTATTGTTGTAATATCTTCAGACAGGATGGGTGAGGGTGATATTGACCTTGGGAATCTTCTCATTGGAAATTTCATAAAAGCATTAAAAGATCTTGATAAACTTCCCGATAAGATTATTTTTTATAATAGTGGAGTTAAACTGGCAACAAAAGATTCGTCGTACTCAGTACACCTTCAGGACCTTGAGAAGATGGGTGTCGATATCATTCTTTGCGCAACATGTGTAAACCATTATAAACTTGAAAACGCTATTGCAGTTGGCAACCTTGGCAATATGTTTTCAATTGCTGAAGCTATGGCATGTGCCGAGAAAGTAATCAAACCATAATTATATGATGAAGGTTGACCTGTTAAAGATGGTTGAAAGCGGAGGCTGTTCAAGTAAGATTCCACCACAACAGCTTGAAGAGATACTTAAGTATCTTCCACTTCCGGCTGATCCCAATATTCTTGTCGACATAGATACACATGATGATGCAGGGGTATACAGGATAAATGATGAGCTGGCAATAGTACTGACAACTGATTTCTTTCCACCTGTATGCAGCGATCCCTATGAATTCGGCCAGATTGCTGCCACAAACTCAATAAGCGACGTATATGCCATGGGTGGCGATCCTATCCTTGCTTTGAATATTATGATGTTTCCATCGGTGAAACTTCCCATGGAAGCTTATGCTGAGATCATGAAGGGAGGGTATGACAAGGCTGCAGAAGCAGGGGTGAGGATAATTGGTGGCCATACAATTGATGATTATCCTCCGAAGTATGGGCTTGCAGTAATTGGATTTGTTCATCCACAGAAAATAATAACAAATTCAGGAGCAAGGGCTGGAGATAAGCTCATTATTACAAAGCCATTAGGGGCAGGTATCTTAAGCGCGGGGTTCAGAATGGGAATGTCAAATGAGGAGGAGTTCAGCGCTGCCACAGAGAATATGAAAATTCTGAATAGAACAGGCGCTGCCGTAATGAAGCAGTTTAATCTGAAGGGAGCTACAGATATAACAGGATTTGGACTCTGTGGACACGCCCTTAAGATGGCAAGAGCAAGTGATGTCACAGTTACTATCAATATGTCTAATGTGCCATTGCTAAAAGGTACATATAACCTTATTGATGAGGGATGCATACCCGGCGCTGCTTTCAGGAATCTTGAATATTGTGAACAATTCCTTAGGACAAGCGATGATCTTGATTATAACCTGAAGATGATCGCTTTTGATGCACAAACCTCCGGCGGACTTTTGATGTGTGTTCCTTCTGACTTAGCAGATGAGGTTCTTACCGATCTGAAAAGTTCGGGCTTAACTCAATCCGCAATAATCGGTTCAGTTCAAGATAAAAGTGATAATTATCTCGTTCTAAATCATTGATTTATAGTCTCTGACCTGCGCCCTGTACTCTGGGCCCTGTGCCAACTGCCCTGGCTCTGCACTCTCTGCCAACTGCCCTGCGCTCTCCGCCCTGCGCCCTGCGCCCTTTGCCATGAGCCATCAGTCAAACACCGTTTCAAACACCGGCTTATTCTTTGCATCGAAACACAACTCAATCTGCTCCCTGTTATTTCTTTCAACAGATAACTCAGGTAGATTTTCAAGTGAGAAGAAATCAGCTCCATAAGTTTCCATATTATCGGCGAAGTTCCATTCTATAAGTTCACATTCTACGAAGATCTTGTAAATTGTATAAGGATAGACGAAGTTGTTCTGCCTGTTAGCTGTTAGTATGGCTATAATGCGTTTTGGTTTAACAATGGCTCCGGCTTCTTCAGAACACTCCCTCACAGCTGATTCATAAACTGTAGAATTTACATCTGCCCATCCGCCCGGGAGTGACCATTTACCATCTATTTTTTCCTTTGCCATCAATATTGAATCGCCTTTGAATACTGCTGACCTGATATCGACCTTTGGTGTCTGATAACCTGTTTCATTAGCAAACAGGTTAACAAGTTTCTCATGAGCCAGCCCTGTATATTCCTGCATTATTGCTACTGAAAGTTCCCGAAGTTTTTTATACCTGTCTATATCATAAGGGTTCTCCGAAAATGTAAGTCCGGCCTGTGCTATCGACTGTATTTCTGTTACCCATGTAAGCCATTTTTTTTCCATATTTTCATTTAATTGAAGAGCATAATAAAAAAGGCGTTCATAACCGAACGCCTTTTCAAAATTAATATTTTTCAGATATTATTTTCCAAAATAAAAGTCAGCTCCGATACCTAGAATCATTGTTTTCTTTGCATGAGTTTCTGTGATTGGAGTTAAACGAACCAATTGTTTGGTATCATCAGAATAGAATGTATACTGACCGCCAACATTGATATCAATTTTGTCGTTAATTCTATAACCAAATCCAGCGCCGAATGAATTCGTGTTTGTACTGTATGTCTGGTCACTCTGATAGTTGGTATTAACACTTGTTGCAGTTGCCATCCAGCCGGCGCTTACTCTAAGCTTTTCTGTAAGACCATACTCGGCTCCAAACCCGTATTCGAGGAAATTTTTATCTATAGTATTTGGGTTTATTGCTGCAGTATTAAGATCTTTATCGAAATAGATGTCAAAACTTCCGGCAAGGGTTAATTTGTCAATTGGTTTATATTCTGCACCAAAAGTTAACATGGCCGGCATATCAGCCCTGTATTTATTGTTGTCAACAAACATCCCGCCGGCATCTTTACCATTAATAACATTTGTTGTCATTTCAAGCTTAGTTGCAAATTCATATTTAACAGCAACATTGAGGTTCTCCATTGGAGCAACATTTACGCTAAAAATTGGTGCAATGCCGGAACCTGTTTCCTCAACATCTACTTCCTTGTTAGCAGTTAACACTGCATAGCTGGATTGACCAATAGTTGTAAAGAAGGCGGGAGCAGATACCATTGCACTTGTTGGATTTGCCAAAGGATGATATGGGTTTATCATAATATTTGCAATCGATCCGTTATATGTGTTTTTTGCACTTACATACCGTACTCCTGCTGATACTGATATTATCTCATTAATCTGGTAAGCAGCGTTAGCCTGATATCCAAAATATACAGATTTTCCTTCAAAAAATATGTCTGCTGAATACAAAGTTGTTATTAAACCCATCGATGAAAGAAGAGGTTTCAGTTCGGAGATCCCCATCTCGAATGAAGGCAAACCTTCATCATACTTTGCACCACCTCCACCACCAACAGGATTGAAACCTGCTGAAAATGAAAACTTCCCTGTATTGTATACTGCATATATGCCCGGGAATAATGGAGCGCTTACTTTCCCTATATATTCTTTGGGTGAATCAGTAAGAAAAGTATAATTATTGGTGACTGTTCTTGTCTGGCTTATTGTCTGATTGCTTACAGAGAAGAAGATACCATCACCAAGCTTAGTCAATCCGGCAGGATTATAGTAAACAGCGTCAATTGAAGTAGATGCATTTCTATTCTGCATCCTTGTAAATAATGCGCTCTGATTGTTGTTTGTCACCAGTCCGCCTGCGAAAATGCTCCCGCATATAAGCAGCCCTGTCGAAAAAAGTAAAAATTTTCTCATAGATAGAGTATTAAGATTATATGGCAGTAATACTGCTTTCAGTTTTAACTTTGTCAAATGTAAAAAAATAATTTATTTCCACAAGTCTAAAAATCAATGTTGATAATTAATGACTTATAAAGTTGCGTAAAATCAGGTCGAAAAGAAATAAAGAAGCTTCGGATGTTTAAAGTGTTTCAGGTGTTTCAAATGTTTCAAATGTTTCAGGTGTTTCAAATGTTTCAAGTGTTTCAGATGTTCCAGATGTTTCAGGGTTATGACAAAAGCGACTTTATAATAACTCTGAAACGCTGAAACGCTGAAAACTCTGAAACAATTTCATACTTTTGAATTAATTAAGTAATTATTCACAGTATGAACAGAAAAGTAGCTCTTATCACCGGAGCGTCATCAGGCATTGGAAGAGAACTTGCACTTATCCATGCGGACAAGGGTGATGATCTTGTGCTTGTGGCAAGAAGTATTCAGAAAATGCAGGAACTGAAGGATGAGATTAAAAGCAAGAAAGACATTGATATCATAATTATAGGCAAAGACCTTTCTGAGAAGGGTGCAGCTTCGGATGTCTTTAAAGTGCTTCAGGAGAAGAATGTTGTCCCTGATTATCTCATTAACAATGCCGGCTTTGGCGATTTCAGCCTGTTTGCCGAGAGTGACTGGAATAAACAGGAACAGATGATAAATGTTAATATAACCGCATTGAGCCACCTCACACGTCTTATCATTCCATTGATGATTCAGAGAGGTAGCGGAAAGATCCTCAATGTTGCTTCACTTGCATCATTCCAGCCCGGCCCCACTATGTCGGTGTATTTTGCTTCAAAAGCTTACGTACTCAGCTTTTCACAGGCTTTACACAATGAACTTAAAGAGCATGGGATCACAGTTACAGCTCTGTGTCCCGGATCAACCGATACATTATTTCATGCGGTAACAATGGGCGATCCTTCATTACTTAAAGAAAGAAAAATGGACTCTCCAAGAGATGTTGCTCTCTTCGGTTACGATGCCATGATTAAAGGGAAACCGGTTGTTATCTATGGATTTAAAAACAAACTTGTTGTCTTTCTGTCACGCTTTCTCACAAGAGAGTTTATTGCAAGTAAAGCCAGGAAAATACAGGAATCAAAGCATATTTGAAGGACTTGACATCAAGGATTTAAATAATTCTGAAGGAATGTTTAATAAATAATTTAACTACTTGATATCCAGAATATTATTCCCCCTCTCTTTCAGGAGAGGGAGAATGATGGGGTGAGGTCGGTTATTACCATTCAATCAGGGAAATTCAGCCCTTTCAGAACATTATCAACTTCTTCATTTGTCATTTCATGGTCGGGTAGATTACCCTCGAAATATTTCTCATAAGCAGAAATATCCAGGTGCCCGTGGCCGCTTAAGTTGAAGAGGATCGTTTTTGAAACGCCTTCGAGATCAGCTTTCCTTGCTTCATCGAGAGCGCCTGCAATGGCATAAGTAGATTCCGGAGCAGGAAGTATACCTTCACTCTTTGCAAACATCACACCTGCTTCGAAACATTCCCTCTGCATCTTCGATTTTGCTTCAATCAGTCCATCTTTCAAAACCTGGCTTACAAGCACACCAGCACCATGATACCTAAGTCCTCCTGCATGTATCTTTTCAGGGATAAAATCATGACCGAGAGTATACATTGGAAGCAGTGGAGTAAAACCTGCAGTGTCACCAAAGTCATACATGAATTTACCTTTTGTGAGTTTAGGGCAGGATGCTGGTTCTATTGCAACTAGTCTTGTCTTTGTTTTGTTTGTAAGGTTTTCTCTCAGGAATGGAAATGCAATTCCCGAGAAGTTTGATCCACCTCCGAAACATCCGATAACAACATCGGGATAGTCGCCTGCTTTTTCAATCTGTATAAGGGCTTCCTGTCCGATAATTGTCTGATGAAGGATCACATGGTTTAGAACGCTTCCCAGGGAGTATTTTGTGTAAGGATCCTGTGCTGCAACTTCCATAGCTTCTGAAATGGCTATCCCCAGACTTCCGGGAGATTCCGGATCTTCTGCAAGAACTCTTCTGCCTGCTTCAGTCATTGGACTTGGCGAAGGAACTACTTTTGCATTATAGCTGTTCATAAGGAGTTTTCTGCCGGGTTTCTGGTTGTAACTTACCTTAACCATGAAAACAAGGCACTCCAAACCAAAATGTTGTGCTGCCCAGCTTATTGCACTTCCCCACTGACCTGCCCCGGTTTCTGTTGTGATCCTCTTTATTCCTTCTTTCTTATTGTAATATGCCTGAGGGATGGCTGAGTTTGCTTTGTGAGAACCGGAATAGTTTCCACCTTCATATTTATAATAGATCTTGCTTTTTGTTCCGAGATTTTTTTCAAGGTTGATAGCCCTGAAAAGAGGAGATGGACGATATATCTTATAAAGATCAAGTACCTCATCGGGAATGTCAATATAACGTTCCTGTGATACTTCCTGTCTTATTATTTCCATCGGGAATACAGGTGCAAGAGCATCGGGGCCTATTGGCTGGCGTGTTCTCGGGTCGAGTGGAGGAAGAGGTTTGTTGGGCATATCCGCAACAATATTGTACCATTGCCGTGGCATCTCCCTTTCGCTAAGTAGAATTTTTGTTGACTTTTTCATAGTTGTTATTGGTTATGTGTTTATTGTCTAAAATCAAAAAGGCACACTGTGAATCAGTGTGCCTTTATAATTATATCGTCGGATGCTATATATCAGCCTGCTTCACAGTTTATTCGTTCGACTGCGCCAGGACCAGGTATGTAACATTTTATTCATCATTTGTTCATCAAAGCTGTACAAAAATAAATAAAATTTTAAATTGTCATCAAAAATCGGTTTTTTTTTAAAAATTTATCGAAAAATCATGTGATGAATAAATTTCTATAAGCCGCTACAGCTGCTGAATATGAGTAACCCCTGAAATATGCCGCTTCGGCGTCATGTCAGTTTCACTCATATATCACTGCACCCAGTCTCTTCATATCTTTATAAAAGTCTGGGTATGATTTGGCGACACATTGCGAGTCTCTTAGGTAGATCCTTCCCGAGGCGCCAAGCGCTACGGTGGCCATGGCCATTGCTATTCGGTGGTCCTCGTGCGACTCAACTTTTGCTCCAATAGGGGTGCCTCCGGTGACAGACATCACATCATCGCTGATATCGATTTTTATATTGAGCTTTTCAAATTCTTTTTTCAATGTGTCAGCTCTGTTGCTCTCCTTGTGAATGAGTCTTGACGCACCAGAGATATGTGATGTTCCTTTACAATATGTTGCCAGCGTAACAAGAGGAGGGAACAGATCGGGACAATCAGTTGCATCAAAGTCAAATGCTTTAAGATCTGATGACGAAACATCAACCTGGTCGTTCTTAATGTTTATCCTGGCTCCAGCTTTGTTAAGTGCATCGAGTATCACTTTATCGCTCTGCTTACTCTTGCAGCTTAGGCCTGTTACGCTAAGATCACCCTTAATAGCTCCTGCCACAAGAAGGAATGCAGCGCCGCTCCAGTCACCCTCCACTTCGTACCTGCCCGGGATATACTTCTGGTTACCTTCTATTGTAAAGACCTTGTAATCATTATTGCTTATTTCGATGCCAAAATGTTTCAGCAATCCAATTGTCATATCTATGTATGGGCGGCTCTTAAGATTCTTTACGTTGATCTTTGAATCTTTTTTTGCAAGAGGCAAAGCCATCAATAATCCTGTAAGGAGCTGGCTGCTTATTGATCCGTCAATCTCGCATTCGCCTCCTTTCAGGGGACCTTTAACTGTCAGCGGAAGATATCCTTCTGTTGTTTTGCAGCTGGCCCCGAGCTGTGAAAGAGCATCGGCTATCATCGACATCGGCCTTTTCCTCAATGTTGCTGCTCCTGATAGTGTTATATCGATAGGATAAAGTGCAGCAACAGGGGAGAACATCCTAATAGCAAGGCCAGATTCTCCGCAATTCAGCTTTGTTTCTTTCAGCTCTGAGGAACCGGTAATCCGTATTTCACCAGGCTGCGGTTCTACTCTGGCGCCTAATCCTGCTGCAACACTCAGTGCTGCAAGTCCATCATCACAGTATGAAGGATTAATAATAATGCTCTCACCGTTTGCCAGAAGAGCTGCAGCTATTGCTCTCTGTGTCATGCTTTTTGATGCGGGCGCCCTGACTATCCCTTGCACTTCCGACGGATCGAAGGATCTTTCCATATCACTATCTTTTATCTTTTAAAATTATTTTGTTTCAGTACTCCCAGAGCCATCGTTCATGACTTTCATCTGGTGGTTTATCGACTCCTGGTGTATCGCTTTAAAAATGGTGTCAATAAACTCGGTACTGAGACTTTTTGTTTTAGCCCTGGATAAAACTTTATTAATGATTTCATCCCAACGGGTGCTTTGCAAGATAGTAATATTATTTTCCTTTTTATATTGTCCTATTGTTTCTGCGACTTTCATTCTTTGTTCAAGAATATCTAAAAGATGATCATCGTAGACGTCAATTCTCTGTCTTAGTTCACCAAGTACATCAAGCAATTTAGGATCAGAAGGGTTGGCATTCCTGAAGATAAGCCTGCTAAGCAGCTCCTGAAGGTCATTTGGTGTGAGCTGTTGAGCTGAATCGCTTAAAGCTTTTGCCGGGTCGATATGCGATTCGATCATCAGGCCGTCGAAGTTGAGGTCCATCGCTTTTTGAGAAATTTCGTGGAGAAACATTCTTGCTCCTGAGATATGGCTTGGATCGCAGATAATTGGCAGGTCAGGAATACGACGTCTTAGTTCAATAGGAAGCTGCCAGTTAGGCTGGTTCCTGTAAAGGGTTTTCTCGTATGCGGAGAATCCCCTGTGAATAGCGCCAATGCGGGTTATACCTGCACGTGCAATCCTCTCAATTGCACCCATCCACAGATCGAGATCGGGATTGATCGGGTTCTTGACGAGCACCATTACATCAACACCTTTAAGGGCATCTGATATCTCCTGAACAGTAAACGGATTCACCGAAGTTCTTGCCCCTATCCAGAGCAGGTCTATACCATATTTCAGAGCTTCATAGACATGTTTCTCATTGGCTACTTCGGTTGCTACAAGCAAGCCGGTTTCCTGTTTTACAGTTCTCATCCACTTGAGACCTTCACTGCCAACCCCTTCAAATGAATTTGGACGTGTACGAGGTTTCCAGATACCGGCCCTGAAAATGCTTATCTGGTCTATTTTAGCAATCTGCCTTGCTGTCTCAAGTACCTGCTCTTCGCTTTCAGCGCTGCATGGTCCTGCAATCAGGAAAGGTTTTCCTTTGTAACCTCTCCAGTCTTTTACCGGTGAACTTTCGTATTTAAGTACCATATTTTATTGTTTTCAATTATTTAACAGCAATAATGATTAAAAGATTCTTAGTGCAGTATTTTCCTGATCTTATTTGCTTCTTCCATCAGGTTTTTTAAGCCAACGGTATCCTCTTTAACTATCATGTCCCTGAAGGCATTCATTTTTTCAACGTAAGTATCGAGTACTTCAAGAATGTATTTTGAGTTTTCAAGGAAGATAGGGGCCCAAGTCTCACTATTACTTTTCGCAAGACGGACAGTGCTTTCAAAACCTCCCCCTGCGAGTGCAAGAATATTATGCTCCTCTTTCTCTTTATCGAGAACGCTTAGAGCGAGGGAGAATGATGTTATGTGTGAGATATGTGAAACATAAGCAACATGGATATCATGATCTTCAGAGTTCATGAAGATCTTTTTCATGTTCAGGATATCGAGCATTTTTTCAACTGTCTCGAGAGCATCTGCATCGCTCAACTCCTTGTCGCAGATTATTGCAGTTTTATAGTCGAAGAGTCTTCCGATAGCTGCCAGGGGACCTGAGAACTCTGTTCCGGCCATGGGATGAAGAGCAACATATCTCCCACGCCCGGGATGTTTCTTTGATGCTTTTGCTATCCCAGACTTTGTAGATCCCATGTCTGTAACAACTTTTGATGTTCCATGGATCATGTCAAGGATCTTTATTATTATCTTTCTATTTGTGTTTACAGGTGTGGAAAGTATTATAAGATCACTTTTGGCAATTGCATTTTCCAGAGTATCAATATCATCAACAAGTCCTGTGAGTTTTGCAATATTACTATGCTGAATGTTTTTTTCAACCCCGGTAATGTGAGTGGCAAAACCTCTTTTTCTGAGGTCTACCATCAGTGAACCCCCGATAAGTCCTATTCCTACAACAGCTACATTCATTTTCTTCTTTTCTGTATTAATTGATTTCCAAAGTTTTTAATCTTTTGTAAGCTTCATTAAGCCTTTCTTCGGTAGCACATAGTGAGATCCTTATATATCTCTGACCATTATCTCCGAATATAAACCCTGGAGTTATGAAAACATGCACCTTGATAAGGAAATTTTCAATAAAGGTTTCGCACGAAGGGATTTCATCAGGGATCCTTCCCCACATGAACAGACCTGTTTGCTTTATATCATAATCGCATTTAAGCAGATCCATTATCTTCTCAACTATTTTTCTCCTTTTCTCATAGACTGAATTGACTTCATCGTACCATGCAGGTGGATTATTCAATGCATTCACGGCTGCAGCCTGTAATCCAAGGAACATCCCTGAATCCATATTGCTTTTCACCTTGAGTATACTGTTAATGAGCTCATTTTTCCCTGCAACCATACCAATACGCCAGCCGGCCATATTATGTGATTTGCTAAGTGAGTTGAGCTCAAGAGCAACATCCATTGCACCTTCAGTACAAAGAATGCTTTGATAATCCTTATTCAGAACAAAACTGTATGGATTATCGTTGCAGATAAGGATGCCATGTTTCAATCCGAAATCAACAATTTTCCTGAAAAGGGCAGGGGATGCCTTAGTTCCGGTAGGCATGTGAGGATAATTCAACCACATCAATTTTACCCGGCTGAGATCAGTCCTCTCAAGAGCTTCAAAGTCAGGGAACCACCCTTTTTCTTTAACCAGATCGTATTTCTTTATTACCCCACCAACAAGGTTTGTTACAGATGAATATGTAGGATAACCAGGGTCAGGGACAAGAACCTCATCGCCAGGATTAACATACGCCATGCTTATATGCATTATTCCTTCCTTGCTTCCCATTAGCGGCAGTATTTCTTTTTCGGGATCAAGAATTACATTGAAATACTTTTTATACCAGTCCGCAAAAGCTTTCCTCAGAGCAGGAGTTCCTTTATAGCTCTGGTAGCCATGAGATCCGGGTTTAGAAGCCTCCATTGAAAGAGCTTCGATAGTTTCCTTTGAAGGAGGTTGGTCGGGGCTTCCGATACCAAGGTTTATAATATCAGCTCCTTCCTTTCTCATCCTGTCTATCTGGGCGAGCTTTGTCGAGAAATAGTATTCCTGGACAAGATTTGTACGGTCAGCGGGTTTAATTATCATAGCTCATTTCTCCTTTAAAGTATACTCCTAAGATTTCAAGATTGCTTGTATGATGTTCAAGTATCCTCCTGATAACTGTTGATTTTGTATCCTTGTCTAGTTCAAGGTCGAGGTAGAACATGTATTCCCATTCACCATTGAGCCTGGGAACAGATTGTATTTTTGAGAGGTTGATGTTAAGATTTGAGAGGATCACAAGTACAGCAGCAAGAGAACCTGGCTTATGTCCGGTTGAAAAACAGATCGATACTTTATTGCCTTTTTTGTTTCCTTTTTGTTCATGGCCCACGACAAGGAATCTTGTGTAATTCTGTTTGTATGTTTCTATTCCTTCGGCAAGTATTTCGAGATCATAGATTTTTGCTGCCTGCATTGGGGCAATTGCTGCAACTCCCACCAGGTTATTCTCTCGTACCTGCCTGGCGCTGGCAGCGGTATCTTCGCTTTCAACAAGAGTTTTTCCGGGATGTTCATTCAGAAAAGCCATGCACTGGGCAATAGCAATCGGATGAGATCTTATCTCCCTGATATCTTCCATTTTCTGACCTTTCAGAGCCATCAGGTTCTGCCTGATCCGGAGGTTCTGCTCTCCAAGTATCTTTAATCCCGATTCTCTGATTAATGTATAATTATACAGAATGCTGCCTGACCGGGCATTTTCAATTGCCATCACTGCAAAATCAGCTTCACCTTCCTTTACTTTATTAAGAGTAAGATCAAATGTAGGACATGGAACTATCTCAATGTCTTCATCATAAATGAAATACTGCCTAGCTGCAGCTTCGTGAAATGAACCTTTTTCTCCCTGGATAGATACTTTCATTGTAGCATAATTAAAATGAAAAAGGCCCCTTTTTCCGGGGCCTTTGTTTTATTTAATTTTATAATTAACAATATACAATATGCCCCTTATCTGTTTTTAAAATAAAAATAGAAGTAAAAAAAGGTGGCAAATATGTTCTGTGAAATCTTCATATCGTTGTTTCAGCTTACAAAAATATATTAATTTTCATATTCTCAAATAAAATATTAAAATTATTATTGAATCTATTGAAAAAATAAAGCTGGAATTAATTATTGTATTGTTATTTGACCACCCACCCTCATTTATGCCTTTTCTTCAACACATCTTCGATCTCTTCCATTGTTGTTCCCTTTGCTTTTAGAAGGATTAACAGGTGATATAAAAGATCTGCCGCTTCGTTTTTAAAGAGATCCATGTTATCATCTTTCGATTCAATGACAAGCTCTACAGCTTCTTCTCCAACCTTTTGTGCAACTTTATTTATCCCTTTTCTGAAGAGTTTGTTGGTATATGAATCACCTGCGTTGTCTTCAATCCTTTGATTAATAATTTTTTGTAACCTGTATTGAAAACCTTTCGCCGTTTCTTCTTTAAAACATGATGTTGTCCCTTCATGGCATGTTGGTCCGACAGGGTCGACTTTTATTAAAATTGAATCACTATCGCAATCAGCCATGATTGTTTTAACAAGAAGGAAATTACCAGATGTTTCTCCTTTTGTCCACAGCCTGTTCTTGCTGCGACTGAAGAATGTTACTTTGTTTTCCTTTATTGTCTTCTCCAATGCTTCCTCGTTCATATAACCTACCATCAGAACCTGCATTGTCTCATTGTCCTGGATTACGGCCGGAACAAGTCCTTTACTGAAATCAATTTTCATTTTTAATATTTTTATTCAGTTAAAATATCTTTATGCGTGCCCTACCCTGCACCTAGTACCTAGTACCCAGCACCTAATGCCCACCCATCATATCCTAACCCCGATTTTCTCACCTTCCAGATATCTCTTCAAATCGGGTATCATAATCTCTCCAAAATGAAATATGCTGGCAGCCAATGCAGCGCTGCAGCCGGTTTGCACAAAGACATCCCTGAAGTGCTCCATATTACCCGCACCACCTGAGGCAATAACAGGGATATTCACACTTTCAGTAATCATTTTTGTTATATCAATTGAAAATCCATTTTTCGTTCCGTCAGAATTCATCGAGGTTAGGAGTATCTCGCCTGCGCCAAGACTCTCAGCTTTTCTTGCCCATTCAACAGCATTGAGCCCCGTCTGCGTTCGACCGCCATCAACAACAACAATCCATTCATTATCAATAAATTTTGTGTCAATGGCAGTTACTACACACTGGTTTCCGAACTCTGATGCAATTTCTGAAATCAAAGCAGGTCTTCTCACAGCTGATGAATTGACTGAAATTTTATCTGCACCGCCTTTTACCAGGACATTTACATCTTCAACTGTGTTGATCCCTCCACCGACCGTAAAAGGTATATTTATCTCTGCTGCAATTCTTTTGACAAGCTCTGCAAGAGTTTTCCTGTTCTCGATTGTTGCCGTGATATCAAGAAAAACAAGTTCATCGGCGCCCTGGAGTACATATTCTTTTGCAAGGTCCACCGGATCACCAGCATCCCTGATATTAACGAAGTTTATTCCTTTCACAGTCCTGCCATTTTTTATGTCGAGACAGGGTAAAATTCTCTTTTTCAACATAACTCGCCGAGTTCTTTAAGGGTTATTCTACCTTCATATATTGCTTTGCCCACAATTGCTCCTTCGCAACCTGCCTTCTTTAGATCATACAGATCATTAACTGAAGTTACCCCGCCACTAGCTACAAGTTTAACAGGTGCAACTGCTAAGATCTCCTTATAAAGCTCAACAGATGGTCCTTCAAGCATGCCATCGCGTGATATGTCAGTACAGATCACATACTTAACTCCAAGTTGCCTGTAATTGTCAATAAATGTGATTATATCTTTATCAGAGGTCTCAGTCCATCCGCATGTTGATATTTTCAACCCCATAGAATCGGCTCCAAGGATGATCCTTTCAGTACCAAAATCCCTGAGCCAGGTAAGGAACTGGGGTTTGTCAAACACAGCCACGCTTCCGCCAGTTACCTGTGAGGCGCCGGCATTAAAAACTGCAGTTAGATCAGCTGTTTTTCGTATCCCGCCGCCAAAATCAATCTTCAGGCTGGTGGCATTTGAAATATTCTCGAGTATCTTAATGTTGACAAGCTTCTTTTCTCTTGCACCATCAAGATCGACAAGATGCAGGTATTTTAAACCATTGTTTTCAATTTCTTTTGCAACTGCAACCGGATCGTCGTTGTATACCTTTTTCGAGCTGAAGTCGCCGCGTGTAAGCCTTACACATTTTCCACCGATGATATCGAGAGCAGGTATGATTCTCATAATTCGACGAAGTTCTTAAGTATTACTTCACCTAACCCGGCAGATTTTTCAGGGTGAAACTGAGTGGCATAAAAATTATCTTTTTGCAGCGCCGCACTGAATGGCAGAATATATCTACAAGCAGCAATTGTATCATTACATATCTCAGCATAGTAGCTGTGAACATAATAAACATCAGCATTTTTATCAAGGCCCCTGAACAGGTTTCCACTCAGACTTTCAAAGTTATTCCAACCCATGTGGGGTATTTTATCTTCAGGAGGGAATAGCTTTACATCAGTGTTGAATATTCCAAGGCAGCTTGTGTTGCCTTCTTCAGAATACCTGCACATTAATTGAAGTCCGAGGCATATCCCCAGAACAGGATTCTTAAGTGATATTATGGTCTTATCGAGTTTTTTTGCAGTAAGATACCTCATTGCCGAGCTTGCTTCGCCCACGCCGGGGAAAATGACTTTGTCAGCTGCTGCGAGGATACGTGGATCATCTGTGATAAGATTTTCATAACCAAGTCTGTTAAGGGCATTCTGTACTGACAGTATATTCCCGGCATTGTATTTTACTATTGCTATCATAGTTTCCCTTTAGTTGACGGAAGGTTAGAACTTCCAGTAAGCGATACTGCCTTACCAAGCGACCTTGCAAATCCCTTAAAAATAGCTTCAATCTTGTGGTGCTCATTCTCACCTTCCGAAGTAATGTTGAGATTACATTTTGCCGAATCGGAAAATGATTTGAAGAAATGAAAGAACATTTCAGCAGGCATCTCACCGATTTTTTCTCTTGTGAATTTAACATCCCATACAAGCCATGGTCTTCCACCCAGGTCTAGTGCTACCTGTGCAAGACAGTCGTCCATTGGAAGAACAAAGCTGTATCTTTCAATACCCTTCTTTCCACCAAGAGCTTTCAGAATTGCCTCCCCGAGAGCAATTCCAATATCTTCAACAGTATGATGTTCATCCACGTTCAGATCACCTGAAGCTTTTATTGAAAGATCAATATTCCCATGTCTTGCTATCTGATCGAGCATGTGATCAAAGAACCCTATACCTGTGCTTATTGAACTTTTTCCTGAGCCATCGAGATTAACATTCACCTGTATTGAAGTCTCGGATGTCTTTCTTTCAACAATGGCAATGCGTGGTTTGACTTTCAGGAACCTGTAAATTTCAATCCAGGATGTTGTTGTTAATGCAGCTTCGCCTGATCTCTCAGTGTTGATGTAGATTGCCTTGCACCCTATATTTTTTGCAAGCTCAATATCAGTTTTTCTGTCGCCTATAACATACGAATTTCCAAGGTCAATCCCCTTTGCAAGGTATTTTGTAAGCATTGCGGTCCCTGGTTTTCTTGTAGGAGCATTCTGTGAAGGGAAGGTCCGGTCGATGAAGATTTCCGAGAAAACAACTCCTTCTCCTTTGAGTATTTCAAGCATCTTGTTCTGTACCGGCCAGAATGTTTCTTCGGGAAATGAATCGGTTCCGAGTCCATCCTGATTGCTTACAATTACAAGCTCGTAGTCTGTTTCTGCAGCTATCTTTGAAAGGTTCGTAATAACCCCTGGCAGAAATGTGAATTTGGAAAAGCTGTCAATTTGCTCATCCTGTGGTTCAATGAGGATCGTTCCGTCCCTGTCGATGAAAAGTACTTTTTTCACAATTATTGTTTTTTCAGAGAATTAGTTATTTCCCTTATGCTGTTCATATTCTTTTATTGCCTTCAGAAGTTCATCATTCTCATTTTTCCTGCCTATAGTTATCCTGACACAATTTCTTATGATGCTGTTCCTGTTCCTGATTATTATATTCCTTTTTACAAGATAATTATAAAGCTCAGTAGCATCACTAACTTTTGCAAGGAGAAAATTTGAATCGGATGGGTATACTTTTTCGATAATTCCCAGTTTTGTAATCTGTTCTGCAACTCTTTCACGTTCTTCGATAAGGGCGGCGACAATCTCTTTGCTTTCTTCTTCCTGTCTAATCCTTGCAAGAGCAGCTTTTTGGTTGATCGTACTAATATTATATGGTGGTTTCACTTTGTTGAAATATTTCACGATCTCCTGATCTGTAAATGCCATTCCAATTCTTGCAGCGGCAAGACCTCTGGCCTTGCTGAAGGTCTGCATAATTATCAGGTTATTGTACTTCTCAACAAGTTTAATAAAAGATTGTTTTTTGCTAAAATCAATATAGGCTTCATCAATAACAATAATCCCGTTAAAGTTTTCAAGGAGAAATCTTACATCCCGTTCATCTACTGAATTTCCGGTAGGGTTGTTCGGGGAGCAAATGAAGATAAGCTTTAGATTTGCATCAGAAAGGTTTTTCTTTATCTGGGGAATGTCAGGCTGGAATTCCTCATTGAGAGGGATCTTAACCAGGGCTATGTCGTTTATACCTGCTGATACCTCATACATACCATAAGTAGGAGGGAGGATCATAGCTTTATCTTTTCCGGGAACACAAAATGTTCTGAAGCAAAGATCTATTATCTCGTCACTTCCGTTACCGATGAATATCCTGTTGGCATCAATATTCTTCTTCTCAGAGATTGCTTTTTTGAGCTCTTTCTGGTATGGATCAGGATAACGGTTTAGTGTACCGTATGGATTTTCATTTGCATCAAGAAAAATACCATCACTTCCCTTGAACTCATCGCGTGCGCATGAGTATGGGGTTATCTTCAGGATGTTTTCCCTGACAATATTTTTTATTTCAATCATTTGCAATGTCTTTTAATCTTATTGTTACTGCGTTGCCGTGTCCTGCCAGCATTTCAGCTTCAGCCATAAGCTCAACAACAGGACCAAGTATCTTTATTCCTTCTTCTGTAACTTCCTGGAATGTAATACGTTTTGAAAAACTTTCAGTAGAGACCCCGCTGTAGTTTCTTGCGTACGCATTCGTTGGGAGGGTATGGTTAGTACCTGATGCATAATCACCAAGGCTCTCGCAGCTGTATTTCCCAAGGAAAACTGAACCTGCATTGATGACCCTTAATGCATTCATTTCAGGTTTAGATGTTGCAATTATAAGGTGTTCAGGAGAATACATGTTGCTGAAATCCATGCAATCATCGATAGACGATAATAGGATCAGCTTGCTGTTTTCAAGTGATTTTGATATTATATTAAGTCTTGGAAGTTTCCCAGCCTGCTCTTTAACTTCTTCCTTAGTTTTCTCAAGAAGCGCTTTATCATCCGTAACAAAAATCACCTGGCTGTCGGGACCATGTTCAGCCTGTGAAAGAAGATCGGCAGCAATGAACCCGGGATTTGCTGATTTGTCTGCAACTATCAGAACCTCGCTGGGACCTGCTGGCATATCGATAGCAACACCTTCCATCTGAACAAGCTGTTTTGCTTTTGTAACATATTGGTTTCCGGGACCAAAGATTTTATAAACCCCCGGGACACTTTCTGTTCCATAAGCCATTGCAGCAATAGCCTGAGCGCCACCGATCTTATAAATATCTTGCAATCCTATCAGTTTTGCAGTGTAAAGTATGAGGGGATTCACAAGACCATCGCGACCAGCAGGAGTACATACAACAATTGTCTCACACCCGGCCATTTTAGCAGGGATGCCGAGCATTAGGAGAGTTGAGAATAATGGTGCACTGCCCCCCGGAATATAAAGGCCCACTTTTTCAATTGGCTTGCTTTTTCTCCAGCAACGTACTCCTTTTGATGTCTCAACTTTTTGTTCGTCGATTATCTGTGAAGCGTGGAATTTCTCAATGTTCTTTCCTGCGAAAATGATAGCTTTTCTTAAATTTTCAGGAACCAGCTTTTCCGCATCATTTAGTTCCTTTTCACTTACCTTGAAGGATTCAGGAATATATGAGTCAAACTTGTTGCAATAAAACCTAAGAGCTTCATCTTTTTCTGTCCTAACGCGATAGAGGATGTCCCTTATGGCATCCTCAAGGTATGATTTGCCTATTCCGGGTCGTTCACAAAGATCAGCCCATTTTCCTTTTTCTGGCAGGAGTATTGTATTCATTACATTATCATTTTTTCAATTGGTATTACAAGGATACCTTCAGCTCCGGCTTTTCTAAGCTGATCGATCCTTTCCCAGAATTCATCTTCTTTCACTACTGAGTGCAGGCTGCACCATCCTTCCTGTGCGAGTGGCAGGACAGTTGGACTCTTCATGCCTGGCAGTATTGAACAGATCTTCTCGATTGCTGATGTAGGCGCATTGAGGAGAATGTATTTGTTCTCCTTTGCGTTTTTAACTGACCTTATCCTGAAAAGGAGTCTTTCGAGTATTGCCAGCTTTTCAGCGTCAAGATTCTTATTCCCGATAATAACAGCCTGGCTTTTAAGTATAGTCTCAACTTCATGAAGACCATTTGTGAGCAATGTGCTTCCAGAGCTTACAATATCACAAACTGCATCAGCAAGGCCGATTCCGGGAGCAATCTCTACGCTTCCACTTATCTCTTCAATATCTGCTTTAATACCATTCTTCACCAGAAACGATGACAGGATATTGGGGTAGCTTGTTGCAATCCTTTTATTCATAAAATATGCAATCCCCGTATACTTGTCTTCTCTTGGAATGGCAAGACTTAGCCTGCAATGTGCAAAGCCAAGCTGTTCTATTACATTGACATCCTTTCCGGCTTCAAGCATCATATTTTCTCCGAGTATCCCAATATCGGCTACCTGTTGTTCGACATATTGTGGAATATCATCATCCCTGAGAAACAATAGTTCAACAGGGAAATTCCTAGCTTTTGATTTCAGAACTCCTGCGCCATTTGAGAATTTTATCCCGCATTCTTCAAGAAGCAGCTTTGAATTATCACTAAGCCTGCCGCTTTTCTGGATTGCAATTTTAAGTTCGCTCATTTAATTAATTTTTCATGATGAATTAAAAACAGAAAACCCGTCTGATCTTCTCCGACGGGTCCCTGATATTAATTTTAAAACACAAAATACCAAATCACCTCGCCTGGGAAACTGGGAAATGATGATGATGATGTGTGTTTTTCCTGATCATACTTTAATATTTAAATGCAAAGAAAACAAAAAAATGTAAAATGAAACAAAAATCAGTAAAAAGATTTAAAATTTTGTTTAAGAACTTGTTAGTAAAAGCAGAATTTCCTTAGGAATTATCCGTGGTTTTATCCATGTAACCCGTGAAAACCGTGGTAAGTAAGAAATGTTTAATTTCACCACGGACTCCACGGAGTAGACGGTTTTTTCACGGAAACATCAAATAATTTATCTGTGATTACAGGTTTTCAGCTACAAGGTCACCAACTTCTGTTGTTGAGTAACCCATCTTGCCAGCGCCCATGTCTTTCAGCTTTTTGCCTGTAACAAACATCACTGATGCTTCAATAGCTTTTGCAGCTTTCTCCTCACCAAGATGTTCAAGCATCATCCCTGCACAGCTAATTGCTGCAAGAGGGTTGATAACATTCTTGCCTGTATACTTCGGAGCAGAACCACCAATAGGTTCGAACATCGAAACTCCTTTTGGGTTGATGTTTCCGCCTGCTGCAATACCCATCCCGCCCTGAGTCATTGCTCCAAGGTCAGTGATTATGTCACCGAAGAGGTTTGTTGTTACGATAACATCAAACCATTCCGGGTTTTTGACCATCCACATGCATGTTGCATCAACATGATAATATTCACGCTTGATATCAGGATATTCGGCCTGGCCTATTTCATGGAAAGCTCTTTCCCAGAGATCGAAAACGAATGTGAGAACATTTGTTTTACCACAGAGAGCGAGAGTTTTCTTCTTATTTCTTTTTCTTGTATAGTCAAAGGCATATCTAAGGCATCTTTCAACCTGCATCCTTGAATATATCATATTCTGGATAGCAACTTCGTCAGGAGTTCCTTTCATCATTATACCACCTGTACCGGTGTAAACATCTCCTGAATTTTCCCTGACAACAACGTAATCAATATCGGCGGGTCCTTTATCTTTCAGTGGAGTGGAAACCCCAGGGTACAATTTTACGGGTCTTAGGTTAATATATTGATCAAGATCGAATCGTAATTTGAGGAGGATTCCTTTCTCAAGAATACCTGGCTTTACATCGGGATGACCAATAGCGCCTAGAAATATGGAATCAAATTTCTTGAGTTCTGCAGTGGCATTTTCAGGAAGAACTTCCCCTGTTTTCAGGTATCTTTCACCACCAAAGTCAAAATTTGTATAGTCAAGTTTGAAATTAAATTTTGATGCTGCGGCATCGAGTACTTTTATACCTTCAGTGACTACTTCAGGTCCTGTTCCATCACCAGGAACTACTGCAATTTTATAGGACTTGCCCATGGTTTATTTCAATTTAAGTTAATAGATTCTGTACTTTAAATTTTGCTGAGTTGTTTTCTTTGTCATAAAGGCCTTCAACGATGTTAAGCATCTTTTCGGTCGCTTTTATGGCTGCCTCGGTCTGGTCGGCATCGAGGCCTCTTGTCTTGAATTCATTTCCGTTGAACTCCCATGTAATTACGGTTTCAACAAAAGCATCAGTTCTGCCGCCAGGAGGGATTGAAAGCTGGTAATCAATAAGGGAAGGCAGTGTTTTACCAAGTTTATCGTAGATGAGTCTCAATGCTTTCATGAAAGCATCATACTGACCGTCGCCTGATGATGTCTCCTGGTATATCATATCATCAATCTGAACCTGCACGCTTGCTGAAGGTTTCAGACCATAAGAAAGAGATAGGGAGTAATTCTTTATAAATATCTTATAGTTGATTTGTTCGCTGCCAAGAACATCAGCTATTATAAATGGAAGATCTTCAGTTGTTACATTTTCTTTCTTGTCGCCCAGTTCAATAACCTTTTGAGTAACCTTCGCAAGCGATTCAGCCGGCAATGCCAGGCCGAATTCCTCAAGATTCTTCCTGATAGTTGCCTTACCTGACTGTTTCCCAAGTGCATATTTACGTTTTCGGCCAAATCTCTCAGGCATCAGGCTGTTAAAATAGAGATTGTCCTTGCTATCGCCATCTGCATGTACCCCAGAAGTCTGGGTAAACACATTTTCACCGATAACAGGTTTATTTACAGGTATCCTTATGCCGCTGAATGTTTCGATCATCTTGCTAGCTTTGGTGATCTCGAACTCATTTATACCTGTTTCGGCTTTTAGCTGGTCTTTCAGCACACCTATTACACTTGAAAGGGGAGCGTTTCCTGCTCTTTCACCAAGGCCATTTATTGTTGTGTGTATGCCACTAATGCCTGCCCTGACTGCCGAATATACGTTAGCAACAGCAAGGTCATAATCGTTATGTGCATGAAAGTCAAATTTAAGACCTGGAAACTTGTCGACTATTTCCTTACAGAATTCAAATGTCCGGTCAGGGTTTAATACGCCAAGGGTATCTGGGAGCATGAACCTTTCTATTCTTTCATCTTTAAGAGAATCGATCATGTAAAAGACATAATCTTTCGAATTGATCATTCCATTCGACCAGTCTTCGAGGTAGATGTTGACATCCATATCCATAGATTCGGCTTTGTGGATGATCTCTTTAATTTCTTCGGCATGTTTTTCAGGAGTTTTCCTGAGTTGTTTTTCAAGATGGCGAATTGATCCTTTACATAATAAGTTGATTACTTTGCCACCTGCGTCGTTTATCCAGTTGAGTGATGTTTCTCCATCGACAAATCCGAGAACTTCGACTTTGCGATGAAGGTTGTTATGACGTGCCCACTCGGTAATCTGCTTAAGCGCTACAAATTCCCCTTTTGATACTCTCGCTGAGGTGACCTCTATGCGGTCGACCCTGAGATCTTTTAGTAGCAGTTTAGCTATATGAAGTTTTTCCGGTGGTGAGTATGATACCCCCTGGGTTTGTTCCCCATCCCGCAGGGTTGTATCCATTATTTCAACTTTCATAATGCGTTGTGTTTATTTGTCTCGTAACCTAGTATTTCATTTTTCAATCCAAGAAGAAAATCAACATCATCAAGACCTTTCATCATGCATTCTTTCTTATAAGGGTTGATGTTGAAGTTTACAGATTCTCCTGTTTTCTGAATTGTGATTGTTTGTTTTTCGAGATCAATAATCACTTTAGAGTTGGGTTCTTTTGTGCTTATTGCAAGAAGCTTTGAAAGAAATCTTTCAGGGACCACTATTGGCAGCAATCCTACATTAAGTGAGTTGTTCATAAAGATATCAGCAAAGAAGCTTGATACAACTGCCCTGAAACCATAGTCGTATATGGCCCAAACAGCGTGTTCCCGGCTCGATCCGCTGCCGAAGTTTTTACCTGCAACAAGTACTTTACCACTGTATTCAGGTTTATTAAGAACGAAACCAGGATTCTTTTCACCGTTTTTGTTGTATTTCCAGTCGCGGAAAAGGTTATCTCCAAAGCCTGACCTTATAGTAGCGCTTAAGAACCTTGCCGGTATTATCTGATCAGTATCCACATTCTCCAATGAAAGGGGAACGCAGGTAGACTCGAGTATTGTGAATTTCTCTTTTGCCATGTTAGTTGTTTTTTGTGTTTAAAAGATCCCTTGGATCAGATATTCTTCCTGTTATGGCTGCAGCTGCTGCTGTAAGAGGGCTTGCAAGCAATGTTCTTGCTCCCGGACCCTGTCTTCCTTCAAAGTTCCTGTTCGAAGTTGAAACAGCATACTTGCCTGCAGGGATCTTATCTTCGTTCATTGCAAGACACGAGGAACACCCAGGCTGTCTTACCTCAAAGCCTGCTTCTTCATATATCTTTATCAAGCCTTCGGCTTTCATCTGTTCTTCAACCTTCTTTGAACCAGGGACAATAAGGGCAGTTACGTCTGGAGATTTTTTTCGTCCTTTTATCAGATTTGCAAATAACCTGAAATCTTCAATTCTTCCGTTTGTACAGCTTCCGATAAACACATAATCAATCTTATGTCCCAGTAACTTCATACCAGGATTAAGCCCCATGTAGTTCAGGGATTTAAGATATGATTCAGAAGGTTGTCCGTCTTTATCTGAAACAGGTATTTGCCCGTCGATTGCCATTCCCATGCCAGGGTTTGTACCATAAGTTATCATCGGCTTTATGTCTGAAGCTTTGAAGTCGAGTTCTTTGTCGAATTTTGCATCAGAATCAGTTTTGAGGTTCTGCCATGAGCTTATAGCTTTTTCCCTGTCTATTATTCCATGAAGTGAAGGAATGTTCCTAAGATAAGTAAATGTAGTATCATCAGGAGCAATCAGTCCGCCACGCGCACCCATTTCTATGCTCATGTTACAGATAGTCATTCTGCCTTCCATGCTGAGGCTTCTTATAGCTTCACCGCTGTACTCAACAAAATAGCCGGTCGCTCCACTGGCAGATATCTGTGCTATGATATACATTATTATATCCTTGGCAGTGACTCCTTCTTTGAGCTTTCCGTTGACTGTTATCCTCATCTTTTTTGGTTTCGGCTGCACAATACACTGGCTTGCGAGCACCATCTCAACTTCGCTTGTCCCTATACCGAAAGCAATTGTACCAAATGCTCCATGAGTTGAAGTATGGCTGTCTCCGCATACAATTGTCATTCCGGGTAATGTAAAGCCAAGCTCCGGGCCTATAACATGCACGATCCCATTTAACGGGTGATTAAGACCATAAAGCTGAATACCATTTTCGGCGCAGTTTTCGGCAAGCTTCTGAACCTGCGTTCTTGAAAGCTCTTCCCTGATTGGAAGATGCTGATCTTTTGTCGGAGTGTTATGGTCGGCCGTGGCAATTGTCTTTCCTGGACGGAACACTGAGATGCCTCTTTCCTTCAGACTCTTGAAAGCCACAGGGCTTGTTACTTCGTGTATGTAATGCCTGTCTATGTATAGAACATCCGGTCCGTTTTCTATACTGCGGACTACATGGCTGTCCCATATCTTATCAAATAAAGTTTTTGATTCCATTTTTTGTTTTTTCATCCATTGCTTCCTCCCGAAGGAGGAAGTATAGGATGCATTTGATAATGATTATTACTTTTTTAAATGATCGTCATTGTCTCCTTTTTTTTGGAGGAGAATCAGTTGATTTTTGCAAGGGCATCAATAAAGGCTTCAACGGAAGCAGTGACGATGTCAGTATTTGCAGAGAATCCGTAGAACATCTTCCCTTCATACTGAACCTGAATATGAACTTTTCCAAGGTCATCGCTTCCCCTTGTTATCGCCTGGATGAGGAACTCTTCAAGATGAACAGTTTTGCTTATTAACTGCTTAACGGCAGAGAAAGCTGCATCAATAGGTCCGTTGCCTGACGATGTTGCGAAGTGTACTTCACCATTGATCTTCAGTCCGACAGTTGCAACAGGTATAAGAGACTTACCGCATGATACCTGGAGAAGGTCGAGCTTCAATGATTTTTCACTGTTATAAACAACACCAGCAAGGATCCTTATATCTTCATCGTTTATTTCTTTCTTCTTATCAGCAAGGAGAAGGAAACGATGGTAGATATCATCGAGCTCGTCTTTCCCGAATTTAAAGCCAAGCATCTCAAGCCTGTGATTTAGGGCAGCTCTTCCGCTTCGTGCTGTAAGGATTATTGAAGATTCCTTGATACCAACTTCGACAGGATCGATGATCTCGTAGTTCTCCCTGTTCTTAAGCACTCCATCCTGATGTATACCTGATGAGTGGGCAAAGGCGTTTCTTCCAACTATTGCCTTATTTGCCTGTACCGGCATGCTCATCAATGTTGAAACAAGCCTGCTGGTGCTATAAATCAGCTTAGAATTTATGTTTGTAGTTAGCTTAAGATCGTGATGGCTTTTAAGAATCATAGCGATCTCTTCAAGAGAAGTGTTTCCCGCTCTTTCTCCAATTCCGTTGATAGTCACCTCTACCTGACGTGCGCCATTCAGGATGCCCATCATTGTGTTTGCTGTTGCCATCCCAAGGTCGTTATGACAATGGGTAGAGATAATAGCCTTGTCGATGTTTGGGACATTGTCGATAAGGTATTTTATCTTCCTGCCATAGTCTTCAGGTAAACAATAGCCAGTTGTGTCGGGTATATTCACAACTGTAGCGCCGGCTTTAATGACAGCCTCAATAACGCGGGCAAGGTATTCATTTTCGCTCCTTCCGGCATCTTCAGCATAGAATTCAACATCATCAGTGAATTTCCTTGCATACTTAACTGCGTCTGCGGCCCTTTTTATGATCTCTTCCGGCGTGGTTCTGATCTTATATTGAATATGCCAGGGTGATGTACCGATACCGGTATGTATTCGCTTCCTTTTTGCATACTGCAAAGCTTCAGCGGCAACTTCGATATCTTTTTTGACAGCCCTGGTCAAACCACATATAATGGGATTGGAAACTGCCTTTGATATCTCAACAACCGATTTGAAATCACCGGGACTTGAGATCGGAAAGCCAGCTTCAATTACATCGACACCCAGCGCTTCGAGGGCCTGTGCTACTTCAATTTTTTCAATTGTATTAAGTTGGCAGCCTGGTACCTGTTCACCATCCCTGAGGGTAGTGTCGAAAATAATTACCTTTTGGTCCATAAGTTTAATTTAGTTTTTGTGATTATTACTTCACAGGTCTCAGCTTCCTCACTGCTTTCCCTGTTTTCCATATTTCAGAGTTTCCCAGATCGTTAAGTTCCTTGTTGAGAAGCTCTTTGTAGTTTGATGCACCTGTTGATTTAAGAACTCTTACACACTCCTCACCTGATTTAACTTTGTTATAAAGCTCGGTGAAAACTGGAAGAGTAGCTTCCATAAATTTGGGTCTCCAGTCGAGAGCTCCGCGTTGTGCTGTTGCACTGCAATTTGAATACATCCAGTCCATTCCATTTTCGTCGACAAGACGGATAAGACTCTGGGTAAGCTCTTCAACGGTCTCATTGAAAGCTTCTGATGGGCTATGACCATTCTGGCGGAGTACCTGATACTGGGCATCCATTATACCTGCGAGTGCACCCATAAGAACGCCTCTTTCGCCTGTAAGATCGCTGTAAACCTCATTTTCGAATGTTGTCGGGAAAAGGTAACCCGATCCGATTGCTATACCTAGTGCAAGAGTGCGTTCTTCAGCTTTGCCAGTGAAATCCTGGAAAACAGAATAACTTGAGTTGATACCTGCTCCTGCAAGGAAATTACGTCTCACGCTTGTTCCTGATCCTTTTGGTGCAACAAGGATGACATCAATATCTGCAGGTGGAACAACGCCAGTATGCTCTTTGTATGTTATTGAGAAACCATGTGAGAAGTATAGAGCATCTCCTTTCTTAAGGTGAGGTTTGATTTTTGGCCATAGTATTCTCTGGGCAGCATCAGAAACAAGGTACTGAATAATAGTTCCTTTTTCAACTGCTTCTTCAACAGGGAAAAGAGTTTTTCCGGGAATAAAGCCATCAGCAACTGCCTTATCCCAATCAGCTTTGAATTCAGGAGCCTGTCCGATGATTACATTAATGCCGTTATCTTTCATATTTAGAGCCTGGGCGGGTCCCTGTACTCCATATCCGATAATAGCTACTACTTCTTTTTTAAGTACTTCGCGGGCTTTTGCAAGTGGAAATTCTTCTCTTGTTACTACGTTTTCGATAACTCCGCCAAAATCAATTTTTGCCATGATAATTAAGTTTAATGTGTTACACTATTGATTGTTTATGCTAAATATGTCTGCTTTTACTCTGTTTGCTTCATCCATCTCTTTCAGGTAAGCATTAAGTTCTTTTACCTGTCTTGTTATTGCAACCCTGCCTGATTTTGCAAACTGGAGAACACCATAAGGTTGAAGCTGTGATAATAAATTGTTTATCTCCGTCTTATGACCTGTTTTTTCCAGAACAATATACTCCGGGGTGATTTCAATTATTCTTGCATTGAAATTTTTCACAACATGATCGATGATATTTCCCGTAAGAAGTCCTTTTGTTGTGACCTTGAATAATGCAATTTCCTGGTAAATGATCTGATCAGATGAATGGACAAAAACCTTTAGTACATCTATTATCTTTTCCATTTGTTTGGCAACTTTCTGAACAAGTTCATTAGTCGTTTTTACAACAAGAACAATCATGTGGACGCCTTTAACTGCTGATTCGGAAGCTGTTAAACTTTCAACATTTATTTGTCTTCTTGTAAGGATTATTGTCAGCTGGTTTACTATGCCGATGTGGTTCTCACTAAAAACCGATATTGTAAATTCTTGTTTCATTGCTGTTTATTCTCAAGATTTTCTTTTCAGTTAATAAATTTTAATATGATAATCTGACTTCCGAAACTGACGAGCCCGGTTCAACCATCGGAAATACGTTTCCTTCCTTTTCAACAGTTATCTCAAGCAGGTAGGCGCTCTTTGCTTCAAGCATCTCCTGTATTCCCGATATGAGGTCTTCCCTTTTGTCTACTTTTTTGCCAGGGATTTTATATGCAGCAGCTATCGCCACAAAGTCAGGATTTACAAGTTCGGTTGAGGCATAACGTTTATCAAAAAACATGTCCTGCCATTGCCTTACCATACCCAGGAAATTATTATTAAGTATTACAATTTTCACCGGTATTTTGTATTGAAGAATTGTACCAAGTTCCTGTACAGTCATCTGGAAGCCTCCGTCACCAAGGAAGGTTATAACCTGTTTATCAGGGACCCCTACTTTAGCGCCAATACCTGCCGGTAGTCCAAAGCCCATTGTCCCCATACCACCTGATGTAACAAGGCTGTTAGGATTTTTATACTGATAGTACCTTGCGGCGATCATCTGGTTTTGCCCTACATCGGTAACAATAACAGCATTCCCTTTTGTAAGGTCGGAGATAAGCTTAACAACTTCTCCCATCCTGATTTCACCCTTTTCCGGATTAGTTGCTGGCTTGATTACATTTTCCTTTTCTTTTTTATCGAGTATCCTGAACTCACGTATCCACGTTTCATAGGAATTCTCATTTACAAGTGGCAACATATTTTGCAGAGCTTCTTTTGCATCAGCGTGTATTTCTAAGTCAACTCTTACATTCTTATTGATTTCAGCTTCATCGATCTCGATATGTATTATCGATGCTTTTTCTGCATATTTCTTAAGGTTACCTGTTACCCTGTCGTCGAATCGCATCCCAACAGCTATGATGAGGTCAGCTTCATTTGTCAGTATGTTTGGGCTGTAATTCCCATGCATGCCAAGCATACCTGCATATAGCCTGTGGTCAGCAGGGAATGCGGAGAGGCCAAGCAGTGTAAGGGCAACCGGAATTCCTGTTTTTTCTGCAAAGACTTTCAATTCTTTTTCAGCTCCTGAAAGAAGTACTCCATGACCTGCAAGAATAAGGGGCCTCTCAGCATGATTGATCTTGATAGCAGCAGCCTCAAGAGCTTTCATATTTATTGTCTTGTGCGGGTTGTAGCTTCTTATGTAATCACATTTGTGGTATTTATAGCTTATTTTTTCAAGCTGGGCATCTTTAGTGATGTCAATAAGAACAGGACCTGGCCTGCCTGATGTGGCTATGTAGAAAGCTTTTGCAATAACCTCCGGTATGTCACTGGCCTTTTTTATCTGGCAGTTCCATTTTGTAACCGGCATCGAAACACCAATGATATCGGTCTCCTGGAAAGCGTCTGTCCCAATCAGCGATGAAACGACTTGTGCTGTTATGAATATGACCGGAACAGAGTCGAGATAAGCATTTGCTACTCCTGTGACAAGATTGGTTGCCCCAGGGCCGGACGTTGCAAAGCATATACCTGGTTTCCCTGTAACCATTGAGTAGGCCTGTGCTGCATGAGCAGCCCCTTGTTCATGGCGGGTAAGAAAATGATTGAGCTTTCCTTCAAAATCAAGAAGCTTGTCGTAAACAGGCATAATTGCTCCCCCCGGATATCCAAAGATCGTGTCTACACCTTCATCTAGCAAGCAATTGAGAATTGCTTCAGCTCCAGTAACCTGTTCGTACCCGTTTACTCTTATTTCATGATTCTCCTCAGTCTTCATACAAATTGTATTCTCGATTATTATTAGGTTAATATATTATTCTGACAGCGCCCTTGTCGGCCGAAGAAACAGTTGCTGCATAAGCCTTAAGAGCCGAAGAAATCTGCCTGTCTCTTTTTTCAGGTTTAAATGCTTTATCTCCTTTAAGCTCTTCTTCTTTCCTGCGGGCTTTTAATTCTCCTTCAGTAAGGGCAACATTGATAGTTCTTCCCGGAACATCAATCTCAATTTTATCACCTGTTTTTATAAGTGCAATCTCCCCACCGGCAGCTGCTTCAGGAGAAACATGCCCAATTGAAAGACCCGATGTTCCACCTGAAAAACGTCCGTCGGTAATAAGGGCACATGCTTTTCCCAATCCTTTTGATTTGAGGTATGAAGTAGGGTAGAGCATCTCCTGCATTCCAGGGCCACCTTTGGGTCCTTCGTAACGGATAATAACAACATCACCTGCCTTTATTTCTCCTCCTAGTATACCGTTCACAGCATCCTCCTGCGACTCATATACATGGGCAGTACCAATAAACTTCAATATTGAAGGATCAATGCCTGCTGTCTTTACAATGCATCCATTTGCTGCTATGTTTCCATATAAAACTGCCAGTCCTCCATCGCTGCTATAAGCATTTTCTACAGAACGTATACAACCTTTCTCGCGGTCAGTATCTAGTTCTTTATAAGAAGATTCCTGCGATCCCATGACTATGTTTCTCTTCATTCCGGGTGCACTCATATAGATGCCGGCAGCCTCTTTAACTGCTTTTCCACCCATTATATCCCAATTGGATATTGCCTCCTCAAGCGATCTGTAATCAACCCGTTTGGCAGAAGTATCTATCAGGCCAGCACGTTTAAGTTCTCCCATAATGCCAAGAACACCACCGGCCCTGTTAACATCCTGAACATGATAATGGTAACTTGGAGCAACCTTGCAGATGTTTGGGATCTTCTTTGAAAGGTTGTCTATATCTTTCATTGTGAAATCTACCCCGGCTTCTTTAGCAACTGCAAGCAGATGCAATACCGTATTTGTTGATCCTCCCATGGCTATATCCAGGGCCATCGAATTCATAAAAGCTTTTTTTGTTGCAATTGATAATGGGAGTACTGATTCATCTCCATCCTGATAGTGTTTTTTTGTCATCTCAACAATCAGGGATGCTGCTTTTTCAAAAAGCCTTGTTCTATTCTTGTGTGTTGCAACGACAGTTCCGTTTCCAGGCAATGAAAAACCAAGCGCTTCTGTCAGGCAGTTCATGGAGTTTGCAGTGAACATGCCAGAACATGATCCACATGTGGGACATGATAATTTTTCATATTCTGAAAGCTCATCCTCTGTTACTGCGTTATCAGCACCGGCAACCATTACATCAATAAGATCTACATACTTGTCTTTTACAAGCCCGGCTTCCATAGGGCCACCTGAAACAAAAACAGCTGGTATGTTCAGCCTCATTGCTGCCATAAGCATGCCCGGTGTTATCTTATCACAGTTACTTATGCAGATCATCGCATCGGCACAATGAGCATTAACCATGTATTCAACACTGTCAGCAATCAACTCTCTTGAAGGTAATGAATAAAGCATGCCTTCATGTCCCATAGCGATGCCATCATCTATTGCTATTGTATTAAATTCGGCTGCAAAGAAGCCATGTTTTTCAATCTCGCGCTTCACCATTTGTCCTATTTCGTGAAGATGCACATGCCCGGGTACAAACTGGGTAAACGAATTAACTATGGCTATTACCGGTTTTCCCATTTGTTCCTCTTTCATTCCGTTGGCCCTCCAGAGGCTTCTTGCACCGGCCATGTTCCTGCCGAATGTCGTTTTTGAACTTCTAAGATTTTTCTTCATACGCTAAATTTCTTGTTAAAAAAAAAGCTTCCCGGTTTCCCGGAAAGCTTCTGTATACTTTATCTAATACATATTATTCCCGGTTCATTTGCGCTTTGCAAGAATGAGTACGAGGACAATAATATGGATTAAAGATATTCTCACTTTTTTTTCAAATATGATTGACAAATGTATCCATTTTTTTAATAAAACAAACAAAAATCATGGTTTATTCATATTTTTTAATGTAAAACAGGAATTATTCTTTTTTATATATGTATATCATTAGATAAAACTATCAAATAACTTAAAATTGTTTAAACCTTTTTTTTATTATATTGACGAGACTTTATTAATGTATCCCGACAATGAAGAATTTCTTTTTTCTGGTTTCAATTTTATTGGGAATCTGCGGAGTTTGTCAGGCACAAAAAGCTTCAACATCTTCCCAAAAAAATGGTGACGAGAAGGTAATAAACTCAGAATGGACGTTCAATTATTTCCCGTCGGAGTCTGCAGAAAAAGGTTATGAAACGCTTTCATTTGATGATTCAAGATGGTCAGCAGTAAGCTTTCCACATACATGGAATACTTTTGAAACTACAGGTGAGATAAAGGTTGAAGATAATGCTTATTGGCGTAAGGGCTGGGGCTGGTACCGTAAACATTTCAGGATCAACA
>DATALD010000113.1:0-2640 GCA_036261255.1 Bacteroidales bacterium
TCGTAAAGAATTTCAGTTAATTCATTCAGTAAATTTAACAGCACTATAGTTCGCTGGAATTCTGGGTTCCACAGCCCGATTCTTTCTACAATCTCTTTAATTTTTATATACTGCTCGTACTCCCACACTTCAAGTATATCATTCTTGAAATACATGGATACTATTTCATAAACTCCCGGAATATTAACTAGCGACTGAGGGGTTTCCTTATTAAGAAGTGTATCATTATTGGAATGCCTGGATACTATTTCATAAACACCAGGAATATTGTTTATTGATTGAAGGGTTTCTTCATTAAGACGTGTGTAAAGAATTCTGTCAAAATCGTCAGCTGTCATTTTGTTATAGTTCATTTATATCTCCATCGTTTATTGCGTAAAAATCCTGATGAAAAGAAAGAGGTTGATTTCTAATGAAGCTTCTTCTTTTGAACGGTCACGGGCGTAAATATAAAAGCTTAACCTTTGACCTCCAGAAGCCTTTCAGGTTCCCTGTTGATCTAGCTGTGATCAACCTGGTTGAAAATAACACATGGATAAGAATGATTTCATTGTAACTGAGAATTATAATCTGAGGTTAAGAAGTTCTGGGACCAAAAAAAATAGTTATGAGTTCTCTAGTATGATGAACCAGGATGTAAGTTATGGGGATAAACAAACAACCTGGGGGTCTATTCTGTTATTGAAAACTGGAGAGTTAGCCCATTACTTCGCAGGAAAGACCAAAAGGAAAAACCAAAAAACTAGATTTTGTTGATCCTGAGTTTGGGGTTTTTTAGAGTTGATTCTAAAGAAATAAGGCAAAATCCTGCGAATTTAATTTTTCAGTCCATAAATCCGAAAATCACTAAATTTTGAACCAGAGTCATCAGTTTCTGTCTTTTCATTCCTGAGGAACTTAAATTCCTTTGAAAGCATTCCCAGAACCATTACCAGCATTATATACTCTGCAGCTGGTGACGCGTACCAGACTCCATCCAGGCCGAAGAAGAGAGGGAGGATGAAAAGCAGGGGAAGGAGTAAAACAAAAATCTTTCCCAGATTAATGAAAAGTGCTTCCCTTACTTTGTTTATTGACTGGTAATAAATAGCAGTGAGCAGGACAATACCTTCAACAAGTAACGAAAGTATGAAAATGTTCATTCCTCGCAGTGTAACATCCAGAAGTTCGGGGTCGTTTTGGCTGAAGATTTGCACCACATTCTCCGGGAAGAAGTATATCAGCAAAAATCCGAAAACTCCTGTAAGGATACACGAAAACATTGTCACCTTCAGGGTTTTTGAAACCCTATCATAGCAGCCAGCCCCATAATTGAAACCTATGATCGGCTGCACTCCCAGAGCTATCCCTTCAAAAAGCATATAGAAAACTGAACTGACATACCCTATTATGCCATAAGCCGAGACCGCAAGCTCAGAACCGTACCTGAGCAGCATATAATTTTGGGCGAAGAGCGAAAGAGCCAGTGATAACTGCACTGCGAAGGATGGAAGACCTGCTTGAAGAATTTGCATCGAAGTCTCGATTTTGAACCTGATGGCTTTAAGCCTGAGCCTCAACTTTGCCTTGCTTCCAAAAAGGTAATGCATTAGCAATACTGAAGGCAGGGCAAAGGAAATAACTGTCGCACCGGCAGCTCCTGCCATTCCCATGCCCATACGCATGACAAAAAGATAGTTAAATACAATATGCGCAACTAATGCTGCAACCATTATTTTCATGCAGAGCTTTGGGTTTCCATCATTCCTTACAAGGGGATCAAGGGCAAGAGAAATGACCATAAAAATCGAACCAATGAAAATAATTGTCAGATATTCATGAGCAAAAGTAAGGGCTGGTCCGCTGGTTCCGAGCAGGCTGATAGAGGTTTCACAAAAGACTAAACCGCCTATGGTCAAAATGAATCCTGCAAGAAGGCATAAGAGAAAAGCATTGTGAGCGATGTCCAGGGCTTCCTTTGTATTTCCCTTGCCAAGTTCCAGGGCTGTGAGACTGGAAGAGCCGACCCCGATAAGTAAACCAATTGCAATTATCGCTACGTAAAGAGGAGAGGCAAGTGTAATCCCTGCAAGACCACAACTTCCTATTACATTTCCTATAAAAAAGCAGTCGATTATTTCCTGAAAGCCAGCAGTAACAACCCCCACAACCGCCGGGAACCCAAATTTCCACAACAGATTCAAAATATTCCCGGACATCATCTCTTCATTGCTTACCATACAAAGTCCTCAGCTTACTTTGAAGCCACAAATTCAGGATCATGATATTGTTTTCCCATTTTCCGGGATCTCGACTTTGATGTTTATATCCAAGTTTGCCACTCATACTCTTATTTGGCCCTAGACCAGGACAATGACAGTGAATAACTGATATCTTATGGTGATCAATGACAGTAGATGTCAGCAAATAGATCTTGTGAGTTGCAGGGGAATCAATACCCGCAGCCCAGGAGACGATCTGTAGGTGATCTCCGTGACAATTTCTTACGTTCAGATACATAATTGCACAAACATTTTATTGCAGGGTCTATTCATAGTGTATTTAACTATCTTTTTGTCATGCGTTTGGGCATGGGAATGGCAGGAGCTGCCGGTGCGACAGTTATTTCCTTTGCCCTGCCTTCAGTATTGCTAATGCATT
>DATALD010000115.1:0-7506 GCA_036261255.1 Bacteroidales bacterium
GACCGGGTGCAGATGATATAAGTGTTGAAGAAGAGGGGAAAAGATTATTCAAATCATTAAAGCTTTTAAACAAGGAAATACCGGATGCTGTTTGTTCTGTCGACACATTCAGATCTTCAATAGCCAGGGAAGCAGTTCTTGGTTGTGGTGCGTCAATAATAAACGATATTTCAGGTGGTGAAGCAGATGGTGACATGTTCGCCACAGTTGCTGAATTGAATGTCCCTTATATAATGATGCACATGAGGGGTAATCCCCGTACAATGCAACAATTTCTCCAATATGATGATGTCGTCGCGGATATAATCAGATGGTTCGGTCCGAAAATTTACGCGCTTCATACTTTAGGTGTAAAGGATATTATACTTGATCCTGGTTTTGGTTTCTCAAAATCACCTGATCAGAATTTCGAAATGCTAAGGCGCTTTAATGAGTTTTCAGTTACAGGTCTACCATTGCTTGCCGGTTTGTCGCGCAAATCGACAATCTGGAAAACGCTGGGTACTTCGGCAGAGGAAGCGCTTAATGGGACAACAGTTCTCAATACAGTTGCTTTACTAAATGGAGCCGATATACTTCGTGTACATGATGTTAAGGAAGCTGTTGAAGCGATAAAGCTCGTAAGCCGTTTAAAAAAGGTTTGATTTTTTCACAAGTTTAACTTATTGTGCTCAAAAATACTTGTGATTGATTATTTTTACGCCTCATTACTTTTTTATGCCTTTTCAGATTACCATAATTGACATAATTGATATCTTCCTTGTTGCCCTTATACTATTTCAGCTATACAGGATCATCAGGGGTACTGCAGCTTTCAGCATATTCATTACTATTTTTCTGATCTATATATTCTGGCTGATTGTAAAGGCCTTGAATATGGAACTCACCGGCGCATTACTAAGCCAGGTTGTCGGATTAGGCGTCCTTGCACTTGTAATCGTTTTTCAGCAGGAACTTAGAAGATTTCTTCTCGTAATAGGTAACAGGTTTATAATGAATGGCAGGTTTTCTATCACGGGACTTTTTTCTGAAGTTTCAGGGGAAAAAGGCAGCATCAGGGAAGCCGAGGAGATAGTCAGAGCTTGTGAATTCATGGCATCAGTCAATACCGGCGCCCTGATTGTTATCGGGCGTAAGAGCAGCCTGGTGATCTTTTCTGAAGGAGGTGAAATACTAAATGCCAGGATTAGCGCCGGGCTACTCGAAACAATTTTTCATAAGAACACCCCACTTCATGATGGCGCTGTGCTTATCGAGGGAGGCCAGATACTTGCTGCAAGATGTCCATTGCCGACAACCGACCAGGTAAGCCTTCCCGCACGCTACGGAATGCGCCACCGGGCGGCAATAGGAATGTCAGAACGATCAGATGCAATTATAGTTGTCGTGTCAGAAGAAACAGGACACATTTCTGTATTCAAAACTGGTGAGATAAGAGAGAATATCACACCTAATGAACTTAGAAATATTCTCCTGATGGAGAAAATATGGTGATACTGCCAAATAGTTCTTCACCTCTTTTAATATAACCCTCGGATTGAATGGATTTCACTAGGATTATTTCTAACCTAAGCTAAATTGAAATGAGCTAATCAATGATAACCCGTGATCATTGAAACCTGTGGTTAAAAAAACATAAAAACAATTTTTATAACAAACAGAATATCCCGGACACGAAAGTTTTTTATAACTTTTCACTTTCAAAAATGATAAAACATTTAATCTTTAAAAATTATGGTCTTAACAGGTTTATTTGGAATGTTCAGGAAATCCTCCGATCCGTCTGTATGGAGTGATGAAAAAATTGAAGATTGGTTCTACAAAGGAGAATGGTTGAATGGTTGGAAAGTTAAACCCGATAAATCGATTAATAAGAAGGAATTTGCAGTTGCCTATCATAAAGATCCTTTAAGGTGGGATGCAGCGTTCAAATTCATGAGTTCTAACAATCTTCCTCAACTTGAGAATAAGCGTCATGATATAGATGGAAACAATGTGTTTGCCCTTGTAAGTGAATACATGTCAAAGGATGAGGCACCATTTGAAGCTCATAGGAAATATGTTGATATTCAATATGTTGTTAAGGGTCAGGAACAAATGGGTGTAGCTCCTCTTTCAGCTCTTAAAGAGAGCACTGTTGCTTATGATGAGATGAAGGATATTGAATTCATGACTGTTACAAATAGTACTTATCATAAAGCAACACCCGACAACTTTCTGATGTTTTTTCCCTCGGCTATTCATCAGCCCGGGATGAAGATTGATCAGAATACACAGATTAAAAAAATAGTTATTAAAGTAAGGCTTGATTAAACTTATTAAGACCTGAAAACCTGAAGCAGAGAACAGTCCTCTGACATATTCGAAAGTATTTCCTATTTTTGACCAGCCGTATGTTTCATTACGTTTACAACAATACGGCTGGTTTTTCGTTAATTAACCTATGATTACACTATACGATCTGAATGAAGGCGAAGAGGGGATTATTCTGAAGATCAAAGGCCGTGGCCAGTTCCGGCACCGGCTTTCAGAAATGGGGTTTGTAACCGGGAGAAAGATCACTGTTGTCAGAAAAGCTCCATTGAGGGATCCTGTTGAATACCGTATAATGGATTATCATGTATCTCTTAGGAACAGTGAAGCTATGCTTATTGAGGTTGCTGTTGGGGTACAAGCAGAATACCGTTCGTTTAACCGGACTATCGAGGTTGATGTTGAGAATACCGAGCTGATAAAAAAAACCCGGAATATACAGGTTGCTCTTGTCGGAAATCCAAATTCAGGAAAGACTACACTGTTTAACTATGCATCTCACTCAAAGGAAAAAGTAGGGAATTATGCGGGTGTAACTGTTGATTCCAAAGAAGCTGAATATGTACAGTCAGGGTATAATTTCTCTGTTGTTGACCTGCCAGGCACTTATTCTCTTAAAAGCTATTCACCCGAAGAAATATATCTAAGGAACTATATTTTTGATAATAAGCCCGATATAATAGTAAATGTTATCGATGCATCCAACCTGGAGCGAAATCTTTACCTGACAACCCAGCTTATAGATATGGGTTTACAGATGGTTATTGCCCTTAACATGTACGATGAGCTTGAAAAGAAAGGCGATGAGCTTGATTATACTTCACTTGGTAAGCTGCTTGGAGTACCAATAATTCCTACAGTCGCTTCCAGGGGCAGAGGAATATATGATCTGTTTGAAAAGATAATCACAGTCTATGAGAATAAAGAGCCTGTTGTAAGACATATTCACATTAATTATGGACTCGAGATTGAGAATTCAATTTGCTCAATCTCAAGCAAGATCAAGATTCGGGAGAATGCCAATTTTACAAATATTGTATCTTCAAGATATCTTGCAATAGAACTTCTTGAGAATGACAAGGAATTCAGTAAGAACATTACAGGTTGTATAAACTCCGAAGAAATTATCGAGACAGCCCGGAAAGAATATACAAAACTTGAAAAACTTTTCTCTGACCCTGTAGAGTCTGTTATCACTGATGTTCGATATGGTTTTATTTCAGGAGCTCTTAAAGAAACACTTTCGAACGGCAAGGAGAATAGATCGAAAAAAAACAGGGCGCTTGATAATTATCTTACACACCGTTATTTTGGGATACCAATCTTTGTTTTCTTCATGTGGCTTACCTTCTTTACAACATTTGAGCTTGGAGGTTATCCCAAACAATGGATGGAGTCTGGCATTGCAAAACTATCGGAACTGCTTACAGATGTTATGACTGTTGGTCTGATAAGGGACTTCCTTGTTGAAGGTATAATAGGCGGAGTTGGAGGAATAATTGTTTTTCTGCCAAACATTATAATACTGTTTCTCTTCATTTCATTCATGGAAGATACAGGTTACATGGCAAGGGCTGTTTTTCTTATGGATAAAATAATGCATAAGATCGGTCTTCACGGCAAATCGTTCATACCTCTTTTTATGGGATTCGGATGTAATGTCCCGGCAATCCTGGCCTCAAGGATCATTGAAAGCAGGAGAGACCGTATGATAACTATGCTTATCACTCCCTTTATGTCGTGCAGTGCAAGGTTGCCTGTATATATACTTTTCATAAGCGCCTTTTTTGCAAACAACCATGGGCTTGTATTACTTCTCCTTTATGTTTTAGGTATGATATTAGCAGTCTTATCGGCTCTTTTATTGCGAAAGGTTTTTTTTAAGACAGCTGAGATACCTTTCGTCATGGAACTACCTCCATACAGGGTTCCGACTATGCGAAGTGTTGTTAAACATGTGTGGTTCAGATCGCAATTATACTTAAAGAAAATAGGAGGAGTTATTTTAGTTGCCTCAATTGCAGTTTGGGTGCTTAGCAATTTTCCGAGGAGCGCTTCAGGGAAAAATCAACAATCAGAGATTACTCATCTTGAAAGCTCTTCAAAAGTTCTGACACCAGACAAGCAACAATATATTCCGGAAAATCATTATCAGGATAATTCATTTATTGGTATGATCGGACATGCAATTGAACCTGTTATGAAACCTCTTGGTTTCGACTGGAGGCTTAGTGTAAGCATCATTACAGGAATTGCCGCCAAAGAAGTTGTTGTCAGTACCATGGGGGTTTTATTCCAGGCTGGTGACAACCACTCTCAAAACACGCTTGTTGAAAAGATACAGACACAGCAGAATAAAGAAGGCAAACCATTATTTACACCTCTTGCAGCCTTCTCTTTCATGTTGTTCATACTTACCTATTTCCCTTGTATCGGAGTTGTTTCTGCAATAAGCAGGGAAACAGGAAGTTGGAAATGGTCTACCTTCATTATTCTGTATACAACTACTGCAGCCTGGATGTTGTCTTTCACAGTATACCAGGTTGGAAGTCTTTTAGGTATTGGAATTTGATAATCAGTTTATTACCTTGTATTTTTTAAGAATTTCTGAGGTTGTCAGGACGAAATCCATGTACTGGGCACGATGGTATGGAAGTTTTCTTCCTCCATTTTTTCTCGAAAGTTTTCCCCTGAAGTCATTAAGTGAATAATATCCTTTCTGATCCATCCAGTTTTCTACATCCTTCAGTATAGTGGAGATTACTTCGATCTGGTTAAGGTAAAGAGTACTCACAACCTGCACAGCATCAGCTCCTGCAAGTAGCATCTTTATTACATCATCGCCACTTAAGATACCTGTATTTGCACATATTGTTGCTCTTGTATTGCCATATAGCAATCCTGCAAATCTCAATGAAAGCCGGTTATCTTCCCTGTTGCTTAAATTGTAAGGGAAATGGGGCTCCTCTGTTTCTATATCTATGTCTGGCTGGAATAACCTGTTAAATAAAACAAATCCGTTTGAACCTGCCTTATCAAGATCTGATATTAGTTTTAAAGGATTGGAATAAAAAGGGCTAAGTTTAACTGATATTGGTATTGCGACTGCATTTCTGACTTTTCGGAGTACCTCCGTTTGTTGCTTCTCAATTTCGAGTGAATCAGTATCAAATTTCTCAGGCGCTGTATAGAAGTTCAGTTCAAGACCATCAACACCTGTTTCTTCGATCTTTTTTGAGTATTCAACCCAACTTTCATCATATACAGCATTAAGGCTTGCAATGACGGGTATTGAAACAGTTTCTTTTGCTTTCCTAAGTGCATTAAGATGCAGTTCAATTTCCGATGAGCCTGTTTGAATTTCCGGGAATATCCTGTTTGTTTCAACATTGCGATCATCGTATTCGGCGCGGGCTTCAGACAAATCGAGGTTCTCAAGCAGTATCTGTTCCTCGAAGAGTGTTTTGTAAACTACAGCGCCAGCTCCGGTGTCTTCAATTCTCTTTAAGTTGTCGGTATTCTTAACAAGGTTATTTGCACCTACAAGAACCGGGCTTCTTAGCTCAATCCCCATATACTTTGTTTTCAGATTTGCCATAATAAATTGATTTGAGTTAGGTATAGTATTATTGATTTAGAAACAAATACTACAAAAAAATGTTTTCAGGTATTTGCTAAATGGAACAAGATCAATCTATGGAATGTTGTATTCCTCTTTCAGATTGGAGCGTAAGCTGAAACCTCCAGCCATTATGGCATGTAAATAAACAAACTATTTTAAGTAATTTATTATATAAGGTTGTACGTAAAATCTGCTCTCATTAAGAAAATTTGAAACCCGGCAGTACTCCATTCTATGAGGTTTTTTATTGGTTATCAATATTGTAAATGTATCAATTTTATTTACAGGTCTTGACTTTTGCTAATTTCTGTTTTAACTTGCTATAACAAAGTCACTAATTTCTAACTAAAACTCACTTTTATGGCACTAATTACTACAGGGAGTCTACTGGATTTTTCTGTAACTCCAAAGAAATCTCTCCGTTCTGAAAGATTTTCATTTGCTGAGTATAGCAAGCTATTTGGGAGAAAAAACAGCTTCACGGCTTTTCGCGAATTATCAAGGTTAATTCCGCCGGATTCAATTGAATTAATGCGATCTAAGGAGCCCAGGGGTGTGGCTTTAAAATCCTTTGAACTAAGACAAGGATTCGAATGGTTTTTACAAAACATTTGGAACTCTACAAATGAAATTTATTTTATCGCTTGGGCTTGGGATCTAAGTGGTATGGCACCAAATTACTATCCTGGTGATGGTACAAATCCTAATGATGCATTAATAAGAATTAAAGTCGGAAATTTGAGAGAATTCATTGGGACCGGTTTAAATCTATTTCCAAAGAGAACAGTAACAGGAGGAATAGCACTTAGAATTCAAGTGTGGGAATCCGATTTACGGGAACGAAGCTTTGCCAGAGCAATGGAAGAAGCAATTGATACAATTCAAAATTCAGACCTGAATAATTTATTGAATTTAATATCAACTGCCACAGGGATTACTGGTGCAACGATAACACTGATTGAAAAAGCTTCCTTAGAACTAGCAAAATTGATTGGGACAATACTGAAAGCAAATAGTGATGATTATGTTGATTTCTTTGAGGGATATTATGCAGCAGATGCTCCATGGACTACAGGGCTGGATAAGTACGATGGGAATTCTTCTACAATAGTACTGGATAAGTATTAAGTTAGGGTGTTTCTGGCAAAGAAAAACCCCGGTTGGAAAATGATCATCCGGGGTTTTTGTCAAATAACCGTTGTTGAACAACCAGAGATATTCAGAATATTCCATTCTTTTGATGTTTTGTAAAAAAGATTTATCTTGGAAAAAATAAGAGCCACTATGGTGGTGGAATAACTTCAAGATTCTACATATTATAAACACCTTTATGGCACATATAAGTAGTTGAACTAAACCGACAGATGTCGGTAGATGTGGAATGAAAATTCCATAATTTGTATGATTATTAATTTAATCATACTATCATGAAAAAAAATCGTTAGAAGAATTGGTTTTGCGGGAGATGCAGACCCGCAACTACAGTCCGAGGAGCATCGACACCTACCTTCACCTGCTAAGTTGCCTTGAGCAGTATCACAATTTGCCTGTCGATGAGATCTCGATCGGTC
>DATALD010000118.1:0-13344 GCA_036261255.1 Bacteroidales bacterium
TGTGGTATGTGGTATGTGGTATGTGGTATGTGGTATGTGGTATGTGGTATGTGGTATGTGGTATGTGGTATGTGGTATGTGGTATGTGGTATGTAGTATTTAGCATTGTATGAAAACCTATGCCATGCGTCCTGAGCCATCAATGACATCCACCACAACCATCGCTATGACTTCCGCACGACGAACATGAATGTGACTGACCGGCAATCTCCTCTTCTGTTGCCATTCTGACGCTAAGTACTTTTCCTGTGAAATAAAGATCAACACCTGCCATTGGATGGTTAAAGTCCATTATTATGAACTCATCATTTATTTCGTTAACAACTCCATTAAGATGGTTGCCCTGTTCATCCATCATAGGAACTATGTTTCCTACCTGGCAGATTTCTTCATTGAGTTTGCCGTCCTCAGTCTTGAAAACACTAATAGGTACATCCACTACCATTTCTTCCCTTCTTTCTCCATAAGCCTCGGCTGAAGTCATAGCAAAGCCGAATTCATCGCCGGGAACAAGTTCGTGAATGTTTGATTCAAATACAGGCAGTAAGCTTCCTGAACCATATAAAAAACTAAGTGGATTCTGTTCGTTGAGTTTCTCAATTACCCGGCCTTTCTGATCTTTTTCCCTCAATTCATAAATAAGAGAAACCATTGTGTTTTTTTCAATCTTCATAATTATGTAATTATATGGGCTGCAAATATAGTTTAATTTAATGCATCCTGAAGGATTATTTATTTGAAGATTACTATAATCATTGCACCAGCCTGGAGAAGGTGACTAGAACATAAAGCTGATCCTTATGTCAGGGTTCGAATAGACTCCATAGTGATCCTCATTAAGAGTCCACAGTATAAGAATATTCAATGCTGATCTGCGACCTATCTGCTGGCTTAATCCTGCCCCTCCAAGAATTGTATTGTTATAGAATCGTTTGCTTGTGTATGGCGGGTTTTTAAAAAACTCCGATTCAAGGCTAAGCAAATCATCTTCAATGTGGAGGATTATATCAGTATTAGATCCAAGTGGGATAACTGAGTTGATGTTCCTCAGAACAGAAAATTCTGCATATCCTTTTGCGCCCCAGATGCTTGTCTTTTGGGTGTAGTACTTGAAGAATTTATATTCTGGTCCGGCAGCAATGGCGAGCCTTGGGAGTACCCAGAAACCTGCAACAGGACTTATCTCAATATCAGAAATTGATCCGAACTGGAGCCCAAAACTTCCTCCGAAAAAAAACCTTTCTTTTAGTGGAGGCGCTTCCTGCCTTGCTCTTTGTCCAGTGACATCAGGAAAGACAGTGAGGAGAAGGCATAATACTACTAACAAGGTATAGCTTATTCCAATGAAGCGTTTTTTCTCCATTATGTTGAATGATTTATTTTTCAATTTTTTCAAATGATGCAACAATACCTTTTATCAGCGATGAACTGAAGCCATTATGCTCCATTTCATTGAGTCCGACTATTGTGCAGCCTTTTGGAGTTGTTACCCTGTCGATCTCATTTTCCGGATGACGGTGCTTTTCGATAAGGAGGTCTGCTGCGCCTTTCACGGTATGGTTTACTATAAGGCTTGCTGTTGCTGCATCAAAGCCTATCTGTATTCCACCTTGTATCATCGCCCTAATGAACCTCAGTGCATAAGCTACTCCACATGAACCCAATATTGTTGCTGATTCCATCAGATCCTCATCAATTACCATTGTAGTACCTATGAGATCAAAGACTTCCTTCACAGTTGTTGTCTGCTCAGTCTCCTTTCCACTATGGCAAATACATGTAACTGAGCTTCCAACACTTGCAGAAATATTTGGCATAGCCCTGAATACAGGTACCTTGTTACCTGTTTCTTCCATTATCCTGCTGACTGGTATTCCTGTTGTGATGGAGACAATCAAATTCCTGTTTGGATCAAGATGATCTTTTATCTCCTCCAGCACACCCGAAAAGTTGTATGATTTAACTGCAATGACAATAATATCTGATTCTTTTACTGCAAGAGCATTATCAGTAGAAAGTTTGATTCCTGATTCAGTCATTTGCCCTGCAGAATTGATATTACGACGCGTTGCAATGATATCTGAAGGCTTGATTTCTCCGCTTTTAAGGACTCCTTCAATAAATGCCATTCCAATATTCCCGCATCCAAGTACTGCGATTTTTTTCTTAAGCATCGTTCAATTTGTATATTATAATTTGGTATTCTTTTAACAGCCGTAATATAATAATGTTTTTGCTTTATGACGACACTGAATTCCATTATTAAGATAGAAACAGGTTTCTTATAAAGAAACAGAATTAATATCTTAGTAGAATATTTATATGATTATGAATATAATAGTAAACGGGGGAACAAAGGGGATTGGCAGGGAAATAGTCAGCAAGCTTGCTTCAGATAACTCGAATAAGCTGATTGTTACAGGCAGGACAATTGAATTAATTAATGAAATATCAGCTCTTTATCCTAATGTAAGCGGCATTTCAATTGACATGTCTGAGTTTGACTTTCACGCAATTAAATATCTGAATCATATCACATCAGAATTTGAATCTGTTGATGTATTAATAAATGTTGCGGGGATGCTTGTGAATATTGATTTTATCGATTTCCCAAATTATGAAGCCCGTAAAATAATGGAAACCAATTTCTTTGGTCCTGCATCAGCAATCAGGCTGGTAAAACCATTGATGAAAGCAGGTTCGCATATCATTAATATCTCGAGTATGGGTGGGTATCCAGGAAGTTCTAAATACAAAGGTCTCTCATATTACAGTTCATCAAAAGCTGCCCTTGCCTGCCTTACTGAATGTCTTGCGGAAGAGTTTAAGAAATCAGGGGTAAGAGTCAATTGCCTGGCACTGGGATCAGTTCAGACTGAGATGCTTGAAAAGGCCTTTCCAGGTTACAAAGCTCCTGTAACCGCAGATGAAATGGCAAATTTCATTTCATGGTTTGCTCTGTACGGGCAAAAGGTGTTTAACGGGAAAGTGCTTCCTGTTGCTTTATCAAATCCTTGATTAATAGTTTTTTATATCTATTTCCCCATCAAGTGCAAGCAATCCGTTAAAAGCGAGTGATTTCATCTCATCTTCTCCCGGGTAGATAACCACTTTTGAAATAAAACCGATCATTGATTTGATAAGGCTGACATGTTCTTTGTCATGAGCCAGTCCACCAGTGAGTATTATAGCATCGACTTTACCGGAGAGAACTGCTGCCGCTGCTCCAATTTCTTTAGCGACCTGGTATGCAATTGCATTTTTCACAAGCATAGCTTTCGCATCACCATTTTTAGCCATCGTGCCTGCTTCAAGAAAGTTGTTGGTTCCAAGGTAGGCAACCAGGCCACCTTTGCCCGTAAGCATCTCCTTAATATCTTTATAAGTATGATTATTATTGAAGCATAATTCTGCAAGTTGTCCTGCAGGAAGGCCCCCTGACCGTTCCGGAGAGAAAGGGCCATCACCGTCTAATGCATTATTGACATCAACAACCCTGCCTTTAAGGTGGGCTCCAACGCTTATACCTCCACCCATGTGTGCGATAATAAGATTCATTTCTTCGTAGTCCCTGTCAACCTCTGAGGCATAAGACCTTGCTACTCCTTTATGATTCAAAGCATGGAAAATGGATTTGCGTTCAATCAAAGGATGTCCGGAGATCCTGGCAATATCTTGTAATTCATCAACTACAACAGGATCAACAATGTATGCAGTTGCATTCTTAAACGATCGGGCAAGCTCATCAGCTATCAGCGCCCCAAGATTGCTGGCATGCTGGCCATATTTAGCAGAAAAAAGATCATCTTTCATTGTTTTGTTAACAATGTACATCCCTGATTCAATGGGCCGGAGAAGACCGCCACGACCAATCACAGCAATAATCCTTTCAGTATCTATATTGTGTGAGGCAATTTCTCCAAGAACCAGGTCTTTTCTGAACTGAAACTGGTCAGTAATACAGGTAAATGGAGAAAGCTCCTCTACCGAATGCCTCAGAGTATTTTCAAACACAAGCTTATCTTCTTCGTACAGAGCTATTTTTGTGGATGTTGAGCCCGGGTTAATTGCTAAGATCAGACGTTTCCCCATTTTATTTTCAGCTTATTATCAAACCATTAAGCATGCAAGGGCTATGCAGCAGTATTTTGATCTTTCACTCTCGCTTCGTGACATTACAACAACAGGCTTTGTTGTTCCCCTAATGATGCCTGCAAGTTCGCCTCCTGCAAAAAGCATCAGGCCCTTATAAAACGGATTGCTCGCTTCCAATGATGGAAAAAGAAGTATATCGGCATCGCCGTTAATTGGTGTAGGAACGCCTTTGATGGCGGGACTTTTGCTATCGCATGCAAGAAAAATATCGAGCGGTCCATCCATTATACAATTTCTTATCTGTCCGCGTTCAGCCATCTTACACATAACTGAGTAATCGACAGAATTTGGGAAATGTTTGTTCATTTTCTCAACAGCGCCGATCAATGCTACTCTAGGTTTTTCAATACCAAATTTCCGGGCCATCTCAATGGCATAATCGGCCATAGCAACTTTCTGATCGAGATCAGGGAATGGGATTACTGCAGGATCGGTGAGGAAAAGTAGTTTATGATAGGCCGGTATTTCAAGTGCTCCCACATAAGTAAGAATAGCATCAGGCAGCATAATTCCTCTTTCACGGTTCATCACTGCCTTGAGGAACTTATCGGTACCCACAAGGCCTTTCATAACAATGTCAGCCTCACCATTTCGTGTCAGCCTCACGGCTTCATTGCATGCAACTATGTCATTTTGAGCTTCAATGATATTGAAAAGTTTATCATCTATGCTGAGTGATTTGCAAGTATTAGCAATTTCTGCTGCATTACCAATGAGAATTCCCTCAACAAAACCTTTTTCAGAGGCTCTGGCAATTGCAGTAAGAGTATTATCATCCTGGGCCCATGCAACGGCTATCCTGAATTTCTTGCCGGTACTAAGCACCCTTTCTTCCAATTGAGTAAATGAACTTATCATATAGGTTTATCTGCTTGCTGCAGTAGCAAGAATTATACTGTCGAATTTTGCCTGTTCAGCGTCTGACCGTGAGGTAAGAACGATAGGTACTTTGGCGCCAAGTATTACAGAAGCAACTTTAGCTTTTGCAAAGAAAACAAGCGATTTATATAAAACATTACCAACTTCGATATCAGGCATTAAGAGCAGATCCGTATCACCTGCTACTTCGCTTCGAATGCCCTTGTGTTTTGCACTTTCAAGGCTTACTGCGTTATCAAATGCCAGAGGACCGTCAATTATACAATTACGGATCTGGTCGCGCTGATTCATTTTTGACAATAAAGCTGCATCCAGAGTCGCTTTCATATTTTCGTTAACCATCTCAACAGCCCCGAGAACAGCAATTTTAGGCATGATATAGCCAAGTTTATTAAGACAGGCTACGGAATTATTTAAAATTGCTATTTTCTCCTGGAGGTTTGGAGCAATATTCATGGCGACATCGGTTACTGCAATGACTTTATGATATGTCTCAACCTCAAAAAGTGCAAAATGCGAAAGAAGATTTCCGGTTCTCAGACCCCAATCCTTGTTAAGAACGTTTTTCAGGAGTGTTGAGGTACCTATTTTTCCCTTCATTAAGATATCTGCCTGACCTGTGCCTGCAATTTTGACAGCTATTTCAGCAGCCTTCTCGGTATCAGGCTCATTAATAATCTTTATTCCGGAACAATCAAGGCTATTTGATTGACAAACACTTTCAATGATAGCTTTATCACCTACGAGTATTGGTTCAATAATATTCTCCTGCCATGCTCTCAGAACTGCTCCAAGAGAATTAAGATCGTTTCCGGCGGCAAGAACCAGTCTCTTCCTGACACCATCAGGCACAAGACGCATCAGATCGCCAAGTGTTTTAAGCACCATAGGCTACTTTGTTAGTTCTTCTGTCTATTTTCTACTATTTCTTTTGTTTCAGATGCAATAACAAACTCTTCATTTGTTGGTACAATCATTACTTTAACCTTTGATTGTTTTTTACTGATCACAAGTTCCTTGCTTCTCACACCCTTGTTTAATTCCTTATCAAACTCTATTCCAAGGAATTCCATATCCTGGCATATTGCAGCTCTTGTATCATCACCGTTTTCACCAATACCACCAGTGAATATCAGGATATCAACACCGCCCATGGCAGCTGCATACGCTCCAATATATTTCTTCACCCTGTAATCATACATTTTTAAAGCCAGAATTGCTCTTTCGTCGCCTTCTGCGGACGCTGCTTCGATCTCACGCATATCGGAGGATATGCCTGAAATTCCCAACATCCCACTGTGTTTGTTGAGAAGTGTATTCAATGATGCGAAATCGATTTCTTCTTTTTCCATAATAAGGGTAAGAGCTCCTGCATCAACATCGCCTGAGCGGGTACCCATAATAAGGCCTTCAACAGGGGTTAAGCCCATTGAGGTATCGAAAGACTGGCCATTCTTTATTGCTGTGATTGATGCACCATTACCAAGATGGCATGTTATTATTCTTTGCGTATTATAATCTACATTTATTATTTCGCATGCTCTGTGTGAAACGTATTTATGACTTGTTCCGTGAAATCCATAACGCCTAATTCCGTATTTCTTGTATAAAGAATAAGGAAGTGCATAAAGGAATGAATAGTTTGGCATTGTCTGGTGGAAAGAGGTATCAAATACCCCAACCTGAGGAACATCCGGAAGAACTTGTTTCAATGCGTATATGCCCTTAAGGTTTGCAGGGTTATGAAGCGGGGCAAGGTCGGAACAATCTTCAACACCTTTGATTGTAACATCGTCGAGGTAGCTGCTTGCTTTGAATGTTTCGCCACCATGAACAATACGATGGCCTACAGCTTCAATCTCATTAAGTGATTTGATTACCCCCCTTTTCTTGCTTACAAGCAACCCAAGCAAATACTCAATACCTGTCTGATGGTCAAGTATTTCGCCTTCAAGCTTAACTTTATCACCATCGAACCGTTCGTTCTTAAGGAATGAACCTTTAAGACCTATTTTCTCAACTATGCCTTTTGCGAGCACCACTCCTTCTGTCATGTCGAAGAGTTGGTATTTTATTGATGAGCTTCCGCAATTAAGAACTAATATTTTCATCAGAATGTTTAATTATATTTTAGGATTTTGTAAAATAAATGGCATCAATGTTCAATAGAAAGATTTCTATTAATCTTAACACCATCTTTGTTGTATTCATAAAAGCCTTTTCCTGTCCTGCGGCCCCAGTTGTTAGCTCTTACGAGCTTCTTCAACAGAGGAGATGATTTATATTTAAGGTCACCATACTCGTCATACAGGTTTTCGCACCATCTAAGTATTTTATCCAATCCTATTTTGTCTGCCATTTCAAAAGGACCAAGGGGAAGACCAAATCCAACTTTCATAGTCATGTCTATATCTTCCATTGAACCTACTCCTTCCAATAAGATATCGCAGGCTTCGTTGATAAGAGGTACAATAAGTCGGGTGCTGATTATTCCTGGAGACTCTTTAACGGGAACAACTTTTTTACCGATCAGATGAGCAAATTTTACAGCATTATCGTAGGTTTCCTGTGATGTATATAGACCTTTAACGATCTCTACAATTCTTGCATCAGCTTCAGGAGTAAGGAAATGGAAACTGATACACCTGTCTTTATTCTCAATTTGGGCTGTAAGTTCAGTTATTATCTGTGTAGATGAATTTGTTGCAATTATTGCCTTCTTACTTACATGTTCTTCTATACTCCTGAGGATCTTACTCCTAATCTCATTGCTTTCTTCACGTTTTATCGATTTTATAGCTTCAATAACAATATCGCAATTTTTAAAATCTTTATATTCAGTGGTTCCTTTGATCCTTGAGAGTATACCAAGTTTTTCTGAATTTGTCATTCCCCATCTTTCGATCATCCTGTCAAGTTCTTTTGAAAGATCCTGGATTGCTTTCTCTATTTTTTCATTTGTAAGATCGAGAATTACAACATCAAGTCCCTTTGAGCTTATCATCCTCGCAATATTCTGCCCAACTGAACCTGCTCCTACAATACCTACCTTTGAAAATAATGTTTTTGGCTTGCTATCTTTCGATAATCCATAATCTTCAAGCCTTTCTGTTTGTTCTGCCATACTATTAAGATAATGAATAATACAAATTATTTCTTTTTAGCTCCTGCTGCCTGGTTGGCTGTGATTGCAATCATACTTACAATATCGCTTGCTGAACAACCCCTTGAAAGGTCGTTTATTGGAGCTGCCATTCCCTGAAGGATTGGGCCAATTGCTTCTGCATCAGCTAGTCTTTGAACAAGCTTGTATGCAATATTTCCTGCATTAAGATCGGGAAAAACAAGAACATTGGCTTTTCCTGCAATTTTACTTCCGGGTGCTTTGCTTTTACCGATAGCTTCAACGAGAGCTGCATCAGCTTGTAATTCACCGTCAAGTTGAAGATCCGGCGCCATTTCTTTCGCTATTTTGGTTGCATTAACAACTTTATCTACCATGGCATTCTTTGCGCTTCCTTTTGTTGAGAAGCTAAGCATTGCAACTTTTGGTTCAAAACCTGCAATATTCCTTGCAGTCTGAGCTGAAGCAACTGCAATTTCTGCAAGTTCTTTTTCGTTTGGATCGGGATGTACTGCACCATCTGCAAAAATAAGAACCCCGTTCTCGCCATATTTTTTATTCTTAAGAATCATTATAAAAGCGCCTGAAACAACTGAAATCCCGGGTGCTGTTTTTACGTACTGGAAAGCAGGACGAAGAACGTCACCAGTTGAATGATCAGCTCCTGATACTTCACCATCAGCGTCACCGCTCTTTATCATAAGAACGCCCAGATATAGAGGATCTTCAATAAGCTTTGATGCTTCTTCTTTAGTCAGCCCCTTCGATTTTCTAAGTTCAACCATAAGGTCGATGTACTTTTGTTTATTCTCATGCTTCAAAGGGTTAACAATTTTTGCTTTTGAAATATTCTTTAGCCCTAACTTAGCTGAGTGTGAAGCTATTTCCTCAGGATCTCCAATTAAAATTATCTGCGCCAGACCTTCTTTTATTGCTTCATCAGCAGCTCGTAAATTCCTTTCTTCATATCCTTCAGGAAGTACGATCCGCATGTTGTGTTTTCTGGCATTTTCTTTGATGGTGTCTAATAATTCCATGTGTATCAGTAATTTAAAAAGTGCAATAATATGGCCATAAATGTACAAAAAAAAATACCTATTAAACAATTCCAAAAAGCATGATTAAAGTCAATAGACACCTGATCTTCTTTATCAATCCCCTAAACGTTCACTGTTTACAGTATGTAAGTTAAAAAAATGAAAAAAATCAACGTGTTTTCGGAAATGAAGTCTGCGCTGGCGTATTTAGGGGTATTTTTCCTAATTTAGCAGCCTGTTTTTAAAAAACTTTTATGAATCCGCTTCACACAAAATTTAAGGAACTATCCTCAACCCTCGATGGAGATTTAAGGTTCGATGATAAGACAATAACAATGTATTCCACTGATGCTTCAGTCTACAAGGAGGAACCTCTTGCGGTTGTATGGCCAAAAAGTGAATCCGACATCAGGAAAACAATTCTGTTTGCAAACAAAGAAAAGATAAGTCTTACTGTAAGAGCAGCAGGTACATCACTTGCCGGGCAGGTAGTGGCTGCTGGCATAATAGTAGATATTTCAAGGTATATGAATCAAATACTTGAAATTGATAAAGATGGCATGTGGGTAAGAGTTCAACCAGGTGTTGTTCTTGATGAATTGAATATGCGCCTTAAAAAGCTTGGCCTCTTTTTCGGACCCGAAACATCTACAGCAAACCGTTGTAATATCGGTGGAATGATGGGGAATAATGCATGCGGCTCACATTCTCTTATCTACGGATCAACACGCGATCATACTCTTGAAATAAAAGCTCTCCTTAGCGATGGCAGCTCTGCAGTATTTGGGGAGATTGATGAGGATGCGTTTGAAAATAAATGCAAAGCAGATAACCTTGAAGGCAGCATTTACAAGAATATAAAACAAATTCTTCGCGATGAAACAAATATTAAATCAATCACTGAAGAGTATCCTGATAAAAGTGTTAAACGCAGAAATACTGGTTATGCTCTCGACATATTGCTTGATTCAGAATTATTTAACAAAAAATCTGATAAAAAATTCAATTTTAGTAAGTTGCTTGCCGGTTCAGAAGGAACACTTGCAATTGCGACAGAAATAAAACTAAACCTTGTTTCGCTTCCACCATCAAATAAAGCCCTTGTCTGCGTCCACCTTGCAAAAAGGAACGATGCTTTCAGGGCTAACCTGATAGCTCTCAGACACGGACCTACGGCTGTTGAGATGATGGATGACAGAATACTTAGACTTACTGAAGCAAATATTACTCAAAGAAAAAACAGGTTTTTCCTTGAGGGAAACCCAGGTTCCATTCTGATTGTAGAATTTGCCAGAAATAATGTTGAAGAAATCGATAATGCAGCTACTGCAATGATTGCAGAGATGAAAGCCGCTGGTTATGGATATGCTTTCCCAATTGTGCGCGGAACAGATATTTCTAAAGTATGGGACCTCAGGAAGGCTGGACTGGGAGTTCTTTCTAACATGAAAGGAGATGCAAAGCCAGTTACATTAATGGAGGATACAGCCATTAATGTTGAAGTTTTGCCAGAGTACATGGAGGAAATTGAAAACATGCTCACCAGTTTTGACAAAGAAGCTGTTTTCCATGCACATATTGGTACCGGTGAACTTCATATAAGGCCCGTTTTAAACCTAAAGGATGCCGGCGATGTCGAGATTTTCAGGAAAATGGGAAAAGAAACCGCAAGGATAGTTAAAAAATATAAAGGTTCTCTTAGCGGTGAACATGGTGATGGCAGGCTTCGTGGTGAGTTTATACCCTATATGCTCGGAGATCATAACTATGAATTGATTAAGCAGGTCAAGGAGTGTTGGGATCCCGGTTTTATTCTAAATCCTGGGAAGATTACAAATACCCCCGCGATGAACGAGTTTCTCAGGCACGACCCAAGTGTACCTGTCAGGAATATTGAAACAATATATGATTTCGAGACTGGCGATGGTGGCATTATACGTGCAGCTGAAAGGTGCAATGGATCAGGTGATTGCCGCAAGACATCATTTATTGGCGGGATAATGTGTCCAAGTTACATGGCCTCTCTCGATGAGGATAAAACAACAAGGGCAAGAGCAAATATTGTAAGGGAATATCTCAAAAAAGAAGGCGATCCATGGGATCACAAAGAAATATATGAAATTCTTGACCTGTGTATTGGATGTAAAGGATGTAAATCGGAATGTCCTTCCAATGTCGATATGGCAAAGATCAAGTCAGAGTTCCTTCAACACTGGTACGATCGCCATGGAATTCCTCTTAGAACAAGGATGATCGCTTATATCACCGTATTCAATAACCTTGGTTCTTATATTCCATCAATCTACAACCTTGTACTTAAGAACAGTTTCACATCATCAATAATAAAAGGAGTTGCAGGATTCGCCCAAAAAAGATCAATCCCTCTTCTATATAAAACTACATTGAGGAAGTGGATGAAGAAGAATCTCAATAAACTTAATCCATCAAATCCTATCGGCTCTGTTTGTATTTTTGTTGATGAGTTCACTAATTATAATGACACAGAAATCGGAATTGCAGCTGTAAAATTGCTTACATCCCTTAAATACAGGGTTGTTATGGTTGATCACAATGAGAGCGCAAGGACATTTCTTTCTAAAGGACTAATCAGAACAGCCAGGAAGAAAATCAGGAAAAATATTGACGCATTATCAAACATTATCGGTGAAGATCTTCCACTAATAGGCATTGAACCTTCTGCAATACTAGGCTTCCGTGATGAGTATCCTGAGCTAGCAAGGGCAGACCAGAAACTCGCAGCAGGGAAGATTGCAGCTAATGCATATCTTCTTGATGAATTCCTGTTAAAAGAATTCAACAATGGAAAAATAGACAAGTCTGCTTTTACTGATGAAAAAGCAGATGTACTTGTTCATTGTCACTGTCAACAGAAATCAATTGCTTCTTCTGCAAGTACAATTGGGATGCTTTCAATACCGGCTAATTATTCAGTAAAAGAAATAAAATCAGGTTGTTGTGGAATGGCAGGTTCGTTCGGATATGAAAAAGAACATTTCGACTTTTCAAATAAGATAGGCGAACTGGTTCTTTTCCCCGAGGTAAGAAAAGCTGATAGCCAAACGATTATTTCTGCCCCCGGAACAAGTTGCAGGCATCATATAAAGGATGGTACAGGTAAAATTGCACTACATCCTGCAGTTGTTATGTGCAATGCTCTTAGGAAGAATTAGATATTCTGAGATTTCAGAAGATAGATTAGGTTGCCGGTTGATCTTATCTGATTTCAAAATCATCAGCGTCGTTTAGAACATTAAAAGTCTTCCTGTAGTCTTTCAGGTCTTGTATTGAAAGATCAGCTGAAATAATACCCTCTTTGTCATAAGCACAAGCTAGTATTTCGCCTTTCGGATTTATTATCTGCGACATTCCATTATGGTTTATATTGTTGCCATCAATACCAACCCGGTTCGATCCGGCAACATAGCATTGATTTTCAATTGCCCGCGAAGGAAGTAACATGTTCCAGGCTTTCTCGCGCGCTGCAGGCCAGCTCGCTACATATATTGCGAGATCATAATTGTTCCTGTTCCTTGACCAAACGGGGAAACGAAGGTCATAACAGATAAAAGGACTTAGCCTGAAGTCTCTGAAGTTAAAAACAATCCTTGATTTGCCTTTGCTGTAAAACTCATGCTCCTCTCCCATGCTGAAAAGGTGCCGTTTGTCGTAATAATAGTAATTATCGCCCTCAGGATCTACAAAGACAAATCGGTTGAAATAATCACCATTTTCTTTAATCTGGTAACTTCCACAGATCCCAAAATTCCCTATTGCCGCAAGGTCACACATCCATTGAAACGTGGCTCCTCCTGGTTCTTCAGAAAGAGATATATTCATAGTAAAGCCTGTAGAAAACATTTCTGGCATAATAACAATATCTGTCTTGTTAAACAAAGGAGTTATCATGTCATTTAGAACAGACAGATTAAAAATCTTATCCTCCCACCTCAGATCCGGTTGTATAATTGTTACTCTCATTTATTAATGACTTGCATCTTGCATCTTACACCTAGTACCTAGCACCTGTCAGTGCCTGAAATATGTTGACCGAAAAAAACGGTAACATTATGACAAAAGTAAGTTATTTTAATCATGAAACGAAACCACTGTATCACAGGTATTTCAGTG
>DATALD010000119.1:0-7617 GCA_036261255.1 Bacteroidales bacterium
AATCAGACCTGCATATAGTTCACTTCAGTTTCCTCCGGTTTTTATTAACATCTTTCAAAGTTATCAACTCCCCCTAAAACCCCCTTTTCAACATCATTATTTAATATTAAACTTAAAGATGCTAATCTAAAGGACCTGCAAGACCTGCACGACTCTTTCTACTCCCCAACAATTTTCTTCAACTCAATAGTATTCAGAAACACATTATAAGCTGCCTGCAGAAAGCTCTGGTATGCATTGCGGTTCGTGACTTTTTCCTGGAGAAAGTCTTTTTCCTGTATATACTCTTTGTCAAGCTGTGCCTTTGATGCATTAAGATTTTCAAGGCTTAGCTCATAGTTCTGCTGCAATATTTCATATTCCCTCATTGATACGATCAGCTTATTCTTTGCATCAAGCCACTCCCTGCTTTTAAGGTTCTGCATCTCACGAAGGTTTTCTGTTTCAATCTGCTTCTGCAGCTTTAGTTGTGATGTCTCTTTGTTTGTAGCAAGAGACTGCGTCAAAGGAACTTTTAAAGAAAGCGCCAGGTAGCTGTTGCCATGCCAGAAATCTCCATTGCCAAAGTCGAAATCATTACTATAGAAATTCGAACCATAGAAACCTTTCAGCGACAATGAAGGCGCTATCTTCATGCGCGATGATCTGACCTGGTTCTGGGTCAGTACCACAATTTCAGACTGTCGTGAAAGTTCAGTACCAGTGGCAACAAAATCGCCCTTAGTCCTCACATAACCCTGTGCAACAGGATTCATTTTATTATACAGTGCATCAATATCTTCAGCGACATGCAATAAGTCAATCTTCTGCGCTGATGTCTCCATGCCAAGGAGATACAGGAGATTTGCCTTTGATTCATTTAAAACATTAACAGCATTCTGATACTGCATTATTGATGTATTGTAAGCAATGAAGGCGTTGTTCTTTTCAGTAAGTGAAATATTCTGCCGGGAATATAAAGTTTCAGACTCATCGAGAGACTTCCTGTAAAATGCAGTATCGCTACTGAATGATTCAACCTGGTCCTGCGAGATAACACATGCAGCATAAGCTTTTGCAATGTCTGCACGTAAATCGTTTTCAGAGATCTGAAGATCATACTCAGTTATCTTGTTCTTAATCTTCTGGTCTTTTGTCTGCCTGTATGTAGCCGGGTTAAAGATGTCAAGCGACAGGTTTATCCCTGCAGTTGAATTCCATCCCGTATTGAACTTCATATAAAGCATCTGGTCAGGGTCAGCTGCCGGGTTCATTATTGAAGCAGGGATCGGAGTTGTCGGGATTATAATATTGCGCCTCAGATCACCCGTAACATTTATATCAGGTATCTTGCTAAGCTTTACCCTTGAGAGCTCCTGTTCTTCTTTCTGCAACTTCAGCTTCTGTGAAATAAGCTTCGGCGAATTACTCACCCCCAACTGAATCGCCTCATCAAGAGTAATATTGCCTAGGCCTTGCGCCCTGCTCCCTGCCCCTTGCCCTTTGCCTTCTGGCGAATAGCAAATCAACAAAACAAACAAAACAGACGGTATAATATAATTTCTCATAACAATCATTTTATCTGAACACTGACGATGGTTCTACTTTCTTCAGCTTGGCTGTTGAAAAGAACGAGCTCCCCACAGCTATTATTAGGGTAACCATAAACAGGAACAACAGGAACACTGGTGTAAGCTTTATTATGAGGCCTGCTTTTGCCATACCATATTTTGTAACGATAAGCAGTAAATATGAAACTGTGAATCCCACAACTGAGTAGAGGAACGACTGGGCAATAACAAGACGGGTTATATATGAGCTTGTGGCGCCAATGGCCTTCAGTGTGCCGTAATCTTTTATCCTGTCGTAAGTTGCCGAATACATTGTAAGACCGATAATAAAGAACCCGCTAATTATTGCAAATATCACAAGGGTTCCGAAGCTCATACCCATGTTATTGGCAGTCATCACATTGATGACTGTTGATTTTCGCAGGTCTTCAGCTCTGAATGCTTTCAGATCAGGGGCAAGCCTGTTGATCTGTTCAACCACCCTGTCAATTTTCAGCGGATCATGAACAGTGACTATAACACCATTTACAAGGTTCTCTGAAAACCCGGAGAAAAAGCGGGCTTTTGATGTAGTTGTATACAAAAGAGGACTCGAAAAACCTTTTGCATTTTTTGTTGTAGCTCCTACAACTGCTCGCTTACCGTTTATTTCAAAAGTTGTTCCCTTCTTTACGTCATAGTTGAATGTCCTGTTGTCATAAAAATCAGCAGAAACAGTCTCCGGATCAACGAGGTTCTGTATTGTGCCATTGCTAAGCATATTTGCCCTGGGGCCGATTGCCATCTCGGGGTAATCACTTCCGAGGATGAAGGCTGGGGAATTATCTCCAGTGGGAAAACGCACTGTTACAGCAGCAATTACAATACCATGAGTTTCATCAACCCCCTGAACACTGCGTAACTGGTTAACCCACCGGGTATCGAACGGGGCAAGCTGGTTTGCATTGATCGTACGCTTGCCAACAACAAAGACCTGCGCATACTCCGGGTTGGAGTTATTCACTATTCCTCCAATAAGCGAGGAGAGATAGAAAAAAATACCCAGCTCCAGTCCTATCAGGTAAATGCTGATTATTATTGCCAGCAGTATCCCGAGGCTTTTGGCCTTTTCGAAGCGAATGAATTTATAAGCAGCAGAAAACATATATTATCAGTTTACCTGTACCGTACATTCAACCTTTGTGTTTATGAGTAATTCACCGGAGATACTATCAAGCAGAACCTCTGCTTCTCTTACACGGCGATCTTCAAGATCATCGCCGCTGTCGGAGAAAAGTGATTTCTTCTTCAGATCAGCAGAGAGCCGGACGATTTTACCATTCGCAATTTGCACACTATCACCTGGTACATGAACCTCGCATCTTTGCCCGATTGCAAGCTTTGCTGCAAACATCTCATCGAACTCAGCATTTACTATAAGCCTGTTGTCAGGAGCTAGTCTTGCATACGTCTGGAACTGGCTGACTGCTTCCCCAGGGTTCGGAAGTATATCAAGAACAACACCATCAACAGGAGCCTTAAGAGAAGTTTGCTCAAGGTTGTTCATGCTTATAGCCTGCCGGGCATAGGCTTCTTTCAATTGTGATTGCTGAAGGGCAAGGTCGCTTTCGAGCTTCTTCATCTCCTGGTTAGCCATGTCGAGATCGTTCTGCAGCTTCCGGACATTTTCACCTGATGTTGCATTGGATTTTAAAAGCTCCTGTGCATCGGTCAGCTTCCTGAGTTTATCAGCTATATCTGTTTTCTTCTGTTCGATGAGCCATTGTTGCGATTCAACTGCTTTCTGCTGTGTTGCTATCCGGCTATCTGATTCACGCACTGCAAGTGTTTCGCCTGTATTGTCAAGCATTACAAGTACATCGCCTTTCTTCACATGCGACCCTTCACTGACAGGCAGGCCAATAACAATTCCTGAAACCGGAGATGCCACTTCACTGATACCGCTCTCAGGGATAATCTTGCCAATACCGGTTACCTGGGTAACAGGAGCCGGCAGGGTTTCAACAACCTGGCTCTTTTTCCCTGAACAACCTGTAATTGCAACTGCAACAGATAAAAAAATAACAGCTCTGTTCATATATTCTTAATTATTTAATCGTGAGTTGGTTGAGTTTCGCTTATTGTACCATCAGTAACATATATGGTACGATCGGCATACTTTGTTAGACGTGTATCATGAGTAACAATGATAACAGCACAATCGTTCTTTTTAAGTGCGCTCAGGTTTTCCATTACCTGGATTGTGCTTTTATGATCGAGTGAAGCAGTTGGCTCATCGCAAAGTATTAACCGCGGCTTTGTTATTAGCGCCCTTGCTATTGCTATACGTTGCTGTTGTCCGCCACTAAGATCCCTGGGAAGGTTCTTCAGCCTGTCACCAAGACCGAACTCGTTGAGCATCTCATCTGCCCTTGTTTTTGATTCTTTGCGCGAAACGCCCTGCATAAGCAATGGCTGCATAACATTTTCAAGACCGTTTAATGGTGCCAACAGATTGAAGCCCTGAAATACAAATCCAATCTTGTTAAGTCTTATTTCAGCAAGCTTGTTTTCAGGCAGATTATTTATGCGGGTATCATCAAGCCATACATCCCCGGTGGTAGGATATATTACGCACCCCAGCAGCGAGAGCAGTGTCGTTTTTCCAGAGCCTGAAGGTCCGACAATAAGTGTGAGTTCTTTCCTTCGAAACTCAACATCTGTAGGTTGCAGAGCAACAACGGTACTGTCGCCTGACCTGTATGTTTTACCGGCTCCTTCAAGTTTTGCCGCTACTGACATCTTACTTTTTGTTTAGTAATTAACATACAAATTAAATACATCTTTGTACTAATTTCAAAATTATTATGTATAATTTTGAATTATTTAATACATTTATGTTCTAATTATTTTAAAAAATTATGCGGACAAAAGCTTTGTTGCAGGAATTGATAGGGCTTGTTGATGAATATGATGCCACGGTGCCTGAGAATGAAGACCTTACAATCAGTAGTTTTATTATCTTCTTGAACCAATTGAATGTTCAAGCGGATGATAATCAATTGAATGTCAATATTTCTAAGAACTTAAGCCTGCTACACAGGTATTCCAAGTTCTATGTCAAAAAGCTATTGAAAGATTCCTCTCTCCAGACAGTTGATGAGTACTCTTATCTTATTTGTCTTTATCACCATGATAAGAGCTTCACGAAGACAGAGCTCAACAATATGAATGCGATGGAAAAGACATCGGGTAATGAGGTCATCAGGCGTTTATTGAAATCGGGCCTTGTGAAACAACAGCAGGATAAATCCGATAAACGAAGCCTTCTGATTTCAATCACACAGGAGGGGAAAAACGAGATAAATAAGATATTTCCAGGTTTGCACAAGACAGCCGTTATTCTTTCAGGAAAACTACTTCCGGGTGAAAAAGCGGCTTTGGACAAAAGTCTTTCATCATTGTGTGATTTTCATCAGCGGATTTTTGCAGAACAAAAGAATGATTCAATTGATGAAATCCTTAAGAAAAGCTGAAAGTTAAGGTTTGATTTTATTTAGGGAATTATTGTTATCTTAGACAGAAACGTCTGCCTATTATTCTAATCGATCAACCCAGGTTATCAAGTATGAAATTCCTGACTGTTATAATCATGCTTTTCCTGCCATTTACGGCATTCTCTCAAATCGAAGGTGTTGTTCTTGATAAAGAAACCAAAAAACCGATACCCTATGTTAATATCTGGCTCGAAGACGAAGATGCAGGAACAACATCAAACGCGGAAGGCATTCTTGAATTCAATGATAGTTGTCTCACAAAGAAAATCATTCTTACTTCAATTGGGTATAAAAAAGAGATCGTGGAATTAAGTTCTCAGTATCTCAAAATATTCATGACCCCCGAAAATTATTCAATAGATGAAGTGAGAATTACTCCTAAAAACAATAAGGAAACTGTTATTGGGCATTATGAAAAGTCACATGCCGGATATACTTTTCCGGATGGTCCAAGAATCCATGCAAGATTAATTAAAAAAGACTTAGGTTATAACTATTGCACCTACATCAAAAGCTTAAAATTCAAAACCTTTTATCATGCTTTACTACAACTTCCTGTAGTTTAGTTAGGCTTTACCAGTTACTTAAGAGAGTATCCAAAAACATATTACTAACCATAACGGATTTCTCATTCTATCGCCACCGCGAGAGCGCCGGCATTCTAATTCGGAAGTACACCTATGAACTGATCCGAGCGGACGATAAAATAATTTTTACAAAAGGCAAGAGCAATGACTTACAAACTTATGTATTAACTTTAAGAATAGAATAGATAAACTACGAAGCATTATACCTCTTAATAAATGACTCTCAAAAATCCAATATTCTGCTTCCTGGCAACAATAATAATTTCGGGCAATTCTTATGCCCAGCAAACAGATAGATTAATAATAAAATTCGCTCCCCTTGGATTAATGGAACCATATGCACAAAATATCCATCTTGGCAGCGAATTTATTTCCAAAGGACGGTTTTCAATTGAGACAGACTTTGCTACTTATGTAAAAATCTTCAATAGGGATGAGAACAGGTATAAGGATAGAATTGGCATTAAAATAAAACCGGAAATCAGGTATTATCTGAATTCCAATAAACCAAAAGATTTTAATTATGAGGGATTCTACCTTGCTAATGAGCTTTATTTCACAATGGATAAATTCAAACGAGGGGATTCCTATTTTCACTTTGATCAGATATCACAACAGGTCGATTCACAGTATTATGATTATGAAAAAATCAGGAGATTTATTGTTGGTAACAACTTCAAATTTGGATATCAGTCAGTTACGAGAATAAAACTAACCTTTGATTATTACATAGGTGTTGGCATTCAGTATTATAATGCATCGTATGATTATGAAATCACCGACCCGGAATGTTGTAAAGTAATGAGGTTATTTGAAGTCCCGGTTTACAAAAAATTCAGACCTGCAATCAGCTTTGGAATTAAAATTGGATATGTCATTTAGAAAAATTCCGGGAAAGAGCTATCTTAACAACAACTAAAACATAAATGACTATGGGATGGATCTATCTTATCATTGCCGGAATTTTGGAGATTGGGTTTGCCACAACCCTTAAGATCACTCACGATAACAGGAACAGTCCATGGAACATTGTATTCGTACTCTGTCTGGTTGGCAGCTTTTACTTCCTTAATAAATCATTAAGCACTATCCCTATCGGTACAGCATATGCAATCTGGACTGGTATTGGCGCTATTGGTACAGCAATTATCGGGATCATTTATTTTAAAGATCCAGTTACGCTAGCACGGATCGTATTCTTAAGCCTGTTAATTATTTCGATTGTCGGATTAAAGTTATCATCAGCGAGCCATTGACTATGTCATTATCTGCATAACTTTGCTCAATATAGCTTTAACGAAAATGAAAAACACCAAATATGTGCATGGTTATTCCGAAAGAGAAGCACTAAGACTAAATGACCAGGCAGAAACATTGGATGAAATTATCCACAATGATTCAATATTTCCTGAAAACGGTCTCGTTCTTGAAGCAGGATGCGGAGTGGGAGCTCAAACAAGAATAATAGCAACCAAAAACCCTGGTTCAAGTTTCATATCAATTGACTTATCAGAGGATTCTATCAGGGAAGCTAAGGGAATGATACTTTCTTCGGGCATAAAAAACGTTGAATTTAAAAAGGCAGATATTTATAACCTGCCATTTGATGATGAGACATTTGACAGTGTGATCATTTGTTTTGTATTGGAACACCTCCACAATCCTTTACTAGCTCTTCAGGAAACGAAGAGAGTTCTTAAAATAGGAGGAACAATGATTGCAATTGAGGGTGATCATGGCTCAACATTCTTCTATCCTGACAGCGAATACGCCCATAGAGCAATTAATTGCCAGGTTCAGCTTCAGAAATCTAGCGGCGGGAATTCAAATATCTGCCTTTTTAAATTCAACGTTTTTTATGCCCGAAGAAAGTATCATTCCCTTAGCTTCCCTGATAGAATCCTCTGATAAGTCAATTGATATGAAACTTGAACCAGGGTTTTT
>DATALD010000110.1:0-17258 GCA_036261255.1 Bacteroidales bacterium
AACAGGAAACACAAAATGAAGATCCGGGTGAGCCAGTTTATCGTACTTAACACACGATTTGCAAACGCCGCATGAATCTGTTTCACCCCGGTTTTCACAATTCACATAACGTGCATAAGCAAGAGCCAAACCAAAACTGCCACAGCCTTCAGGTCCTGCAATGAGCTGAGCATGACTGACCCTTTCCTCACGAACAGCGCCAATAAGGTGCGAAATAGTTTCTTTATGTCCGGGTATTTCTGAAAAATTCATCAGGCAATTATAATATAATAAATCCTATAATGCTGACAGGAACCAAAACAAATCGATGGTCTATCACCTTAGTATTAAATATGACTTTTCTTTCAAAGATAATGATTTAAAGTAAAATTGAACCGCTTAGAAAACATGAAACTAAAAGTATTGAAATCATCAAAATTTAGTAGGTTTGTATTGAAATACACTAATTAAAATAATGTTATCTATGAAAATGATTCAGGATTTTAACTTCAAGGGCAAAAAAGCAATTGTCAGGGTCGATTTCAACGTACCTCTTGATAAGAAGACTGGTGAAGTATCGGACGATACCAGGATCAGGGGTGCGCTTCCTACAATTAAGAAAATCATTGGTGATGGCGGATGCCTGATACTGATGTCGCATCTCGGCAGACCGGAAGGACGTATGGAAAAATATTCCTTAAAACCGGTGCTCCCGGTACTTGAGAAACATCTGGGGCAAAAGGTTCTTTTTGCTGATGATTGTCTTGGTGAATCAGCTCAGAAGATGTCTGCAGCCCTGAAACCCGGTGAGATACTTCTCCTTGAGAACGTTCGTTTTTATCCTGAAGAGGAAGGAAAGCCAATTCTGCCTGAAACAGCAACTGATGAGCAGAAGAAAGCTGCAAAAGCAGAATTGAAGGTTAAACAGAAAGAAATGGCAAAGAAACTTTCAACATACGCCGATGTTTATGTGAATGATGCTTTTGGAACAGCACACAGAGCTCATGCAACCACAGCAGTGATTGCTGACAATTATGACGACGAACATAAGATGTTCGGATTCCTTATCAACAGCGAACTTTCTGCAATGGATAAAGTGCTGAAAAACCCGCAACGTCCGTTCACAGCAATAATGGGAGGAGCCAAAGTATCTGATAAGATCTTACTTATTGAGAATCTGATGAACAGGGTTGACAACCTTATAATAGGTGGCGGTATGACCTATACATTTGTAAAGGCCATGGGCGGCCAAATTGGCAAGTCTCTTTGCGAAGAAGATAAGCTTGACCTTGCAATGCAGCTCATCAACAAAGCAAAAGAAAAAGGAATTAAACTTTACCTCCCTGTCGACAGTCTCAATGGCAGCGAGTTCTCAAATGATGCTCAAACATCAGTTACTGATGTCAATGCAGTTCCGGATGGATGGTTGGGCCTTGATATCTCAGATAAATCAATAAAACTTTTTAATGAAGTAATTGGCAATTCAAAAACTATCCTATGGAATGGTCCAATGGGTGTTTTTGAGATGGAGAAATTTTCAAAAGGAACAACGGCAGTTGCAAAAGCAATTGCAGATGCCACTTCAAAAGGAGCCTATAGTCTTATTGGTGGCGGCGACTCTGTTTCAGCAATCAACAAGAACAAGCTTGCTGATAAAGTTAGTTATGTATCAACAGGTGGCGGCGCGATGCTCGAGTACATGGAAGGTAAAAAGCTTCCGGGAATTACTGCAATAAGGAAAGAGTAATTCGGACTGCCTCTCATTTGGCAACTGGTAATAATATTGAAGGGTATCTTAGATAATAATTTAAGATACCCTTTTTCATGAGTCTCTGAGTAACCTTCAAATAGTTATACAGCTATTCAACATAAATATTACATTTTGTAAATTACATTTTGTAATAGATGGAGCGAGACGAGATAATGAGCTTAAGCTTTATTGAACCTATCACACAAGCAAATTGTTATCTTTGTATTTAACAATGAAAGCAATAAAATATATTCTGATATCTGCGATAGTGTTATTACTTGGATGTGGGAAGGATCCGGAAGAGTCATCAATCTCCGGCACAGTGACAATCGATAACAATACTTACTTCAAGAACTCTACATACTATATAAACGGATATTCATTTTCAATGGGAAAGATGATATCAACACTCGAAGATCCAGGTCCTGATATTTCTGTTTATGCTGATCCTTTTGATCCTCAAATGCTCTATTTTGACTCGAATGTCCCATTATCTACCTTTGCTAAAATAGGGGAGTTCTCTTCTGAAACTGAAGCTAAAAACGCTTTCAATAACCTGTCTGATGTTCCGGCAAATGCTACCTGGGCTGGTCTCGCTAATCCTGTCCTGGCGAACCAGGTATGGATATTCAAATCAGGGAGAATGGAAAAATATACAAAGATCAGAATAACACACACTTTTGCAGAACAGAGGTATAATGCACCTCTGCAACGGTATTTCGACTATGCCGAATGCACCTTTGAGTATGTTCACCAGCCTGATGGATCATTAACTTTTCCAAAATAAATGATTGATCGGGGAGGAGTAAATATTTTCAGTATAAAGGATTCCTCTGATTTCAGGGATACAGCTATAAAAATCTTCCTACACCAACATGAGAACAATCCTGTTTACAGGGCTTTTTGTGATTTCCTCCACGTAGATGCAACAGCTATAAAGAACCCGGATGAAGTTCCATTTATTCCTGTTGAGCTTTTCAGGAACCATATTATACTTACAGACGGTGAGAGGATAGAGACAATATTTGAAAGCAGTGGCAGTACAGGAACGATGCCTTCGAAACACTATGTGAATGATCTGTCTCTTTACGAAAGGAGTTTTTTTAATTGTTTCAATTTATTTTATGGTGATCCCTCGGAATATGTGATTACAGCATTGCTGCCATCATATCTCGAAAGGTCAGGATCTTCACTTGTTTATATGGTTGACAGGCTTCTTGCTATGACAGGTTCATCGTTAAGTGGCTTTTACAGGAATAATCCAAAAGCACTCATTGAAGCAATCGGTGAGGCAAAACGTATAAAGCAAAAGATACTTCTCATTGGAGTCAGTTATGCATTGCTCGACCTTGCAGAGCAGTTCTCACCAGATCTTTCGGGTGTTATTGTTATGGAGACAGGCGGAATGAAGGGCAGGAGAAAAGAAGTTACAAGAGAGGAATTGCATGAAACATTAAAGAGAAATCTGAATATCAATAATATACATTCTGAATATGGTATGACAGAACTTCTTAGCCAGGCCTACTCATCTGGCAATGGAATATTTTATTGTCCCCCCTGGATGAAAGTTATGATTCGCGACCCTCAAGATCCTCTTGCAATTATTACAGAACCCGGCAGGACAGGAGGCATAAATATTATTGACCTTGCCAACATCAACTCCTGTTCATTCATTTCAACTGGTGACCTGGGCAAACTCCATGAAGATGGAGGGTTTGAAGTGTTGGGCAGATTTGATTATAGCGATGTTCGGGGCTGTAACCTGATGGCCGAATAGGGGTCAGACTTTACTCACCGTAGCTTCACCGGAGGTGAGGCTCAGAGCCTCAGGGCATGCGCCCTACGCCTTGTACTATTAGATTCCAAGTTTTTCTCTGATTTCCTGTGGCACTGCATCCCTGTGAACAAGAATAAAGATAGTTTTTGCCCTGGCATAGTCTTCCGACATATTGAGGTAGCCTCCAAAAGTATTGCTGGTTTCTCCCCATGAATTCTTCGTGATATAATAATCATTACCATCCTTATCCTTTGCAAGACCCGTAATATGCATCATGTGGTCATCGGTAGTTGATTTGTTCTCAAAATCAACCTGTCTTGTTTCCTGGGTTACTTCCGCTTCTCCGGCATTTTCGTCATAGCCATCACCAGTGAGCAAAGCAATACCATTCCTGTGTTTGAAACCCTCTTCACTTGTGTCGCCATCCCATCCGAAAGTATACCCATTCATCAATGAATAATTCATTATTGCGACGAACTCATCAAGAGGGACATTATACATATCGAGCTTTCTCCAGTTATCTGGAACAGGAACCGGACCTTTCGTGTAGAAAGGGAAATGAGTGAATGATGTTATTTCAACATAATCGTCAGGACTGATGCCGAGGCTTTGTGCAAAAGACTGAGGGGTATATCTTACGCCTTTATATATGAACGACTCCGGCATTTCACCAAGATATTCATCAAGCACATCATTTATAAGATCAAGGTATTGGTCACTTTCTTTTTTCCTGTCAACTGCCACTTTCCCGATTGCCTTTATCATGGAGCTCAACTCTGAGTGATTATGTCTGGGCAGACTGTAATTCAAACCCGTATATACTTCATCGGGAACAATACCCTTTGAAGTGAACTCTATCATCCAGTCGTGGGCAAGGCTTCCCTCATTCAGGTTCCCGTTACCCTGTTGAAGAAAATTATCATGAAGCTTATCAATATAGTTGTTTCTTACAACCCACATCTCAGAGAGATCATACTCTCCTTTTCCCATTCTCAATAATTCTGATTCAATGAATGAAGTGGTAGCAAATGACCAGCAGGTGCCGGTTCTGGCCTGATCTTTAACTGTTGTTGCTTTCAGGGTCGTAACTGTTGTGAGTTTTTTACCATCAACTTCTTTGATTTCGTGTGTATTCTTCTTCTGGCTGAAAACACTTATAGTCAGGAGGAGCATCATAAATGATGCGAATATTTGTCTTTTCATTATTATTTGATTTGTATTTTGAAGACCAGCAAAGTTAGGAAATTTTAGCTTGCCCGGTACCTGCTTTCTTATTCTTTGTCACAAGATTATAGGAATGATCGATCCACTCAAAGATTAGTTGATCTTTAACCGATCCATCAAGTATGATTGTATTCCAGTGTTTTTTATTCATGTGATAACCTGGCTGAACACAAGTATAGGATTCCCTGAGCTCAACCGCATAACGGGGATCGCATTTGAGATTAACTGAGGGTTCACCATCGAGGTTTGCAAGGGCAAAGATCTTCCCTCCGGTTTTAAACACCAGCGTATCGTCACCAAAGGGAAAGCATTCTTCGACATCTTCTCGTGAAATACAATATTCTCGTAATATCTCAATATTCATATACTTACTTAAGTGAGGGGTAGAATGCATCAGGTATATGCTCAATGGTGTAATCATTACCTTTCATTATGATTGTGATTACATCAAACCTGCACTCCTTATCTTTCCCCATGCGTTTCATATAACCCTCGGCAGCAAAAATTATTGCATTCTGTTTCGACCTTGTAATTGCATTAAGCGGATCGTCCATAAAATCTGCAGTGCGGGTTTTTACCTCAGCAAATACGATAAACTCATTGTTTTCAGCAATGACGTCTATCTCATTCCTGCCCCATTTCCAATTCCTGTTAAGGATCCTGTAACCATTATTACTAAGGTATTCAACAGCAAGATCCTCCCCTTTGTTTCCAAGATTTTCCGGATCTGACATTTTCTATAGAGTTTAAGTAAATCTAATTATATCAGCAAACTCAACAACTCATATCTCAATCAGCTTATTCTTGATTGCAAAAAGAATAAGGCTTGCAGTGTTCTTTGAATTTGTTTTTCCAAGAAGATTAGCCCTGTGTTTGTCAACAGTTCTTTTGCTTATGAACAAAGTTTCAGCAATCTCCTGGTTTGACAGTCCTTCACAGATCTTGATAAGTATTTCCTTTTCTCTTTTTGAGAGATTGGCTGATTTGCTTTCACTCTCGCGATGCTTTATTTTCTGAATCACATGATATAACAATTCCTGGGAGAAGTAATTACCACCTTTTTTTACTGTTAGAATTGCTTCTTTTACCTCGGATATATCTGAATCTTTAAGAAGGAAACCTTTTGCACCTGCATCAACCATTTTGTAATAATACTCCTCCTCGCCGTACATTGAGAGAGCAATGATTTTAATGTCAGGACATATCTTCATTCCTTTTTTTGTGGCTTCGATACCATCCATTTCAGGCATGTTAATATCCATAAGTGCAATATCGGCATGTGTATTCCTGATTATTTCAATAAAATCATTACCATTTGAAGCTTCGCCTGCAATTTCAAATTCAGGAAAGGCGCTGAGAAGTATCTTCAGCCCGTTCCTGAATAACTGGTGATCGTCAGCGATTATTATTTTTATTTTGTCCATACCAATAATCTTATTCAATCATCTTAATAAGCGCACTTGTCCCTTTCCCCGGGGTACTTTCAAGGACAAAGACCCCATCGACAGTCCTGACCCTTGTTTCAATATTCGAAAGCCCCATCCCTTTTTTATCTTCCATTTTGAGGGCTACTGGGTCGAATCCCCTGCCATTGTCATTATAATGCAATGTAACAAATTTATCAAGCTTGTTGAGCTCTATCTCAATCCTTGAAGCTCCCGAGTGAAGGATTGAATTGTTAATAAGCTCACATGCAGCCCTGTACATAACAACTTCTTTGTCATTCTCAAGCCTAATATTCTCCATATTTGATTTGAAATTTATCTCAACAGCTTTTGTCTGGTTGATCTTTGTTGTGAAGGCGGCAATTGCACTTGAGAGACCAAAATTAGAAAGAACGTGCGGGCTAAGGTTGTTAGATATATCCTTTATTGTAGCAAGAGCTTCGTTGACAAGATGGTTTGTGTTGTTAAGTATTAGAGTACCTGAAGGATCAACAATTCTTTGGGACAGGGCAGAGAGCGACATTTTTACAGTAGAAAGGATAGGTCCCAAACCGTCATGAAGGTCCTTTGCGAATCGCTTTCTCTCATTTTCCTCGGTACTTATTATGGCATTAAGTACCCTTTTTTCTGTTCTCTGGCGATCAATTTCAGCACGTTTTAGTGAATAGAAAAGTTCCCTCATTAGAATTACCCCTCCAATTATCATTACAGAAACGCCCACTCCAACCCATTCATATACCATTTGCCAGGTATATGAAGGAGTCCCTTTGAAAAATTCAAAGAGCTGGATTATTTTCATTACGGCCATGAAGACAAACGAAAGAGAGATCAAGACCCATGACACCCTGTATTTCGTTAGCTTCATGAAACCAAGAGCAATGGTTGCTGCCATCATTTGCAGCACAATAGATATTATTAATGCAATCAGTCTGACCATTTCTGGAAGTGGAAATACAAAAATAACAGTAATTTAATGAATAACAGTATTTCTTCTTTAGGTTGATTTTTATTTAACTTTGACGCTTCAAAAATCATTTTAAGATACCTGCATTGCTAACTTATATCGACATAAATGCATTGCATCTGACCTTAATTATTTTATGCAGATGAGAATACTCTATAACCTTGGAATTCATCTTTACTCTCTCTTCGCACTTATAGCATCGCCATTTAGCACAAGAGCAAAACTCTGGGTCGAGGGACGGCGTAACTGGAAAGAGAATATCGGTAAAAATATCGGCGCTGATGATAAGGTTGTCTGGGTTCATTGTGCCTCATTGGGTGAGTTTGAGCAGGGGAGACCAATTATAGAAGAGATAAAGCAGAGGAAACCCGGAATTAAAATTGTCCTTTCTTTTTTCTCACCTTCAGGTTACGAGATAAGAAAGAATTATCAGTTTGCCGATTGTGTTACATACCTGCCGGCTGATACCAAACGAAATACTTCAGATTTTGTTGATCTTGTTCACCCAGTTGCCGCAATTTTTATTAAATATGAATTCTGGGAGAATTACATAACGGCTATTTATAAAAGAAATATTCCATTATATCTTGTCTCAGGGATTTTCAGACCTGATCAGCATTTCTTCAAATGGTACGGTTCTTTTTTCCGTGAAATGTTAAGAAAGTTCACTTTCATCTTCGTGCAGGACAGCGGGTCAGAAACACTATTGAATTCAATCGGGATAAACGCAGTGTTGAAAACAGGTGATACACGTTTTGACAGGGTTGTCCAGATTGCAAAAGCCTCCAGGGATATTGAGAAGCTTGATTCATTTGCAGGAACTGAAAAGGTATTTCTCACAGGAAGTAGTTGGTCGCCTGATGAGGAGATAATTTCTAGGTACATTAATGATCATCCTCACAGGATGAAATGGATATTTGCTCCTCATGAAATTGACAATGCAAATATTGAGAGGTTGGAGAAGATGTTTAAAACTAAGGTTGTGAGATTTTCACAATATGAAGGAACATCAGATGCCCGTGTGATGATAATTGATAATATTGGGATGCTTTCATCAGCTTATAGTTACGCTAAGATTGCTGCTGTTGGAGGAGGATTTGGGAAAGGAATCCATAATGTCCTTGAACCGGCGTGTTGGGGAATACCTGTCTTATTCGGACCAAGGCATGAAAAGTTCCGTGAAGCGACAGAATTAATTAAGGAGAAAGGTGCTTTTACTTTCAATTCTTTCGAGATTTTTTCGTTTATACTTGATAAATTATTGGATGATGAGACTTTTTATTTAGAATCTGCCAATGCTGCTTCCCAATATATTAATAATAATATTGGTGCTACTGAAAAGATAATGAGTAAATTATTATGCGAATTATGAACAGGTACGATTCACAATTTGTTAAAAACTAAATCTCTCCTTTAAATTGCCATTTATCTGAGGCTCCGTAACTTACTTCCAAATAATTATCATCTAACTATCCGTGTTAATTACTATAAATCAGGCAATTAGACTATTAATTAATAATCCTTAAACCCTATTTTTATGATGAACCTGTTCAAAAGAATGTGTTTAATGTTGGTTTTCCTGGCCATGAACATTTTGGTGTTCGGTCAGGGTTCCACCACATCTTCTATGAGTGGCCAGATACTCGATGGTAAGGGAGAGCCCCTTCCTGGCGCTACAGTAATGGCTATTCATGTTCCCTCGGGCTCTGTTTATGGAGCTTACGCAAATGAAAAAGGCCAGTTTTCAATCCAGGGAATGCGTCCTGGTGGTCCTTACAAGGTAACTGTTAGTTTTATTGGCTACTCTGCTGTAAGCTACACAGATATTACACTTAGCCTTGGAGAAAATTATATTTTGAATGCAGACCTGAAAGAAGGTGTAGCTGAACTTGGAGAGGTTGTGGTAAGCGCCACCTCTATGAAAAATATGAAAAGTGACAGGGCTGGCGCTATAACGAGTGTAAACAGGGAATTAATCACAGCAACACCAACTGTTTCACGTAGTATGAACGATGTCATGCGTCTATCGCCTCAATCAAGCACAACCAGCAATGGATATGCCGTTGGAGGAGGAAACTACCGTCAATCATACGTGACAGTTGATGGTGCAGCATTTAATAATGCATTTGGCATCGGAGCAAACTTACCTGCAAGCGGTTCTCCAATTTCACTTGACGCTTTAGAAGAAGTAACAGTATCGTTGACTCCTTATGATGTACGCCAAAGCGGCTTCGTTGGTGGCGCTATCAATGCAGTTACACGCTCCGGTGACAATGAGTTTAAAGGGTCTGCCTATACATTTATGAACGGTAGTAAGTTTCAGGGTGATAAAGTCGGTGATTATGAACTTACCAAACAGGATACAAAATACAAAACTTATGGCTTGAGTATTGGGGGTCCAATAATTAAAAATAAACTGTTTTTCTTCTTTAACGGTGAGTACGAAGACAATGTAAGTCCAGGTCCATCTTTTATTTTGAGTCAGGATGGGACAACCTTCGGCACAGACAATATTGTACGTCCTACCCAAGCTGATGTTGATGCAATGAAGGCATTTCTTGCAACCAATTATAACTATGATCCAGGGCGCATCACAAATTATCCTTCAGAAACTCCATCGTTGCGATTAATGGGACGTTTCGACTGGAACATAAATGAGAACAATAAATTGAATCTCCGCTTGTCGCATACTAAATCAAAATATTCATCTACCCCATCAAGTTCGGTCAGCCCGCTTACTACAAATCAAATCTATCCGGGGAATACAACCCTGGCTATAGCACCGGGACTCGGCCGTACTTCAAATTATGCCATGTATTTTGAAAGCTCAAGATACTTTCAAAACCAGAACTTCTCTTCAATTGCTACTGAATTAAACTCAAGTCTGTTCGATAAAAAGGTTAATAACATGCTACGTTTCACCTATTCGTATCAGGATGAGCCACGTTCTTATGCAGGGGATGCTTTCCCGACTGTTGATATTCTGAAAGATGGTGCAACCTATATGTCGTTTGGACCTGATCCTTTTACTGCTGGAAATACACGCGTTGTTAGCACTTATGTGGTTACCGACGAAGCAACATTGAGTGTGGGTTTCAACAACTTTATGGCAGGGCTTCAGTATGAATATCAAAACGCCATAAACGGATTTATGCAGGGCGGTAATGGATATTATGTTTTTGCATCAATGAACGACTTTTATAATAATGCAAAACCATCAGCATTTGCTATAACCCACTCCAATTCAGCTGACTTGTCTCAATTTAAGTCTGAGCTGGCCTTTAAGCAATACTCATTCTATTTGCAGGATCAAATGAACATTACCAACAATTTCCGGGTGACTGCAGGCCTTCGTTTTGAGCTACCTTCATATCCATCAATTGAAAAGACCAATTTCAACCAGGCATTCGCTAACCTTGATTTCGGAGGCACAAGTTATTCAACAGCACAACTTCCGGAAGCAAAGATGAATTTTTCACCCAGGATAGGTTTTAACTGGGACCTCACAGGTGAACGCAAGTACGTTGTTCGTGGCGGGACAGGTGTATTTACAGGAAGATTACCTTATGTATGGCTTGTTTCTGTTGTGGGGAATGCCAATGTCGGACAGACACAGTATTTTTACAACAGAGCTTCACAGGCTACCGGAGTACAGCCAGATTTTCATAATAATCTGACAGATATTCTGAGCCAGCTTTATGGTGGTAACTTTACACCGGCAACTCCGACAGCACCAGCATCTCCCACAATTCTTAGCAAAGATCTGAGAATGCCTTCAACATGGAAGACTTCATTAGCTTTTGATGCCGTTTTACCTGGTGATGTTACTTTTACACTTGAAGGTATTTACAACAAAGACATCAATCCTGTTGTAGTTTCAAACACAGGTTATTATGAATCAGGAACAAGACAACTAAATGCAAATGACACAAGGAAGACATACACACGCTATATTAACAATCAGAATGTCTATCTAATTGAAAATAATAAAGAAAATGATTCTTATTATTATTCTGTCACTGCACAGCTGGGAAAGAAATTTAATTTCGGTCTTGACATGTCATTTGCCTATACCCATTCAAATTCCAAGTCCTATAGCGATGGTATTGGCGACCAGGTAACGTCAGCATTCAGCACGAATACTTTTAGCATAAACGGAACAAATGAACATGATTTAGGTTACGGAACTTATGTGGCGCCCGACAGAATAATTGCTACTATTGGTTATAAGAAGGATTATGGCAAAAACTTCTCTTCCGGTTTATACTTCGTTTATGATGGAAGCCAGCTTGGATATGCAGGTGGATACTCTTACACCAGATTCTCATATACAATGGGTAATGTAGTAGGCGATAATGGCTCGAATAATCTGCTTTATATTCCTGCATCACGTTCCGAACTGGATTCCTGGACTTTCGCTGACGCAGCAGGATATACCGGCTTACAACAAAAAGATGATTTCTGGGCCTATATTGAACAGGATAAATACCTGAACAAACATAAAGGTGAATATGCTGAACGTGGTGGTGCTATTTTCCCATGGCACAATCAACTCGATCTTAAGTTTGTTCAGGATTTCTATCTTAATGTAAGTGGAAAGAAGAACACTCTTGAGTTTGGGTTAGACATTAAAAACCTGCCGAACTTACTTAATAGCGATTGGGGGCTTTATAAAACAGCCTACGCCACGAACATTTTGAATTATAATACTACATCCAGAGCATACACATTTCCCAAAGTGAACAATGAAGTACTAAAATCAACTTTTAAAGATTATCAAAGTTTTACTTCAACTTATTTGATCCAATTATCACTCCGTTACATTTTCAACTAAAAAATTGTCATTTCAATTGTGGTATAGAGGTTGCTGAGAAGCAGCCTCTATCTTTATATATATATAGCAAAGAATCTTCTATAATTAAAAAAATTGAATCTAACATCCTCCTTTTAACGATTGTTAATAACAAATCACCTAGGCAGTTTAAAACCTTTTGTTTACTCTTCTGATGTGCAGCATTTCAACTGTTTTCAGCTGTTTTTTTAATCTTCATTTAATTGTTAATAAGTTCACAACACACTGAATATCAACCAAATGAACAAAAGTTAATAAGATATGTTTAATTGTTAATAAAGTTGAATTCCGAGGTATTGTCTGAGGTAATGCACTTGTGTAATTTAGCGTTTACCATCGATCAAAATCGTTGGCCAAGTTAACTCAATCGAAATCAGATCATAATAGTTTTATGGAAGATTTATTTGTCCAGGATCCGGCTATTTTAACCGACAAAGCAAAAAAAGGGCAACCCTCAGTTGAAATGAGCAAAAAAAGTGAAAAGAAGGAACCCGAAAAGGTGAAAGAAGCGAAAGTGTACTCGCATGAGGAGGCAGTGGCGGCAAGCATCGAATATTTTAAAGGCGATGAACTTGCTGCAAGAGTATGGGCAAATAAATATGCTCTGAAGGATTCATTTGGAAATCTTTTTGAGAAGACTCCGGATGATATGCACAGGAGACTCGCAAAAGAGATTCACAGAATTGAACTGCGTTATAAAAATCCATTGTCGGAAGAACTCATTTATAATGTTCTGAAGGATTTTAAATACATCGTTCCACAAGGTGGCCCGATGACAGGGATTGGAAATGATTTTCAAATTGCATCTTTATCGAACTGCTTCGTTATTGGAAACGCTGGCAATTCTGATTCTTACGGAGGCATTATGAAAATCGACCAGGAGCAGGTTCAACTGATGAAACGTCGCGGTGGCGTTGGTCACGATCTTTCACATATAAGACCAAAAGGGACTCCTGTGCTTAACAGCGCTCTTACATCAACAGGCGTCGTGCCTTTCATGGAAAGATATTCAAACTCAACACGTGAAGTTGCACAGGATGGCCGTCGTGGCGCATTAATGCTATCAATATCTATTAAGCATCCCGACTCAGGCAAATTCATTGATGCCAAAATGGAGAGTGGTAAAGTAACAGGCGCCAACGTGTCTGTTAAGCTCACCGATGAATTTATGAAGTGTGTACAGGAAAAAACAATATTCAGGCAACAGTATCCTATTAATTCAGATAAACCGAAATTTGAAAAGGATATTGATGCAGTTCAGCTCTGGAACAAAATAATCCATAATGCATGGAAATCAGCCGAACCAGGTGTTCTATTCTGGGATACAATTATCCGCGAAAGTGTTCCTGATTGTTATGCAGACCTTGGCTATGCAACAGTTTCAACAAATCCTTGCGGTGAGATACCTCTTTGCCCTTATGATAGCTGCCGTTTGCTTGCTATTAACCTCTACAGCTATGTGAATGACCCATTTACAAAAGATGCCTCCTTTGATTTTCAATTATATAGAGAACATATAGGTCTTGCACAAAGAATGATGGATGATATAATCGACCTTGAACTTGAAAAGATCGATGCCATACTTCATAAAATTGATGCCGACCCTGAAGAAGAAGAACTGAAAAGGGTTGAAAGAAACCTTTGGCAGAATATCCGCACTAAAGCAAATGAAGGCAGAAGAACAGGCATCGGTATAACAGCTGAAGGCGATATGCTTGCAGCTCTTGGACTTAGATATGGAAGCGATGAAGCTGTTAATTTCTCAGTTGAGATACATAAAACGTTAACCCTTGAAGCATACAAATCTTCAACATACCTTGCTACAGAAAGAGGTCCGTTCACTATTTATGAAGCAGAACGAGAAAAGAATAATCCTTTTATCCAGAGAATAAAAGAAGCTGATCCTGTGCTTTACAGTAATATGTCAAAACATGGACGCAGGAACATTGCACTTCTCACAATTGCTCCTACAGGAACAACGAGTCTTATGACTCAGACAACATCAGGAATTGAGCCAATTTTTTCAGTTTTCTACAAGCGCAAAAGAAAGGTTAACCCCAACGACAAGGATGTTAAGATAACCTTCAGGGATGAAGTAGGAGATTGCTGGGAGGAATTTGTTGTTTTCCATCACAAATTTGTTGACTGGCTAAGACTCAACGGGTACGATCCTGATGAAGTTACAAGGATGAACGATGCTGACATTGAGAAAATAATTGCAAAATCACCTTACTACAAAGCAACCGCAAACGACGTCGACTGGATTGCAAAGGTTAAAATGCAGGGCGCTATCCAGAAATGGGTTGATCATTCAATAAGCGTTACAATAAACCTACCTTCTGATGTTAAAGAAGAACTTGTAAGCGAACTTTATCTTACTGCCTGGCAATCAGGTTGCAAAGGCGCCACTGTATACCGCGATGGTTCTAGGAACAATGTACTTACAGCAGGCAAGACCGAGCTAGTTTCGGGACGTCCGAAAAGACCAAAAACTCTCGATTGCGATGTTATCAGGTTCAACATCAACGAAGAGAAATGGGTTGCATTTGTAGGCCTCAAGGATGGAAAACCTTATGAAATATTCACTGGTGTTGCTGATGAAGAGGTATTCCCAATTCCAAAGAGCATTGTCAAGGGAAGAATAATGAAGAACAAGGACGAAGAAGGGAATACACGCTACGACTTCCAGTATACCGATAAATATGGTTATAAGAAGACAATGGGAGGCCTTTCACATACCTTCAGTCCTGAGTTCTGGAACTATGCCAAGCTGATATCAGGTGTACTTCGTCATGAGATGCCGATACAGGATGTTGTTACACTCGTACAGTCGCTCAAGCTCGATAGCGAGTCAATTAATAACTGGAAAAATGGTGTTGAGAGAGCTTTGAAGAAATACATTCCTGATGGCACCAAGGCAAAAGGTACATGTGGCGAATGTGGCTCACACAACCTCATTTACCAGGAAGGCTGCCTTATCTGTCAGGATTGCGGCTGCTCTAAATGTGGATAGAAAGATCATCTCACTTGCCTTCAATTGCCGTTGGCTTAAACCAACGGCAATTGAGAGTCAAATAACTTTCAGCTTCTTCCCAACTTTCACAAAAGCATCAACAGCTTTGTCGAGATGCTCCAATTCATGGGCAGCTGAAAGCTGAACTCTTATCCGGGCCTGGTCCTTTGGCACAACAGGGTAATAAAAGCCTATTACATAAATGCCATCGTCAAGTAGCATTGAGGCAAATTCCTGGGAGAGCTTTGCATCATAAAGCATAACAGCACATATTGCTGACCTTGTAGGCTTTATGTCGAATCCTTTATTTGTCATACGACTTATGAAATACTCGGCATTACGGTGAAGTCTGTCCTGCAGAATATTCGTTTCAGTCATCATGCTTATCATCTTAATTCCTGCGGCAGCAACAAGAGGAGGTATGGAGTTTGAGAACAGATAAGGTCTTGACCTCTGTCTTAAAAGCTCGATTATTTCCCTTTTACCTGTTGTGAATCCGCCTATTGCACCACCGAAAGCTTTTCCCAGGGTCCCGGTAATTATCTCAATACGGCCCATTACGTTATACAACTCTGTCACACCCCTTCCTCTTTCTCCAACAACCCCAGCAGAATGGGATTCATCGACCATTACAATGGCGTTATACTTTTCAGCAAGCTCAACTATCTCCTTCAACGGTGCCACATTGCCATCCATTGAGAAGACACCATCGGTTACAACAAGCCTGAACCGTTGATCTTGAGCGGCTTTTAACTGTACTTCAAGGTCTGCCATATCGGCATTAGCATACCTGTATCTCTGAGCTTTGCACAATCTCACTCCATCGATAATTGACGCATGATTCAGGGAGTCGGAGATTATAGCATCCTCCTCGGAGAGGAGTGGTTCAAATACACCACCGTTGGCATCGAAACAAGCAGCATAAAGAATAGTATCTTCAGTATTAAAGAACCTGGCAATCCTGGCTTCAAGCTCCTTATGAATATCAGTCGTGCCGCAGATAAACCTGACAGACGACATGCCGTATCCATGTGTGTCAAGCGCTTCTTTAGCAGCATTTATGAGCGCTTCATTATTTGAAAGTCCAAGATAGTTATTGGCGCAGAAGTTCAACACCGTTTTTCCGGAGTCCAGTGTTATCTCTGCCCCTTGTGGTGATACTATCACTCTTTCATTTTTGTAAAGACCTGCTTCTTTAATTTCTTTGATTACTCCTGAAATATGTTTCTGAAAATCGTTGTACATGACACTCCTGTTTAATTAATACCAATTCAAAATTACCTTACCGCAATTTGCTTCAGACATTACGTCAAATCCTTTCTGGAAATTGTCAATTTCGAAACGGTGAGTAATTATAGGATCAAGATTTATCCCTCCAATTATCATCTGCTCCATCTTGTACCAGGTCTCCCACATTTCTCTTCCATAGATACCCTTAATTGTAATTGCTTTGAATATTATCTCACTCCAGGGTACTTCAAAGTTCGAAGGAAGGATGCCAAGTAAAGAGATACTTGAACCATTGTACATATTATCGAGCATCTCGACGAATGCTTTTGGCGACCCCGACATTTCAAGACCAATATCAAAGCCTCTCATTCCAAGTTTTTTAACAGCATCCGATATTTTTTCGCCCTTCGATGGATTTATAGTAAATGTTGCTCCCATCTTTTTTGCAATTTCAAGTCTTTCATCGCTCAGGTCGCTCGCAACAATGAACCTCGCTCCTGCAAACCGGGCAATAGCTACTGCCATGCTTCCAATGAGACCCGATCCGGTAATCAGGACATCTTCGCCAAGGAGTGGAAATGATAATGCAGTATGGGTTGCATTACCAAAAGGATCCATTATTGCCGCCCATTCATCCGGGATCCTGTTATCAAGCAGGACAACATTTGACGCAGGTAACTTCAAATATTCGGCAAAAGCCCCGTCAATATGTACACCGATACCAACCGAGTTCTCGCATACATGTTCCTTTCCCCTGCGACAGTTACGGCAATGTCCGCAGGCAAGGTGCCCCTCACCGGTTACCCTGTCACCTATTTTAAGGTTTGTTACCCCGGCACCCATTTTTTCAATGTACCCCATATATTCATGACCTATCACCATGGGAGTCTTTATTGTTCGTTGCGACCACTCGTCCCAGTTGTAGATATGAAGATCTGTTCCGCAGATTGCAGTTTTTTTAATCTTGATTATAACATCATTAAGCCCCGGTTCGGGAACAGGTACTTCCTGCATCCATAAACCC
>DATALD010000016.1:0-11343 GCA_036261255.1 Bacteroidales bacterium
CAGGCTGCGAACATGCTGTTACAAGCCTTTCCCTTCCTTCCACCTCAACAACGCACATCCTGCAGGCGCCTGTTGGCGTAAAATCCTTCATCCTGCAAAGAGTGGGGATAATGATCCCGTTCCGGTTCAGTGCTGAAAGAATTGTTTCGCCTTTTTCCGCTTTTATCTTTTTATTATTTACCTGTATTGTAAACAGCATAACAGTTACTTTACATTTATTGCGCTGAATTTACATATATCAAAGCACACACCACAGCCGGTACATTTCTCCTCAACAATAAAGAAAGGTTGCAGCCTTGTTCCATAAATAGCATTGACAGGACATTTTGAAGCACATGCAGTACATCCTGTACAGCTATCGACATTTATTGAGAAAGACCTCAATCCCCTGCATATATTTGCCCTGCATTTCCTGTCAAAAATATGTTCTTCAAATTCATCCCTGAAGTTCCGCAAGGCGCTGATGAATGGATTGGGAGCATTTTGTCCAAGCCCGCACAACGAAGTATCTTTCATCACAGATGCTATTGTTTCGAGTTGCATAACACCTTTGAACCGCTCAAGTGTTGTTCCTGAATCCTCATTCTGAGGTTTCCGTATAACACTCTCGAGTATCTCAAGCATTCTTCCTGTTCCTTCGCGGCATGGAATACATTTGCCGCAGCTCTCATTCCTCATGAATTCCATGTAGTACCTCACAAGATCAACCATACATGTATTCTCGTCGATGATTATAAATCCTCCTGCGCCAATGCCAACACCATTTTCCTTTAGTATATCAAAATCAACTTTCAGATCAAGTGTTTCTGATGTAATGAATGAACCATTTGCCCCTCCAAGCTGGATAGCTTTGAATTCCCTGCTTTCCTTTATACCGCCGGCAATATCATCAAGGATTGTTTTTAACTGAATTCCCATTTCAACCTCTATGACACCTGAATATCTTCCTTTGCCGGCTACTGCGAAAAGCTTTGTCCCCGGACTGCCTGGTGTGCCGATATTATGAAACCATTCCGGTCCATTCTGCATAATCAGCGGAACATTCATCAGTGTCTCAACATTATTAATCACAGTTGGTTTTCCAAATAAACCTGATGTTGTCGGGTAAGGAGGTTTTATCTGTGGCATGCCTCTTTTGCCTTCAAGTGTGTTTATCAGAGCAGTCTCTTCACCACACACGAATGCTCCAGGTTCAATCCTTATTGTAATGTCGAGATTATAACCGCTTGAAAATATATTATGACCAAGAAGACCATATTCTCTTGCTTTTAATATTGCAGTTCCCAACCTGTCTTTTGCAAGATCAGAACATGAACGCATGAATATTATTGCATTTGAAGCTCCAATAGCATAAGCAGCTATTGAAATACCTTCGATGAGCCTGTGAGGGTCACTCTCAAGTACTAATCTGTCAGTAAAAGCGCCCGGATCACTTTCCTTTGCATTACATATAAGATATCTCTGGTTTGAAGAAGTATTAAGAGCGTGTTTCCACTTAAGCCCGGTCAGATAACCGCCTCCGCTTCTTCCCCTTAAACCGCTTTTTTCAATAATATTACAAACTTCTTCAAATGTGTAATTCTTAATTGCTTTTATAAAAGAACGGTATCCTCCCCGTGCAATATACTCTTCAATATTTTCAGGATCATAGCTTCCACAGTTACTAAGAATTATGCGCTTCTGTTTCCTGAAATACGGAAGTTCTTCGATGAAACCGATGCCAGGCCAAAGCTCAAAGCCTTTTGTTCCTGACTGACCTACCAGATCCTCTTCATTAATATCATTGTGAAAGACACCATTAAGGAGAGGTTCAACTTTTTCTTCAGTGATGTTCCTGAAAAAAAGTTTGTTCTTTCCCGGTAAATGGATACATACCAGTGGTTCGAAATTGGCAGGGCCGGTACATCCCACATTTATAATCGAAGCATCGATTGCCTTTTCATCTATATAGCTTTCAATTGCTGATACTGTTTTATCTGAACCTGAAATAATACTGCTTGTGCTTGAAGAAACTGAAATAACTGCATTTAAAGGACGTTCTCTTCGAATCCTCTGCAGAACTTTTTCAGTATCAGCAGGAATAGTATCCGATTCGAGCAGAAGTACTTTCTCAGTCAGAAATGTTTTCAGATCTTCCATCAAGATCAATCGTTTTCGATAATATACTTCAGTTTACGAACAAGTTCAGGTACCTGTGAGGAATCCATTTTTGTGTAATACTCATCGTTTACCTTCATCACGGGACCATGATTACAACCTCCCATACAAGTTACTATCTCGTAGCTTAACGAACCGTCTCTTGTTGTCTGACCAGGTTGAACGCCTGTCTCATCTTTCATCTTACTGATAATAGCCTGTGAACCATTAAGGAAACATGAGGTCCCATTGCATATCTGTATCATTATTTTCCCGGCAGGAATGAATCTGAATCTGTCATAAAAAGTTGCCAGTCCATAGATCTTGGTAGTGCTAAGATCAAGGTATTTGCCGATCATAACAATTGCCTCTTCCGATATAAATCCTACCCCTTCCTGTATTTCCTGGAGAATAGGTATCAGGTCTTCCCTCTTTCCTTGCTTATACTTCCTCAGAATGATTTCAATTTCGGACCCCATTGTGAGTAATTTTAACAAAGATAAATTTTTAAATTGTTATTTAATAAACAATGTTATTTTAGTAACAATAAAAATATACATACATACTTTTCTGATTTACTGATAGTTACAGTGTTTATAGTATCAAATAATTATAAATAAACAAAATAACAACTCATAATTATCATAAAATGAGGCAAATCAACGTTAAAATGGCAGGTTGAATGGTGTGAAAAAAATATTACTTTTGATGATGAGTTAAGTTGAACACGTTGATTTTCTTCATTTAGTCCCAAGGGGTGCGAAGAAAATCAATGTGTTCAACTAATAAACCATAAATTCTATACTAATAAGATGATGAGCAAGATTGAGATGCAGATATGCCTTGGAAGTTCTTGTTTTTCACGAGGGAACAAGGAGGTTGTAACGTTTATAAAAGAGTATCTCAGAACAAATCATCTTGAAGACAGGGTTGTTTTTAAAGGCGCCAGGTGTATGGGTCATTGCAGTAATGGTCCAAACCTTACAATAAATGGGGTACATGAGGAAGGTGTAACTCTCTCGAAAATTGAAGGAATAATGGAAAGAGAATTCGGTGATCTCAACTGAAAGGAATTAAGAAATGTCAGAAAAGAAATCTGTAATATATATTGATGATTCAAAATGCAGGAATTCATACTCCTGCGTACGTGTTTGTCCTGTTAATGCCATTGAGGTAAAACCACAGAGAGAACATCCCTTTATTGTACCTGACAGATGTATCGGATGCGGATTATGTTATGTATCATGCTCGCCTAAGGCTATTAGTTTCAGGGATTCACGTTCAGACGTAATGGAACTTATCTCTTCAGGAAGGAAGACTGCTGCTCTTATTGATCCAAGTATAGCCTCTGAGTTTGATGATATTACCGATTACAGAAAGTTCGTGGCAATGCTAAGGAAACTTGGATTTGACTATGTTCATGAGATTTCGTTCGGTGTTGACCTGATAGCCGCATCTTATGCAAAATTGTTTTTAAAGTCCGAGGGCAAATATTATATTACTACAAACTGCCCCGTTATGGTTAAGCTTGTCAGAAAGTTCAAGCCGGAACTTGTGCCAAACCTTGCTCCTCTTGTTTCACCAATGATTGCCACAGCAATGGTTGTAAAAGGGCTTTATGGACAGGATGTTGCAACAGTGCAGATTGGCCCGTGTATAGATGCAAAGGATGAAGCGCTTGATTATGAGTCAAAAAACCTTATTGACAGTGTACTCACATTCACTGAACTGAGGCAATTATTCGATGAGCTTAATATCCAGGAGAGGTTTGTAAAGATGTCGGACTTCGATCCTCCCTATGGTAAATGGGGAGCTTTATACCCGATGCCTGCAGGTATTATCCAGGCAGGTGGGATAAAGCGCGACATGGTTTCAAGCTCTGTAATAACAGCTTCCGGCAAAGAGGAGATACTTGAAGCAATTCACGATTTCGACAAGCACATTGATACTATCAAGCACCATTTCAACCTTTTCTTCTGCACAGGTTGTATGCTTGGTCCTGCTATGCAGCATCACAGGGAACGTTTTAAGAGACGTTCGCTTGTGAGGCAGTATGCAGAAAAAAGGGTAGCTTCTCTCGATGATAAAGTATGGGAGGCAAACATTGATATATGGATGAAGCTTGACTTTTCAAGATTGTTTACGCCCGACGACCAGAGAATACCGGAGCCACCACCAGAAGCTGTTGATGAGATCCTGAAAATAATAGGAAAAAACAATCCGAACGATGAGGTTAACTGCGGCGCCTGTGGTTACTTATCATGTCGCGAGTTCGCCTCAACAGTTGCAAAAGGACTTGCGGTTCCTGAGATGTGTCACACATTCAACCTCAGGAACAAACAGGAATATATTGAAACACTTCGGCAGACAAACAGGAAGCTTGCTGAGACAAAGAAGGCGCTGAAGGAATCTGAAGAACTGGCAAGAAGGGAGAAGGATATGGCCCAAAATGCTTCCGACATGATGAACAACATGCTTGAAAAGCTTCCTACAGGTGTTGTTATTGTGGATAATAATCTGAAGATACTTCATTCGAATCAAAGCTTCATAAACATTATCGGGGAAGATGCTCATGCAATTGCAGACATTATTCCCGGTCTTGCCGGCGCTGATCTTAAAACCCTCATTCCGTTCAATGTCTATAATATGTTTTCATTCGTAATAAAAGAGGATGAGCCGGTGTTGAGCAAGGATGTCCATTTTGAAGATAAGATGCTGAATATTTCAATTTTCCCAATCAGGAAGAACAAGATGTGCGGCGCCATAATACGTGACCTGTATTCACCGGAAGTGCAGGCTGAAGAAGTCACAAACAGGGTTGCCGAGGTTATTGAAAAGAACCTCGAGATGGTTCAGAAAATAGGATTCCTGCTCGGCGAAGGAGCTTCAGAGACTGAACAGATGCTCAATTCAATAATTGAATCATACAAGACAAAGAAGAGCAACCTCAAACTGTAATCAGAAACAGTGGAAAAAAATTTCTTTATAGAGGTTAACAGCCAGCAGAGGAATCATCATGGTGAGAGGATTTGCGGGGATGTTTTTCTTTACAGGTACATCAAAGAGGAAGACCGGGTAATAGCTGTCCTTTCAGATGGTATGGGTCATGGAGTAAAAGCAAACATACTTGCCACACTTACTTCAACAATGGCCCTTAATTTTACAAGGGAACATAAGGAGATTGACAGGATTGCAGAGATAATAATGAACACCCTTCCTGTTTGTAGTGAAAGAAAGATAAGCTATTCTACTTTTACTATCATCGATATTGAAACAAGCGGCCGAACAAACATCCTTGAATATGATAACCCCGGGGCGATAATCCTTCGAGGCAGCCAGGCTTTTGACCCGGCATGGAAGAAAGTGATACTTGATAAAGGCAAACATGCCGGCAAAGTTTTAAAAGCCTGTTCTTTTATGCCAGAAAAAGAAGACAGGATAATTGTATGTTCCGATGGGGTTTCACAGAGCGGGATGGGAAGTGATCCATTTCCTTTTGGCTGGTCGCGTGAGAGTATTACCCATTATGCTTCAACACTGGTAACAAGCGAATCCTCAATATCGGCAATGATGTTGTCGGGGAAGATTGTGACGATGGCGCATAAGAATGACAATTACAGGGCAATGGATGATATCAGCTGTGCCACGATTTATTTCCGTGAGCCACGTAAGCTGCTACTCTGTACCGGACCACCGTATGAGAAGGAAAAAGATGCTGAGCTATCTCAGAAAGTAGCAGGTTACAATGGTAAAGTAATTCTCTCTGGTGGAACTACTGCCGATATCGTAGCCCGTGAGCTTAACAGGAAAATAGTTGATGATTTGATTTTTGAGGATCCTGAACTTCCTCCTGAAAGCTTCATCGATGGCATTGACCTTGTAACTGAAGGAATCCTTACGCTTCAGAAAGTAAATGAGATCCTTAAGTCGTATAACAACAGTGTAAAGCTTGGGAAAGGTCCTGCCGACAAGATTGTAAAACTCCTTATGGAGAGTGATGAAATCCATTTTGTTATTGGGACAAGAATTAATATTGCCCACCAGGATCCTACACTACCTGTTGATCTTGAAATCAGGAGGACTGTAATAAAAAGGATTGCGAGGCTGCTTGAAGAGAAGTGGTTGAAGAAGATAACGTTTGAATATATCTGATACTTATTTAATGCCTTCAAGGTATTCATTAACCTTTCTGAAAAGATGCGGTTGAATATGAGGATGAGTATTATCTTCAGGAAATCCGTTAAGGAAGATCACCTCTCCGATCTCTGAATTATCAGGAACCGGACCTATTTCATTAATAATGGCATAATACACCCTTCCCCAACCTGTTTGCCCATCAATATCAACAGAATATGTTGCGATACGTGTTATCTCAAATTTGATGGCTCCGGTTTCTTCCATCAATTCTCTCTTTGCAGCCTGATCAGAGCTTTCGCCTGCTTCAATATGACCACCGGGTATTTCGTACGTTGTTCTTAGTCGGTTTCTGACGTATACCCATTGGTCCTTATACCGGGCACAGATTACCGAATAGGTAAGAACTGTAGCCGGGTCGTAATCCGGGTCGTAAAAAGAGACTTTAGTCATATTAATTCAGACACATTTAATTTATGAAGTATTAATGTTGCAAGATACATAGATAAAGGATACATGACTATCTCGTTTTCAGGATGATTGTAAGCTAAACAATATAAAAATTAACATTTATTTAGATATTTAATTCATTCACGAATATTTTTATAAATTGAGAGAAAGTAAATGTCGAATGCACTTCAATAAAATTTTGAATGGTTTACTTCATAACGATGAAGTTATTATCAAGTCCCTTTATGCTAAGAATCAGCAAATTTTGATTAAATGGATAAAAAAAAACAATGGTAATGAAGAGGATGTTTCAGACATTATACAAGATGCATTACTTATCATTTTAAGGAAGTCAAAAGAAGAAAATTTACAGCTTACATGTACTTTTTCAACATATCTTATTTCGATATGCAAGCATTTATGGTTTCAGGAACTAAGGAGAAGAAAGAAAATTATTCCATCTGAAATTAACCAGTACGAGAATTTGGCGAATGATAATGTCGATGCCAGTGATCAAGCGAGGTATAATCTTTATGTACAGATTCTGCAATCTTTAGAAGCAGACGAAAGACAATTGCTTGAATTTTATAATCAGAAAAAGCCTATTGAAGAGATCATGCATCTTCTCGGATTTAGGAATAAGCAGGCAGTAGCTGACAAAAAGAAAAACTGTTTAAAAAAGCTGCGTAAAAAATTACTATCTTGCGAGGCATATAAAGAGTTTCGGGTTGAGATACTTGACAATTATTGAGGACTATTTTCTTGGAAAAATAGAAGGGATTGAATTGGATGATTTTAATCGCGAACTTGCTTCCAACTCTCAGTTAAAAAAGGAATTTGAAGCCTATAAAAAAATAACAAAATTCCTTAATGAGAATGATAAGGCTCTTTCCGATGATCTGAAGTGCATGAAAGATTTTGAATTTGATCCCGGTATTTATCTCGATATTTTAAAATATGGTGGGGGAAAAAAACCTGATAAACAAAAACTACGCAAACCGGAGAAAAAAGATTTAAAGAAAAAACATAAGTAGAAATTAAGTCTTTTCTGTGGGATCTCCTATCGTAAGCAGCTCGAAATCAAAAGCTGATATTTCATTTTCATGCAACAGGTGAACAAAATACTCGATAAACTGCTTATGCGCCTTTCTGGCCCGCTCGTTTCTTAACAGGCCTCCAAGCATGAGGATACCTCCTTCAGTAAATACATACTCTCCTTTGCTGATTTCTGTCATAAAATCAGATGGAAAGCGAGATCTGTTCTTGCTGATTTTTGTTCTGAGATTAGTAGTCTTTACTTCATATATCGCTGCAAGATCAACATCTTTTACAACAAGCTTTCCCTGGTGTAAAAACACTCGCTCCTGCATCATTTTTTCTATGGCCAAAAACAAAGTAATATCACCTTCCATTTTCATAATCTTCTTTCAAAAGTCATTCTTTTAACTCTTCGTATCAAAGTAAGTACTTGATTGCCCAAAACTCTATTTTTTACTCATTCTGTGATTAATAAGAAAACCTTTCGGACATGAGTAAATATAAATCATATCATACAATGCTCAAACAATTGATTAAAAATGACAAGCTGCCTCAACAGTATATTAATAATATTGAGCGATCTACTCTCTGGCGCTGGAGACATGAAGAAAACGATAAGTACACTGGTTATGAATTATGCAATATAGAAGTAGTTGGTAATTTTATCTGCAGGAAAGAAGCTGAAAAAGTAATGCGTGCTTACCTTAAAGCAGCATATTACATATCATGTATTCTGAACTCAACAAATCAGTTTCACAGCTTCATCAAGAACAGTCTTCCACAATTTGTCAGTTCCATATTAAAGCTTAAAGGTAGAATTGATATCAAATTAGTATTAAGAATATGTAAAGTCCCTGTATCAGTTTTCTATTACTGGAAAAATAAAGTACTGAAAAAGTGTACTACATCATCAATTCAGCTTTGCAAAAAGCAATACCCGGAGCAATTAACAAATAATGAAGTCTCTATTATGAAAGAGATGATGACTGATGAAAAATTCAGGTTCTGGCCAATTGCTTCAATAGCATATTATGCATTAAGAGAAAAGATTTTATCCATTTCATTGGCAACATGGTATTTATATAAAAAGAAACTTGGCATTGAACGGCAGCCATTTCCAAAGAAAATAAAATACTCTCAAGGCATCAGGGCCTCTCTCCCTGACCAGATATGGCATGCAGATATCACAATTGTAAAAACTAAAGATAACAGGAAACACTATGTTTACCTGCTTATGGATAATTTCTCGAGGTTCATACTCAGTTGGAGAATTGAACAATCAGTATCTGCCAGAACAAGGGTAGATACTATACGTGAAGCATATAACAGATTAAGAACGAAGGTCAGTAATATTACCCTGATAACTGACGGAGGGCCCGAGAATGATAACAACGCTATGGAGAGGTTTATCATAAACGAAACAGAGGATTTCAGAAGCGTTATTGCTCAAAGGGATATTCCGTTTTCAAACTCTCTTATTGAAGCTCAGAATAAACTTTTTAAATACAGGTACCTTTTCAGGCAGGAGTATAACAATGAGTATGAACTGAGGAGAGTTTTTGAAAATGATGTATCCGACTATAACTTTCAAAGGCCTCATGAATCACTTAAAGGGTTAACACCATTTGAGGCATATTCCGGATCTATTTCTGATTGGTCGGAATATAAAGAACAGGCAAGAAAAATGAGAATTATTGAGAACAGAAAACAAATATGTGTGTTCTGCAGTTAGAATTTAAAGTTTGGAGTATGAGGTTCGAGACAAAGCTGCGTAAGAAACCAACAGCTTGTGAGTAATAGGAACTGATCAAACAATGAATTATCATATAATTCATTGTTCATAAGATAATTAGATCGTTTCTGTTGCAATATTGCAACACTTTTTCCAATTTTATCTTAGAAATAGCAGTGCTATTTTAATAACTAACCGGCATCCGGCTAAATTCAAAGAGTGCTTAGAACGCAATGAAGATCCTGTAGAAAAGGATCTTAAAATGATATTAATCCCTTTAAAAAGAGTGTGCTCTTCCACAACTGAGGTGGTAAGCCTGATCGAAAAAGTATTTAACGATATCAAAAATCAAAAAGACCTGGATGATTTCCGTATTGCCAGGGAACTCAAAAAAGGTATCGGCAGAGCTCTGGCTAATGCCGTAATTCTGGAACCAAACTTTGCCGGGATGGGTTTTAGTTTTAAGAAAATGATCGAGTATTTCAAAAACAAGCATTAATACAAAACCCGACATTGAACCGGGTTTGGTTTATTGTTAAATAACTAAAACTCACAATCATTCCTTTGGTTTAACATAGTACTTTATGGAAAATGTTTCTGTTTTTTTATTACCACGCACATCAATGTACTCGACGATACCGCTAAATGACTTCTCTCCCGATCTTTTACTTGCTGCTCTGAGTATTGCACTTTTTTTTATCGTATCAATTGGAAGCCAAGATGTATCTGATCCCCTAATTATTTTAAACGCGGGTAAATAGCCTTTACGGTAGGGAACATATAATTCCGCAATAAAATCAGTGCCATACTTAATGGTATCCCCATTTGTTTTAATTTCTAATTCAGTTGCTTGCTGTTTACCGCAGGAAATAATAAATAAGATAACCAACCAAAAGCTTGCTCTTTTCATTTTGTCTTTTTTACGTATTTCTTTGAAATAGGTCTACCCATATTTGTAAACCAATGTACTTTCCAGTCTTGAACTGTATCCCCGTCTACATCATCAAAATAATAAGTCTTTTGAATAACTGAAGAGTCCGATTCTTTCCCTTCAGACCTATAGTCATAATCATTATTTTCCGATTCTTCTGTATACTTTTTCACGAGAGGATTGTTCTGAATGATCTCTTCATTATTTCCAGCTTTGTCTTTAATAATATTTTCATCTTTGGTTTCTCCTACCATTTCTGTTAACGCTTTTTCATCGTCCGGGGCTAAAGGATTCTTCTTTTTACTCCCAAATCTCCAAAAAATAAAATCAAACAAACTTGACCATTCATCCCAGTTCCCCATCCAGATATGTTTTATTGCCCTCCACCCATTATCGCTAGCTTCTCCATTGCTTGAATCGAAAAGTAAACCAATCCATTGATATTGTATTACATTGCTGTTGTTGTTATTGTTATTGCGCTTAGCTGTTACCACTACTTCTGGTAACATTGTTGCTCCTGCTGCTGTGGTATCTATCAAACCAAATAAATCTATATACCGGATGGGGTTATTTTTTACATAGTTATAAGGAGATTGATTTAATCGGTATTCTGCTAAGGGATCTGGTACATTCCACCTTGCTATCTGTGGATCATAGAACCTCGCCCCGTAATCATACAAGTTTACGCGGGTTTTTGACTGTTTTTCACGGTTCCAGACACACCGCAAAACAGTGTCATTTTCAAGACTATGTGCAAGTTTCAGACAGCCCATCTTTTTTCTACTATCTCAAAAATAACAAGTTTTTTCTTTTATTTGAGACATTTATAAGCTGATTTTCAGTTAAAAAGAAAAAGCTACTCTTCATCCACTATCGGGATTATTGACGCTAATTCTTGCTCGATATCAAGGCCATATGACAC
>DATALD010000017.1:0-100927 GCA_036261255.1 Bacteroidales bacterium
TTTATTTGCAACATAAACCAATGCTTCGGAATATAATGCTTCATCAGAGACGGGATAATCAGACTTTATTTCATTCAATAGTATCGTGGCCTCCTCAATTTTTCCCGAGGATGTATAAAACTCTATTTCTGAAACTTTCCCTTCAGATTCAGTATACCTGTTTTTTTTCCAGAAGGCTCTCCAGTCAGGATTGTTCTCAATTCTTTTGAAAGAGGCATCAAGCATAATCTCTTTTTCACTTCGCTTCTTATCAGAATTAAGGTTCTTCTCAAGATGATACAGAGATGTTTGGGCATCGCCTTTAAGAGCATATACTCTTGCGAGGCCGTACTCTCCTGACAGTGAATCAAGGCTGTTGCTATCGTTAAAATCACTGATTGCTCCTGATAAATCACCTTTTGCAATGAACGCTTCTGCTCTTAATAAAAAAAATCTGTAGTCTTTTGTACTTAATACTGCCTTATTAAGAAGAACAATTGCAGCCTCAGGATTACCTGATAAGATCATTGCTTCAGCTCTCATAAGATTCTCAGAAACAACCTGGGCTTCAATCCTGGGTTGATTCAACAGGATTAAAACCAACAAAAGGAGTATCTTGATCTTTCTCATTTTGTTACCTCCTTTCTTACCTCTGATCCCTTTTCAGTTATAACATGAATAAATCCCGAAAGGTGAAAAATCTCTGTTCCTGTAATACGTTTTTCAGAAACATCACATGAATAAAAATAAACACCAGGTGTTACAATCTTGCCTTTATATGTACCATCCCAATCGAGTCGGGGATTTGAAGTACTGAAAATCAGCAGGCCATTACGGTTAAAAAGTTTAAAATCGACTTTCTCAACAAGACCTGATGTTTTGGCAATGAGCCTGTCGTTATAACCATCATTATTAGGAGTAAAGACATTGGGTATTTCATAGAAATCGCATGAATCAACACAAAAGGTCACCGATAATGGCCCAATATTTCCATTGTAATCATAAGCTGATACAGCATAGCAACCAGCAATAACGTCACCGGTAAAATGTTTATACTTAAATGTGTTTATTTCTGTTATTGTTGCAAGCTCTTCAAGATTGTCGTCGGCTTTCTGTTTATAAAAAAGCTTATAGCCTGCTACATCATCAGCACATTTCGGATCAGGAAACATCCAGGTTATTGTATTAAACAGGCTGTCGCACTGTGAGCTTACATTAATTGAAGGCGGACATGGAGCTTCATTATCAAGAGGAGTGATAGATATTTCCTGTGAAAGGTTAATAAGGTTTTTAGGAAGATCGGGAGCAGGATAAGACCCTGTTGATCTCACGTAATAAAGATATTGCACGCCATTCTCCAGACCTGTGTCTGAATATGATAAGAGATTTGTTGATCCTACAGAGTCAAAGACTGCTGTGCCAGGATTATACCTTAGAAAATCATAGTTTGTATTAATCCATGGTACATTCCTGTGAATGACAAAATTGACTTTCCTGTCTCCCGGTGTTGCACTTATGAATACTGAAGAAGCAAACGCAGGTTCCCCTATAAGAAACCGGGGTTGTGTGTTATACAATTCAATCCTGTAAAGATAGCCGTTCACAACAGTATTTACTGGAGTATCAACAAATGTTGTATCGTTCAGATCAGTTGTTGAAATTGTATCAACAAGGACAAAATTTGTTCCTGAAACACCAGGTGAACGGTATATAAGGTATTCATAAGGGCCATTCGCAGGAATAGTATCGAGTCTGTCAGGTTTTTTCCAGCTGATATAGATTGAGCCGTTTGTAGAGTTTGTGGTAATAACGCTTATATTTCTGATTACAGGGACCCCTGAGATAAGACTCGATGTTATTTCATTTGATGTTTTACTTTCTGTTCCGTTTGGATATACTGCAACTATCCTGTAAGCATACTCTTTTCCGAATTGCAATCCATTGCCATTATCTGAATCGACAAATGAAGTTACACCGCTTCCGGCGATATATCCGACTTTAACAAAGCCTGCTGAAGCGGGTATTCCAGATGTACAACTATCCGGGATAAAAGAGGAAGGTCTATCCCTTCTATAAATACTAAATCCAGAAATAATATCTGTTCCATATTGCTCCCAGTTCAGCCTGATGAGTTTTCCCTGTGGTTCTGCTGAAAGCAGACCTGGGGAAGGCCCAAGTACAGTTATATTCATATTATCAATATCGGAAAGTTGAATTTCTGAGTTATTATCATCCGACTTAAAAATCACACTGTAAGGCTGGTTTCTAACGGCCTGGTAGCAGGGGACCCAACGAAAATGTGAGGATGCAGAACCCTTGGTTGAAGTCAGGGGAGTAAATGTGGCAGGACACGGAGTCAGACTGAATACCCCCGAATTTGAGTGAAGTTTAAGACTGTCATTGTTACTATCAACCGATGAAAAAATAAAATCAACTGGTTGCCCTACTTCAACGCAATAATTTTTAATGGGGCTATTTACAGGAGGTTTGTTGTTAGTATTATAAACCTCAATCTGCATATCACGAACTACTACTCCAATCCTTTTCCCATTTCGCCATTCCTGGATTTCCATGGCAACATTAAATTTGCCAGTATCAGCCGGGGTGTCCCATACCAGGTCACCGGTTACAGGATTTACTCTTATAGAATTTGTGGCTGGAGGTAAAGTGTAGTTCTCAATTGGTTTCCCGTCTTCTCTTGTGCAAACTGTAAGAGCATAAGACAGGCTGTCTCCATCAGGATCATAAGCTGCAGGATTATGAATAAAAACATGACCATAGGCAGCTTTATCGTATGGTGGATTTAGAAGAACAGGAGTACTGTTACGGCCTATTGCAGGACTTACGTAAAGTTTTGTTGATATTGAAAAAACAACATTTACAGAATTTGGAATATTTTTTATTCCTGCATTACGGTTAGGATCCTGGACGACAATAGTATAAACACCAGGTGCAGGATAGGTATGATCGATTACATAAACATTCTTTCGGTAGAAGTTCGGAAGAGCCACCATCTTATTGGGATCCCTGTATGCCGTTGAAATTGTATTATCTCCCCATTCAACATTAAGAACCGGCCTGTCAGCAAAACTAGGTGTATAGGTGAATGTTGTCAGGGTTATTTCAAATGTAAGGTCTGATTTCTGGATATAAGTGATTTCTCCGGCCCGGTTATGTGTGGCATATAAATCAGGAAAACAGAATAGTACCTGCAATAGCAGGATAATAACTATTGTTTTTTTCTTCACGGTATCATTTTATTACAAAGGTCTTTTCAGTAAAAAAGGAAGTAAATTTCACTCCTTCTTCAAATTCCCCTACTTTCAATATCATCATGTTCGACTGGTCATCATATAAATCAGTCAGGATATTGTTTTTTACACTAACTGAAAAAGGTTTATTCTTAATGCTATAAGAAAATACTATATCAACTTCATTTCCGGTTATTAAAAAATCTTTAAGCTTGCCGGGAATAACAGTTTTATTTATGTTGATAATCAGTTTATCGTTAATATACTTTTGAAGAGTTTCCTTTGCTCCTGATGTCCTTGCCAGCATTTCTTCATTTTTAATTGTAACGCCGTGATGATTGCAATCGGATAAGTAATCATCAAGATAAATACGCACAAAACCCTGTATTTCACTTTTTTCCTGTACAAATTCTAAGCTTGTCAGGGTTTCATGAACCGGGTGCACGAAGAACCATATCAAAAACAGAATCCTGAACATTAAGTTCAATTTAATAACTCATAAAGTCAACAAAAACGATGCCTGAAATTCAAAAGATTCATTTTATTCTTTACCATTCACCCTATCCTTCAGATCGTGTATGGTTCCCACTTCAATAAACGAGAATCCCGCTCCTTTGGAAAAGTTTCCGGCAAGTATCACAATGATATCTTCTTCATTCATATCATGTTTTTTGGTCAGATCTTTCAAGGCAATATTAATAAATTCATCAACAGTTTTCTTCTTCTCCTGATAACTGGCATAAACTCCATAAGATAAGGCAAGTTCTCTCATCGTTTGCTCTGAATAACACTGAGCAAGGATGAGGTTAATCCCCCTGTATGATGCCATATCCCTGATAGTTCGTCCTTTTAATGTATCAGCAACAACTCCCTTAGCTCCAATCCTGTAAGCTGTTTTTACAGCCACCTTGCCAAGGTATGCAGATATTTCACCTGTCACGTTCATATATGGTATATCGAGGAATTTTTCTTTATTCTTCTCAACTTCCATCGCCACCTTTGTTATTGTCTGAACTGCTTCGATTGGATATTTTCCGGCAGCAGTTTCACCGCTTAGCATAACAGCATCGGTCTGCGAATAAATTGCATTAGCGATATCGCTGACCTCTGCTCGTGTTGGACGCGGGTTATTTATCATCGAATGAAGCATCTGCGTTGCAACAATGACAGGTTTCCTGCTTATTATGCATTTATTTATCATTATTTTCTGTAGTCCAGGAATCTTCTCGAAAGGTATCTCAATTGCCAGGTCACCACGGGCTATCATAAGACCATAAGATTCATCGAGTATCTCATCAAGATTTTCAATACCTTCTTCATTCTCAATCTTTGAGATAATCTTTATGGCGCTATTGTGTTTTTTGAGTTCTTCTTTTACATCCAGAACATCCTGCCTTGAACGTACAAATGAATGAGCAATAAAGTCAATGCCATTCTTTGACGCCATTTCAATAAACAGCCTGTCCTTATCTGTAAGGGATGGAAGACTGATTTTTGCAGAAGGAATATTAACACTTTTTCTTGATCCAAGAACGCCGTCATTCTCTATAACACATTCAAGAGATGATGATGATCTGCGTTCAACAGTAAGCTTTAATTCACCATCGTCGAGAAGAAGAACCATACCTGCAGTGACATCTGATGTTATGTTTCTGTATGAGACATATATTGCTTCATAGGAAGTCTTCTTCTCAGGATCGCCAATAATTGAAATCCGGTTTCCTTTCTTTAACTGTAAAGGTGAATCGCAGATTGTTGTTCTGATCTCCGGGCCTTTTGTGTCAATAAGAATTGCTATCTTGTCGGATACTTTCCTGATATTACCTATAATTTTCAGAGCGCTACTTACATCAAGATGTGCGGTGTTTATCCTTACAACGTCCATTCCAGCGTCATAAAGCTGTTTAATAAATTCCACGTCGCATCTCTTGTCAGAAATTGTTGCGACTACTTTTGTTCTTTTCCTGTTCATTAAATATATCGAATTAAATCATTTCGAGGATTGCTTCAACAGCAAGCCTGTAACTATCAAGACCGAAACCTGCAATACTCCCTTTACAGCTCCTTGCAATGAGACTTGTATGCCGGAATCCTTCCCTCGCAGCAACATTTGTTATATGCACCTCGACAACAGGAGCGGTTATTGAAGCAATAGCATCTGAAATAGCCACAGATGTATGAGTATAACCCCCGGCATTCAGGATAATTCCATCATAAGCAAACCCTTTGTCATGAAGTTCATTAATTATTTCACCTTCAATATTCGACTGATAATAATCAAATGAAATTTCAGGAAAACGTTTTTTCAAGGCAGGAAGAAAATCGTCAAAAGACATATTCCCATACTTTTCAGGTTCTCTTTTTCCAAGAAGGTTTAGATTTGGGCCGTTAATTATTGCAATATTCATCTGTAAGTCAATACTTTATATGCAAAAAACAGTTTCAAATAATTACAAGTTTATCAAAGACAGTAAAGGTAACCAAAAAATTATAAAGGCAAAAAATGCAAAACCATTACCTTAGCGCTAATTGATTTTTAAGAGATGAGTCTTTCATGGCATAGATCATTTAAGGATTTCGAAACTTATTTAAGGCTCGAGAAGTCGCTTTCAGAAAACAGCATCAGCGCTTATCTTGATGATGTAAATAAACTTGAATTATTTTTTAATGAAGCTAAACCCGGAATTCTGCCTCAATCAGTAACATACAACAATCTCAAAGACTTCCTTATCTGGTTTGCAGGGAATAATAATAACACGAGGACTCAGTCAAGAACGCTTTCAGGAATAAGGGCATACTTCAGATTTCTTCTCATTGAGGGTGAAATAAGCTCAAATCCATCAGCACTAATTGAATCTCCAAAAATAGGTTTCAGATTGCCTGATGTTGTGTCTGTTGAGGAGATTGATACAATGATAAGTATCATCGATCTGAGTAAACCAGAGGGCCATCGGAATAAAGCTATAATTGAAACAATTTATGGATGCGGCTTGAGGGTTTCCGAACTTATTAGTATAAGAATCACAGACATTCATACAAAGGAGAGATTTATTACAGTGACAGGAAAAGGTAATAAACAAAGGCTGGTACCTGTAAGTCGCAAAGCATTAAAAGAGATTGAAATCTACATGCGGTACCGAAGTCGTATGCAGGTCATTCATGATAACAATATTCTCTTTTTAAACAGGCGGGGGAAAAAGCTGACAAGGGCAATGATCTTCCATATAATAAAGGAGCTTGCAGCCGGAGCGGGTATAAAAAAGAATGTCCATCCTCATACCTTTCGGCACTCCTTTGCAACGCACATGATACAGGCAGGCGCCGATCTCAGAGCAGTGCAGGAGATGCTCGGGCATGAATCGATTCTAACAACAGAGATTTACACACACATTGACAGAACCTTCCTTAGAGACCAGATCAATTTGTTCCACCCAAGAGCGTGACAGTTGTTAGTAGAACAATACAAAAACTTTAAACCTTTATATCTTTCTGAAAATTCACAGATTTTTCTAACTTTGCGGCTTATTTTGCTAATAAATATTTTAAACTTATCAAAATCAATAAACTATGTCAAACATTAAGAGAGTCTACTCATTCGGAAAGAAAAGTGCAGAGGGTAAGGCTGACATGAAAAATCTCCTTGGTGGCAAAGGCGCCAACCTTGCTGAGATGTGTCTGCTTGGATTACCTGTTCCTGCTGGTTTCACAATTACCACAGAAGCTTGTATAGAGTATTATAAAAATAATACCACACTGCATCCTGATCTGATGCCTGAAGTATGGGCCGCAATGAAGAAGACAGAAGACGCGATGGGAATGAAATATGGTGATCCGGAGAACGCACTTCTCGTTTCATGCCGTTCCGGTGCAAGGAAATCAATGCCGGGAATGATGGACACTGTTCTTAACATTGGATTAAGCACAGCTACAATCCCTGGTTTCCTCAAAAAAACTAACAATCCCAGGTTTGTATGGGACTCATATCGTCGTCTTATCATGATGTATGCCGATGTGGTTATGGAAAAAGCTGAAGATCTTCCTCCTGCAGAAGGTAAGGGTATCCGCAAGCTCCTTGATGAGAGACTTGATGCATTTAAAAAAGAAAAAGGCTACAAATCAGATACAGAGATAGCAGCTGATGAGCTTAAATTCCTTGCTGAAGAATTTAAGACTATTATTAAGAAAGCTCTCGGCAAACCTTTCCCTGATGATGCAAAAGAACAACTTGAAGGTGGTATCAAAGCAGTATTCAAGAGCTGGAATGGTAAAAAAGCAGTATCATACCGTCGTATAGAAGGTATTCCTGATGACTGGGGAACAGCTGTTAACGTCCAGGCAATGGTATTCGGAAATATGGGTGATACATCTGCTACAGGTGTTGCATTCACACGTAACCCGGCAACAGGTGAAAACCTTTTCTATGGCGAATGGCTTGTTAATGCACAGGGAGAAGACGTTGTAGCAGGTATCAGAACACCAAGCCCTCTTAACAATGAGACAAAAAATGAGCAGAACAAGCATCTGAAAAGCATGCAGGAAGCTATGTCCGGAACTTACAAGGAACTTGTAGATATCAGGAACATTCTTGAGAAATCATTCCACGACATGCTTGATATCGAATTCACAATCCAGGAAGGTGTTCTTTATATGCTTCAATGCCGTGCAGGTAAGAGAACAGGTACAGCCGCACTCAATATGGCAATGGACATGCTTCACGAGAAACTGATTGATGAAAAAACAGCTGTACAGAGGGTTGATCCGGCTCAGCTTGACGAACTGCTCCACCCTATTGCTGACCCAAATGAAGAAAAGAAAGTAAGCGCAATTGTAAAAGGTCTTCCTGCAGGTCCTGGCGCTGCTGTTGGTAAAGTTGTATTTACAGCTGAAGATGCAGTAGCATGGTTCCGTAAAGGTGAAAAAGTTATTCTCCTCCGTGAAGAAACCAACCCTGAAGATGTTGAAGGTATGCGTGCTGCTGAAGGTATTCTTACTGCCCGCGGCGGTATGACTTCACACGCTGCTCTCGTTGCGCGTGGTTGGGGTAAGTGCTGTATTGTTGGCGCCGGCGCTCTTCATGTAGACGTTGCAGCAAAAACAGCAAAAATACAGGGCACATCTATCGTGTTAAAAGAAGGTGATGTTCTTACATTAAATGGTACAAAAGGTAGTGTTTACACAGGCGCCCTGAAACTCATGGATGCTTCTGAAAACCCAAGATTCAAAGAATTCATGACAATTGTTGACAAATACAGAAAAATGGGCGTTCGCACAAATGCCGATACTCCAGATGATGCAGCAATTGCAAGAAGCTTCGGAGCAGAAGGAATAGGACTATTCCGTACAGAACACATGTTCTACGGGAAAGGTTCAGAACAACCTTTGTTCCTCCTTCGCAAGATGATCCTTTCAGCAAACGTTGAAGAAAGAAGAAAAGCGCTTGACGAACTTTCTGCTTTTGTGAAAAGAGATATGAAAGCCACTATGGTTGCCATGAACGATTTACCCGTAACATTCAGGCTCCTCGATCCACCTCTTCATGAGTTTGTTCCACAGGGTGCAGAAAAACAGGCTGAACTTGCCAAAGCGCTTGGAATTAAACCTGAGGATGTTGCAAAACGCGGAGAAAGCCTTCATGAATCAAACCCAATGATGGGTCACCGTGGTGTTCGTCTTGGCGTTACATATCCTGAGATCAGCGAAATGCAGATCAGGGCTATCTTCGAATCAACCTGCGAACTTATCAAGGAAGGTAAACAACCTCACCCTGAAATTATGGTTCCAGTAACTTGCGATGTTGCTGAGATTGATTTCACAAAAAAAATTGTTGATAAAGTATATGCAGAAGTATGCACAAAATTCGGTGTTAAGAGCATTGAGTACAAATATGGCACAATGATCGAAATCCCACGCGCTTGTCTCCTCGCCGACAGAATGGCAAAAACAGCTGAGTTCTTCTCATTCGGAACCAACGACCTTACACAGATGGGATTTGGTTTCAGCCGCGACGATACCGGAGCATTCCTGCATGATTACCTCGATAAGAAAATCCTTGCAGCAGATCCTTTCCAGACTATCGACCAGGATGGAATCGGTCAACTGATCCAGATGGCTGTTCAGAAAGGCCGTTCAACAAGGCAGGAACTTAAAGTTGGTATCTGCGGTGAACAAGGTGGCGACCCTGCCTCAGTTGAGTTTTGCTTTAAAAGCGGACTTACTTATGTAAGCTGCTCTCCATTCAGAGTTCCAATAGCAAGACTTGCCGCAGCACAGGCATCAATCAAATACGGTAAGTAATATAGTATATTAATATTAAGGGCATCCATTTCTGGATGCCCTTTTTCTTTATCTTGAAAATGTGGTTTCCCGGTTGAAAAATGTTGTTATTATTTTTTGATGTGGTTTAAAAAAATAAGCTATATTGCACGAACACTATATTATATTAGCTACATATAATAATTTATTTTTAGTATGATTAAAGAAGCAGATCTCCTTGATTACGGTATTAAAAATGTTGCCGAAATTGTTTATCAACCTTCTTATAACTTCCTGTTTGCAGAAGAAACAAAACCCGGGCTTGACAAAGCTGAAAAAGGAATAATAACTAAAAGTGGGGCCATTTCAGTTGACACCGGCATATTCACAGGACGTTCGCCTAAAGATAAATATGTTGTATGCGATGATAAAACTAAGGATACTGTTTGGTGGAAATGTGAGAAATCTGCAGTGTCTGATAACAAACCTGTAACTAAAGAAATATGGGATCACTGTAAGAGTTTGTCTGCCTCTCAATTATCAGGAAAAAGATTATTTGTTGTCGATTGTTACTGCGGTGCAAACAAAAATACAAGGCTCAAAGTAAGATTTATTATGGAGGTGGCATGGCAGGCTCATTTCGTGAAAAACATGTTCATCAGACCTGAAGAAAGCGAGCTTGAGAACTTCAAACCCGATTTTGTTGTCCTCACAGCTTCGAAATGCATCAATCCTGATTGGAAGAAACAGGGATTGAACTCTGAGAACTTTGTAATGTTCAATCTCTCTGAGAATATGCTTATTATTGGCGGGACATGGTATGGTGGTGAAATGAAGAAGGGTATCTTCTCTGTTATGAACTATTATCTTCCATTGAAAGGAATAGCTGCTATGCATTGCTCTGCCAACGTAGGCAAAAGCGGAGATACAGCTATATTTTTTGGTCTTTCTGGCACCGGTAAAACTACTTTATCAACAGATCCTGACAGGGCATTAATCGGTGACGATGAGCATGGGTGGGACGATGAAGGAATATTCAATTTTGAAGGCGGATGCTATGCTAAATGTATAAAACTAAGCAAGAAGAACGAACCCGATATTTACAACGCAATAAGAAGGGATGCTTTGCTTGAAAACCTTGTTGTACTGTCAGATGGAACAATCGATTTTGACGATGAATCCAAAACAGAAAACACGAGAGTCTCCTACCCTATTTATCATATAAATAATATTGTTAAACCGGTTTCAAAAGCCGGGCATTCACGAAAAGTGATTTTCCTTACAGCAGATGCATTTGGTGTTCTACCCCCGGTTGCACATCTTACTGAAGAACAGACTGCTTATTATTTTCTTTCAGGATATACAGCAAAAGTAGCAGGAACAGAGCGGGGAATACTGGAGCCTCAACCCTCCTTTTCTGCTTGTTTCGGAGCTGCTTTCCTCTTGCTCGATCCTATCATATATGCAAAGGAACTTACCCGGAAAATGAAAGCTCATAATGCCGATGCATGGCTTGTTAATACAGGCTGGGTAGGCGGACCTTATGGCGTTGGAAACAGGATGGATCTTCCTCTGACCCGTAAGATAATCAACTCTATTCTTGATGATTCAATAAAGAAATATGGTTCCCAGACCCTGCCTATATTTAATCTTAAAATTCCTGTTAGAATCGATGGAATTGAAGGAAACATCCTTGATCCGGCAGAAACCTGGGAATCCAGAGCCAAATGGAGAATTGCGGCAACAGACCTCGCTTTCAAGTTTATAAACAATTTTAATAAATTCACGACAAATTCAGAGACAGCAAACCTTGTCAGCTCAGGTCCACAAATCTGAGCTCCAGGCATGATCATCAATTCGTATTTGTAAATGGATTTTACCAGTTATTTGCCACCGTTTGTGATTGCTTATCTTCTTGGATCAATTCCTGCAGCAGTATGGATTGGCAGGAAATTTCATAATATTGATGTAAGGGAACATGGCAGTGGAAACGCAGGAACAAGCAACACTATAAGGGTTCTTGGCTGGAAAACAGGGATCCCTGTTCTAATAGTCGATATGGGAAAAGGCTGGCTGGCAACAATGCTTCCAGTTTTCTTCAAGATAGCTGAACCAGGAAGCTCAACAGAAATAAACCTTCAGATTGTAGCCGGTCTCCTGGCAACTTTCGGGCATGTCTTTCCTGTTTTTGCAGGCTTCAGAGGTGGAAAAGGAGTTGCTACTGTGTTCGGTGCACTCCTTGCTATTCAGCCATTATTGACAGCTAGCTGCTTTGGCGTTTTTCTCATTGTCTTTTTCTCAACAGGCATTTCTTCTGTTTCTTCAATGAGCGCAGGTATTGCCTTTCCTCTACTTCTCATGTTTGTATTTGATAATCCTTCAGCTTTCTTCATATACTTTTCAGTATTTGTTGCAATTGCTTTACTAATTACCCATCGCAAGAATATTGGCAGGCTGATAAGAGGCGAAGAACCTAAACTGTTGAAATTCAAAAAAGACAAGGAAAAATAATCACAATCGTATCTATGTTTTTCTGTATCAGATAGCAACTGGCATTATTTTTAATTAGTCTGCATAAAGGTTTAATATTATCTTCCTGTCATAGTTATCAGCCTGGCAGGTACACAAAAAAAGGTTAAATTAGCAGTTCATATTTCTGACCTTAAAAAAACAATGCATGGAAAAAAGTATTAAAGGAACTCAGACAGAAAAAAATCTTCTGAAAGCATTTGCCGGTGAATCACAGGCTAAAAACAGGTATGAATTTGCAGCCTCTGTTGCAAAAGAAGAGGGATACGAACAAATAGCTGCAATTTTTACACTTACAGCATCCCAGGAACAGCAGCATGCAAAGAGATTCTTCAAGTTTCTTGAAGGAGGAATGTTAGAGATACAGGCAGCATATCCTGCCGGAATAATCGGGACTACCGAAGAGAACCTCACAGCAGCAGCTGAAGGTGAACATGAAGAATGGAATCTTCTCTATCCTGAATTTGCCAGGATTGCAGAAAACGAAGGATTTCCTGCTGTCGCCACTGCATTTAAAGCAATTGCAGCAGCTGAAAAAGGACACGAGGAAAGATACAGAAAGCTTCTTGAAAATGTTATGCAGGATAAAGTCTTCCAGCGTGATGAAAAGGTATTCTGGTATTGCAGAAAATGCGGATATATTCATTTTGGAACAAAAGCGCTCAGAAATTGCCCTGCATGCGGACATCCTGAGGCTTATTTCGAACTGCTTTCCACAAACTATTGATGACAGATGCTGGTAAGATTCTTGATCTGATAAGGTCAAGGCAAAGCGACAGAAAATATAGTGACAAAGCTGTCGAAGGCGAAAAGATACAAAGGATTATTGAAGCCGGGAGGATAGCCCCTTCGGCCTGCAATGCCCAACCATGGAAATTCATAGTTGTTGATGATAAGCATTTGCTATCAGAACTTGCAGATGCTGCATCAGCAAAATTGCTTGGTATGAATGGTTTTGTCATTCAGGCTCCTTTGCTCATTATTGTTGTCAGGGAAAATGCGAATTTTTCTTCCAAAATTGGCGCTACTGTCAAGAACAAAGATTATTCACTGATTGATATTGGTATTGCATCAGAAAATATATGTCTTCAGGCAACCGCCGAAGGATTAGGTTCATGTATGATAGGATGGTTCGACGAAGAAAGAGTAAAAAAATTACTCAGAATACCAAAATCAAAAAGAGTTGAGCTTATCATTACAATTGGCTATTCTGAAGCTCAAAAAAGAGAAAAAAGGAGAAAACCTCCAGAAGAAACAATCTCATATAACAGGTATTAAAAAAAACGGGCGCATTTGGTTATGCGCCCGTTTTTATTTATTACGTTCAACGAAGCTTCCCAAGAGCCTCCGCTATCCTTTTAATTGATTCAACAAGCAAGTCATCAGATGTAGCGTACGAGAGGCGTATACATGTCGGCGATCCAAATCCATCGCCTCCAACTGTCGCAACAAGAGCTTTTTCGAGAAGGTACATTGCAAGGTCATCTGATGTTTTTATCTTATACTGTCCATCTGTCTTACCAAGATAATAGCTTATATCGGGCATCACATAGAAAGCTCCCTGTGGAACCCTGACCTTTAATCCGGGTATTTCTTTCAGAAGCTCACAAACAAGATCTCTCCTTCTCCTGAAAGCTTCTCTCATTTCTATCTGCGATTCACCCGATCCTTTCAGGGCAGCAAGGGCAGCCCTCTGAGCAATTGAACAAACCCCTGATGTAAACTGACCCTGCAATTTATTACATGCTTTTGAGATCCATAGGGGGGCGCCAATATAGCCAATTCGCCAACCTGTCATGGCATATCCTTTTGAAACACCGTTAACAGTAATAACCTTATCATAGATATAATCAAAAGATGCCATGCTGATATGTTCACCCTCAAAGATGATGTGTTCATAAATCTCGTCAGACATCACGAAGAGGCCTTCATGTTTGGCAACAACCTTTGCAATACCTTCCATCTCTGCACGGTTATAAACCATACCTGTTGGATTTGAAGGAGAGTTCAAAATCAATAGTCGTGTCTTTGATGTAATAGCAGCTTCAATCTGTTCAGGTTTGACCTTAAAATCATTTTCAATAGAAGCCTCAACAACAACAGGTTTACCCTGGGCAAATACTATCTGGTCATAGTAACTAACCCAGTATGGGGCAAGAATGATTACCTCATCGCCCGGGTTGATTATTGAGAGAATAACATTTATAAGAGAATGCTTGCCACCGGCAGACACAATAATCTGGTCAGGTGTATAATTAAGACCATTCTCTTTTTTGAACTTAAGTGAAATCGCATCACGTAAATCATTATATCCAGGAACAGGCGGATATTTTGAATAATTATCGTCAATTGCCTGCTTAGCTGCTTCTTTAATGTAATCAGGTGTATTAAAGTCCGGTTCTCCAAGACTAAGACTTATAATATCCAGCCCTTTGGCTTTCAGTTCACGGCTCTTCTGAGCCATTGCGAGGGTCTGCGATGCAGCCATCAGTTTAATTCTATCGGATAAATATTCCATATTAATAATTAATGTGTTCCAAATTTATGAATTTTGAGCTTTTAACCAACATCAATGACTAAATATTAGTAAAACTGCCATAGTAGGTTTAATACATTCACATAATAAGGTAATCACAAGAAAAAGCAAATCAACAAAATGAATAAAGCACGTAATTTGATATTATTAGACCGATTGTCAGATTTTGTAATTAGTTTTGTATAACAAAGATTATTTTATGAAAGATATATATCAGGTTATACTGGTAACGGTCCCGTCTCTTCTTGTGATGCTTACTTCATGGCTTGTTATTAGGAGCATGTTGAAGAATGACCAGGACAGGAGAAGGCAGGAGCTTATCCTCCAGAACTCAAAAACAGTTATGCCAATCAGGCTTCAGGCATACGAACGTATGATACTCTTTCTTGAAAGGATTTCTCTCGAGTCAATGCTTGTCAGGGTTAGCACTCCCGATATGACTGCCACTCAGTTGCATTCGACATTACTCTCAACAATAAGGAGCGAATTTGAGCATAACCTTTCTCAACAGATTTATATGACCCAGCAGTCATGGGAGGTTGCCAGGAATGCACGATCAAACATGATAAAGATGATAAACACCGAATACGAAAAGCTGCCACCTAACGCAGGCGGAATGGTACTTTCAAAGCAACTTCTCGAAAAAGTCATGGAAATGGAAAAGGAACCAACCCGAACTGCAATCGAATATATTAAGGCAGAGATAGCAAGGGTGATGTAGGAAGGACGAAGGGACCTTTAGAGACTTTAGAGACTTTATGGACTTTAGAGACATAGAGACATAGAGACATAGAGACATAGACACGACTTGCACGACTTGCACGACATGCAACGACCTGCACGACTTGCCTTTATGACTTACCCGACTTTTTTTTGCCTCCTGCTCTACGCCCCCCTACTATGCGCCCCTGTGCTATGTGCCTACAACAATTCCACGCTTCTTTTAACGAACGCACTGAGCTCTTCGCCCCTTAACATGTTATTTGATAGCAACGCAAGATCAATAAGCTGCTTAACCATCTTGTTGCTATTACCGTAGGCTTCAAGAATCTTTTTCCTTTGCTCATCGACTTCGTCGAGCTCCTTACGAAGCTTTTCAAGATCATCCTTTTCTACCTGAGTTACTTCATCGGCTTTCTTCTTCTTGTGATCCTGTTCCATGAAATCTATTTCTTCCTTTATCCTCTTCCTTTCTTTATCATTTTCTTCAAGCCTTGAACCTTCCTTTTCCTTTAGATCAGAAGCCACCTTAAGTATCAATTGATGATTCCCGTTCAGCACAAGATTAAAACTATCAGGCATCTCTCCATAAAAATTCATACCTCCACCCATCTGCGACATTTCTTTCATCCTGCGCATGAACTCTGACTGGGTTATTACAACTGGCGCTTCATTTTCATCAAGACTCTCTGTTGTTACATTGAACATATCATTCGTTTTTGTCTTAACTACAAAGACTCCCTTCATGTTTTCCTGGTCATCATCAGATAGCTTTGACTTGCTCTTCTCTTCTTTCTCAATGAGCCTGTCAATAACATCTGAGTCAACCCTGACAAACCTGACCTCCTTGAGCTTTGATTCTATCTGGTTGATGAAATGAACATCAAGTTGGCCATCCATATTCAGTACATCATATCCTTTATTCTTTGCTTTTTCAATGTATGAAAACTGGTTAGTCTTATTTGTTGAATACAGATAAACGAGAGTTTTATTCTTGTCAGTCTGGTTTTCTTTGATCAACTTTTCATATTCCTCAAGAGTAAAGTATTTATCTTCAGTATTCTTAACAAGGGCAAATTTTACAGCTTTTTCATAGAATTTCTCTTCAGTCATCATGCCATATTCGATGAAAAGCTTAAGGTTGTCCCATTTCTTCTCAAATTCTTCCCTGTTGTTCTTAAAGATATCATTCAACCTGTCAGCAACTTTCTTTGTGATATGGGCAGATATCTTTTTTACATTTGAATCACTCTGAAGATAGCTCCTTGAAACGTTCAAAGGAATATCAGGTGAATCAATAACCCCATGCAACAGAGTTAAAAACTCAGGAACTATGCCCTCTACTGAGTCAGTAACGAATACCTGGTTTGAATAAAGTTGAATTTTATTTTTCTGAATCTCAATATTGCTCTTTATCCTAGGGAAATAAAGAATACCTGTGAGTTTGAAAGGATAGTCAACATTTAGATGAATATTGAATAATGGTTCATCGCCCATTGGATATAACTCCCTGTAAAAGCTTATATAATCCTCATCCTTAAGCTCTGATGGTTTCTGGGTCCATGCAGGTTTTGTATTGTTGATAATTTTGTCTTTATCTGTTTCGACACTTTTACCGTCTTTCCATTCAGTTACTTTTCCGAAAGCAATCTCAACTGGAAGAAATTTGCAATATTTTTTTAGAAGTTGCTCGATACGGTTATCTTCAAGAAACTCTTTTGATTCCTTGTCAATATGAAGTATTACATCAGTGCCAACATCATTTTTTTCAGTTTCCTCAATTGAATATTCAGGGCTGCCATCGCATGTCCATTTGACTGGTTGAGCTCCGTCCTTATATGACTTTGTGACAACTTCAACTTTCTCTGATACCATAAAGGCCGAATAGAATCCGAGCCCAAAATGTCCAATAATATTGTTTATCTGGTCTTTGTATTTATCAAGGAAATCGTTGGCGCTTGAGAAGGCGATCTGGTTAAGATACTTGTCCAGTTCATCCTTTGTCATACCAATACCCATGTCGGATACTGTAATTGTCTTTTTCTTTTTATCAACAGAAACACTGATTTTCAGATTGTCGGTTTTTCCTTTATAGTCTCCCACAGATGATAAAGCTCTCAGTTTCTGGCTTGCATCAACAGCATTCGAAATAAGTTCACGAAGAAAAATCTCATGGTCAGAATAAAGGAATTTCTTGATTATAGGGAAAATGTTCTCGGTTGTTACCCCAATCTTTCCGGTTTCCATACTTATTAGTTTTATATATTAAACATGAATTTTAACACCGAGTTTTTTTCAAAAAACATGCCGGATATATTAGACTGACATTGTGTCGCACTTCAAAAGTATTCAGGAAAGTGTCTTAAGGCAAAAAATGCAAAACAGGAGAATAAAACTATAAAAACCATCAGAACATAGAGGCTGATGTTTCTTTTTTCGCGGCGAATATGGATGTTTTGTTCACTTATAAGCTTCTTAACAGTATTGTGTATTCTTAATACTGTGTTTGCATTCTGGGGGATATAAGAATCGACATTGAATACAATCGCTTTTGAAACCTCACTTATCTTTTCAGGATGGCAGACAAGGATGATGCCCGTATTTTTATCTGCCTTTTTTATGTCACTGATAAGCTTTTCAACAGGATTATGCTGTTCACTCATCTCGTGAAGTGTTATTATAACAATTTTGCACGAATTACGATCTTTCTCCTTTTCGATAGCAAGTACAAGGTCCGAACCTGATTGACATGAAAGAACGCCATATCTTAATTGATCCTTAAACTTCTTTCGCAGATCCTCGATTATTGTTCTGTGATCATCAAGGCAATAAAGGTATGTTTTGATATTATTCACCTTAGCTATTCTTTATTTCTTGCTTCAACATTCTGCTGGAATATCCAGGTTTCATTTGTAAATGTAAAAGAATCGTATGAATAATCAGCTCCAAAGAGGGTGCGATTATCAGGACCCGGTCCTATTGCAACAAGATGATCAAATAAAATCGACTTGTCGGAAGTAAACCTCAGGGTCATTGTGCCTATTGAAGCATATTCAAACAGCATCCTGTGTTTAAGAGTAGTTTTAAGAAACCATTTTTTCCCAAGTACTATTGAGTCATCATCATCAAAACTGATAACATCAATAATTTTCCTTGAGACAAGTGGATCCCCAAGGCTTAAACCAAGCACAACCCAACAGGTATCACCTGAAGAAATGGCAGGTCTAACATCGTAATAGAGCGATCCATACCAGTCAGAACGTTTATATATTGTATCAGAAAGTATCGGTTGCTGATTATATGAGGTTGAAAGGGAATATATTTTATTCTTTTTCCCTGTATTGCTTTTCCTTATAATGTATGAATAATAACGGCCATTATTGTTCTCAAGAGCCAGGTTCCATGTTACAATTTTTAGCATCGAATCCGGTGATGTTATCTGTCCAAGATACCTTGCATTCCTGTAATTGGTTCTGAAAACAGATTCAGAGTTGACATACGACTCGACGGCAGTAATAATTGAATCATTAACAGCAATTCTCGATGAATCATTCTGACTCTTTGCGAGCCTTGAAAAAAGATATGCAATTGTGGTATCAGATTGTGGAGACGCAAGATCTTTAGCATTCAGGGATTGTGGAGGCGCAAAGTTTTGCGCCTCCACAATTGAACAGAAGCAAACTAAAATAAACCCGGCAAGAACAGAGAAAAATCCCTTCATTTTACATTTTTTTGTGCAGCATCAAGTAGCTTAATTGTCCTGTTGCAGGCTTCATTGATCTCATCCTCTGTAATAACCAGAGGAGGTGCAATCCTGAAAGCATTACTGCAAAATAAGAAATAATCAAGAATAATGCCATATTCAGGAGCATGTGCAACTATATAATCAATATAAACGCTATCTGTTACTTCAATAGCGAGTAAAAGACCATCACCCCTTATAGTTGAAATTAAAGGGTGCCTGAGTTTATTTCTAAAGAGCTTAGATTTATCATTGCACGCTTCTGCCAGCTTCTCTTCAATTATTACTTCGAGAGATGCAAGTCCGGAGGCACAACATACCGGATGTCCACCGAAAGTAGTAATATGACCGAGTATCGGATCAGACATTAATGAAGCCATTATTTTTTCAGAAGATAAAAAAGCCCCTAGTGGCATGCCTCCTCCCAATGCTTTAGCGAGGAGAAGAATATCCGGTACCACTCCTGAGCGCTCAAAAGCAAACATTTTCCCTGTACGGCCAAAGCCTGTTTGTATCTCATCAAAAATAAGAAGGGCGCCTGTCTCCGAGCATCTTTTCCTAAGCTCTTTCAGAAATCCGGCAGACGCTTTTATTACACCACCTTCCCCCTGGACAGGTTCAATAATTACGCAGGCTGTCTTTTCGTCAATCATGTCTGCAATCTTCTCATCATTGAACATAGCCTGCCAGGTATCTGGCATTAAAGGACGAAAAGCATTTTTGTATTTTTCACTTCCTTGTATACTTAATGCTCCATGGGTGCTTCCGTGATATGAATTCCTGAAAGAAATAATCCGGCTTCGTCCTGTAAATTTCTTTGCAAGCTTTAAGCCACCCTCAACTGCTTCGCTGCCTGAATTTACAAAATAGCATCTATCAAGTGACCGAGGAAGCAGATCAACCAGCCGCTTTGCATATTGAACCTGAGGTGATTGTACAACCTCACCATAGACCATCAGGTGCATATATTTGTCTACCTGTTCCTTTACTGCTGCAACTACTTTTGGATTGCAATGACCGGTATTGCTCACCGACACACCCGATATAAGATCAATATATTCACGTCCGTCGGGTCCATACATATAGATACCTTTAGCTGAAGCAATTTCTATCATCATCGGGAAGGGTGTTGTCTGTCCGAGATGCCTTAAAAACAACTGTTTATTGCTGGACATAAGAAGAAGACCCTATTTTGCCATTACGTTAATTTCGTTGAGAAGAGAATCACGGAAAGACTTACCAACCGGAATATTTCTCACAGTGTTACCGAAAATAAGGTCAACAGTGTTTTCGCGTATTGACTGTATCCTTGTTTTATTAACAATAAACGATCGGTGAACACGTATAAAGATACCGGAAGGGAGTTGGCTTTCAATAGCCTTCATTGTAAAATGGATTGTATATTTATCCTCATTTGTATGAAGGATAACATAGTTTTCCAGTGCCTCAACAAAGATTATATCATTAATTTTCAGCTTAACAAGTGAAGATCCGCTTTTTATAAAGATTTCCTCATCTTCATTATTTGAGACTTCTTTCTTTGAAAAATACCTTGCTGTTTTATCAATAGCCTTACAGAACCTGGAGTAAGATATAGGTTTGAGGAGATAATCAACAACATTAAAATCAAAAGCTTTTAGAGCATGTTCCTCGGCAGAGGAGACAATGATAATATTTGGTGGTGATTCAAGGCTGCCGATAAAATCGAAACCATTCATCTCGGGCATCATTATATCAAGGAAAATAAGATCGACATCGCTTCGGAGGGTAAGCGAATTACGTGCTTCCACTGCATCATTAAATGAACCAATAAGATTAAGACCGGTATACTTTCCAACATATCCTTCAATTATCTTACAGCTCAGGGGGTCGTCATCGACAATAATACAGTTCATTCTCTATGGTTTCAGCAGAAGAATTTAGAACTCAAAAGTAGTAAAAAAAGTTCATTTTTAAAGGTTTGGACCCTAACATGATAAAAATAAAAAAGGGGTGTGAAAACACCCCTCGGCAATCTTAAAGCTAAGATTAAAGTCCTTTGTTAAGCGCAGGAGCTGCTTTGAATTTAACAACCTTTTTAGCAGGAACATTCAGTTTCTGGCCGGTACGTGGATTGCGAACAACTCTCGCACTTCTTTTGTCCACTTTGAAAGTACCCATTCCGGGAAGCTGAATTCTTGAGCCTTTTTTCATTGATTTTCCGAAAGCTGTAACAAATGCGTTGAGAGCTTTTCCGGCATCTTTAATAGAAAGGCCTGCATCAGCAGCGATGGCATTAACTAATTCTTTTTTTGTCATAATGAAAGATTTAAGGGTTAGAACCAATCTTACTAATTGAATACAAATTTATTTTTTTATTTATCATATGCAAATTTATTTATCCGTTTTTCCACAAATAGTGGCAGTTTAAGGATGAAATGGGTCATTTTTTACTAATTATAAGCATTTTTTGTAAAATACTGCAAAGCCTCATAAAATCATCATTAAAGCGATTTTTTTGACTTTTCCTGTTGATTTCATGTTCATAAAAACGATATTTAATTGATCTTATGACATTTACATATTTTTATATTAAAACACATAAAAGGAAGATGTAAAAAAGTAAAAAATATTATCTTTGCGGCGTCATTGGAGAAATGGCAGAGTAGTCGTCCCGATAAAATCGGGAGCGGCTGGTTTTGAAAACTACACAAGTTCTTTTTTTGAGGAGAAATGGCAGAGTGGTCGTCCCGATAGCTATCGGGAGCGGCTGGTTTTGAAAACTACACAGTTCTTTTTTTTGAGGAGAAATGGCAGAGTGGTCGAATGCGGCGGTCTTGAAAACCGTTATGCTGTATCCACGGCATCGGGGGTTCGAATCCCTCTTTCTCCGCCCAAATGCTTAAATATCAAGCACTTAAACCCTGAGAATGCAGATTTTCAGGGTTTTCTGTTTTTAAGGGTCTACCCAGGCTTCAGGGTCCTAATAAACCAGCAATTAGGATGCTGTGCATTTTTGTCGGCAACAAATAATCCTATGGCCGCAGCAGCGCCGTTGAGTGCCCAGAGATTGCTTCTATGCAGCCATTTTCACGGTGAACAGTCTTGACTTGAAATATATTGCCACATTAACCAGCCCTATCATCACCGGAACTTCTACAAGCGGACCAATTACTGCTGCAAACGCTTCACCTGAATTGATACCAAAGACCGCAATAGCTACGGCTATGGCAAGCTCAAAGTTGTTGCTTGCTGCCGTAAATGAAAGGGTTGTCGATTGCTCGTAATTTGCGCCGGCTTTCCTGCTCATAAGGAATGAAGCGATAAACATCACAACAAAGTAGATCAGGAGCGGGATGGCAATCCTCACAACATCGAGCGGGATTTTCACTATGTACTCGCCTTTCAGAGAGAACATCACAACTATTGTGAAAAGCAGGGCAGTAAGCGTTAATGGGCTGATTTTTGGGACAAAGACCGAATGATACCACTCTTTGCTTTTTACTCTTATAAGGATGAATCTCGTTAGAAAGCCAGCAATAAATGGAATGCCCAGATATATGAATACGCTTTCTGCGATCTGCCCAATCGTAATCTGAGCAACTACCTCATTTACAGGCAATCCGAACCATCCGGGAAGAATTGCAATGAAGAAATATGCATACACGGAAAAAAGAGCTACCTGGAAGATTGAGTTGAATGCAACCAGCGCTGCGGCATACTGTGTATCTCCTTTCGCGAGATCGTTCCACACAATTACCATGGCAATACATCTTGCGAGTCCGATAAGGATCAGCCCGTACATATAATCAACATTGAATCGAAGGAATATTATTGCCAGGAAGAACATCAGCACCGGTCCTATGAGCCAGTTCTGAATGAGTGACAATCCAAGCACCTTAGTGTTACGGAAGACATCCCCGAGTTCTTCATACCTGACCTTTGCCAGTGGAGGATACATCATTACAATGAGTCCGATTGCTATTGGAATATTGGTGGTGCCGGAAGACATGCTATTCCAGAATTTGGCAATACCGGGACTGAGCCATCCGGCGAACACTCCGATGAACATTGCAAGGAATATCCAGAGAGTCAGGTAGCGATCAGTGAATTTTAATCTTTTAGGTGAAGGCATGATGTTAGTTTTTATATCCGGTTATGTAATGCAAAACAACTTCAGCATTCATATTCAATGATTTAATTTTAGATTTATTTCTTTCTCGTATAGTTTCATAAATTCCTTTCTGATCAGGTCTCTGATCCTTCGAAACTCGCTCATGATATATTCCTCACTTCCCGTCGCATGAGATGGATCTTCGAATCCAAGGTGCAATCTATGACGGACCTTCCCAGGGAAAACAGGACATGTCTCGTTTGCATCGTCGCAAACTGTAATAACATAATCCCAAGCCTCTTTCAGGTACAGGTCAACAGATTTTGGCTTCTCAGCGCTGATGTCTATACCTGCTTCTGACATCACCTGCACTGCTCTCGGATTAACAGCATTGCCAGGATTAGTTCCGGCAGAATAAACATCCATCCGCCTATCAAATGATCTCATATAGCCCGTAGCCATTTGGCTACGGCAGCTGTTTCCGGTACAAAGAATGAGTATTCTCATATTTAAATGTCAATTTAATAAATACTCGTTAAAACGATCTTTTCTCCATGATGCAGATGTGATTGCTTTTTCCTGACCCACTGCATAGGCTCAGGTGAAAATGTGTAAGGTGGACTGGAGATCTCAAAAACTTCAGAATCGTGCCTGTGTGCATTTTCATTTTGTATAACATAGTTCATCAGGATTTTTCATGATATTCCATGTTTATAAATACTAATTGCAAATATAAAAACATTTCGTATATTTGCGAAACACCAAAATAAATTTATGAAAATCCAGTTCAGTGAAGATGATAAGCAGATTGCCAGGATCACTAAGGCATTAAGCCACCCGGCAAGAATATATATTCTCAGGAAGCTTGCAAAGATGAACTCCTGCTGCTACAGCGGTGACCTGGTGGATGAGCTTCCGATAGCCCGATCAACACTCTCACAGCATCTGAAGGAACTAAAATACTCAGGGCTGATTCAGGGAGAAATCAACCCACCATATATTAAATACTGTATTAACCGGGAGAACTGGTCGAAAGCAAAGCTTTTACTTCAGGAACTTCTTGATGAAGATCAGCTTCCAGATGTTTTTTGCAGCGATGATCGAAAAGAAATTAGTACTTCAATAAAATAATTCAGTCATGGAAATCAAAATTTTAGGACCAGGTTGCCCAAAGTGTAAAACACTTGAGAAAGTTACCCTAAATGTTGTTAGTGAATTGGGGATTGCCGCTGATATACAAAAAGAGGAGGATATTGTAAAGATAATGGGGTATGGAATAATGCATACACCCGGGCTGGTAATAAATGGCAAAGTTGTATCCAGCGGTCGTGTACTCTCTTCAAAGGAAGTCAAGGAACTTATATCCAAAAATCAATAAACAAGAACTATGAAAACTTTACCTAATCTCATTTTGCTGGTGTTGACCCTTATTAGCCTATCTTGCAACTCACAATCCTCAAAACAGCCAACTGTCAGCGGATCAGCATCTGATAATTCAGATAAGATAGAAGCATATTACTTTCATTTCACTGCGAGATGTGTCACCTGCAAGACTATTGAGGCAGACACAAAAAAGAATCTTGAGAGCTTATACCCTGAACAAATCAGAACAGGTCTGATAGCATTCCAATCGCTGAATCTTGATGAGGAACCATCCAGGGTCATTGCAAAACAGCTCGGAGTGTCCGGACAGACTCTTCTGCTTGTCAAGGGTAATCAGAAAATAAACCTCACAAACGAAGGCTTCATGTATGCAGTTCCAAAACCTGAAAAGTTCAAAGAGATCATAAACGAGAAGGTGGAATGTCTTCTTACCGCCAAGTGATGGAATTTCTTACAGATCTTCTTGATAACAGTACGGTGCCATGGATAACGGCATTCCTGCTTGGCTTACTTACAGCAATAAGTCCATGCCCGCTTGCAACTAACATTACAGCAATAGGCTACATAAGTAAGGACGTAGAAGACAAGAGACGGGTTTTTTATAACGGAGTATTCTATACAGCCGGGAGAGCCCTTACCTATACAGGTTTGGCGTTCATCATAATGCTTGGCGCTGATCAGCTTCAGTTCTCAGGTGTCCTCCAGAGATATGGTGAAAAGATTATCGGTCCCCTCCTTCTTATCATTGGTCTCTTTATGCTTGACCTGATCAGGATCAATATCCCCATACTACAACGACTATCAGCCGGTATGGAAAAGAAAAAAAGATTGGGATATGCTGATGCCATCCTGCTTGGACTTGTTCTGGCACTTGCATTCTGCCCCTATAGTGGAGTGCTTTACTTTGGTATGCTTATCCCGCTTTCAGTTTCAAGTGCATCAGGTCTTTACCTGCCGGTAATCTTTGCGATTGCTACAGCTATCCCGGTCATCATTCTTGCATGGCTGATAGCATTTACGGTTAGCAGGGTAAGTAGTTTTTATAACAGGATCAAATCGTTTGAACTCTGGTTCCGAAGGTTTGCGGCTGTGCTTTTCATAATAATAGGATTGTACTACATCATCAGAATCTATTTTATAAAATCATGATGAAGGATAGAAATACAAACATCCTGCTTCTCATCATTCTATTACCAGCATGGTTCATACTCTACCATTATCTCCAGCCCATAACTGATTGGCTTGTCAACTCAGTTTTCGGCATGACTCCAGGGAAACGGCTTACAGAGGCAGTCAGGTTTTTTATATTTGAGGTTCCAAAGGTCATGCTGCTGTTGGCGCTGATAGTTTTCTTTGTCGGAATCATCAGAACTTTCTTCACTCCGGAACGCACACGGAAGGCTCTTGAAGGCAAAAGAACATTCACCGGCAATGTTATGGCTGCAGGTCTGGGAATCGTAACGCCATTCTGTTCCTGCTCTGCGATACCATTGTTCATTGGATTTGTGGAATCAGGAGTTCCGCTCGGAGTTACATTTTCATTTCTGATAGCGGCACCGATGATTAATGAGGTGGCTGTTGTACTGCTTTTTGGTATGTTCGGGGTGAAAGTTGCACTGATTTATGTCATTACCGGTCTCACAATTGCCATTGCCGCTGGCTGGACTATTGGTTTCCTTAAACTTGAAAAATGGGTAGAACCATGGGTTTATTCAATGCACATGGGAAGTAACAGGCAGGAAGAAGAAAGTACAAACTGGGGAAATCGTGTCCAGATGGGTTTTTCTGCTGTAAAAGAGATTGTAGCAAAGGTCTGGATGTATGTTGCTCTTGGAATAGCGGTCGGTGCGTTTGCCCACGGGTATGTCCCCGAAGATTATATGGCATCCCTTATGGGAAAGTCAGTCTGGTATTCTGTCCCATTATCGGTATTGATTGGCATACCCCTTTACTCAAACGCAGCTGGTATCGTTCCAATTGTGTCTGTTCTGCTTGAGAAAGGCGCTGCACTTGGCACTTCTCTTGCTTTTATGATGGCTGTGATAGGTCTTTCACTTCCAGAGATGATCATTCTCAGGAAAGTCCTGAAACTGCCCTTGATATTTACATTTATTGGGGTCATTGGCACGGGTATAATTCTGGTAGGTTACCTCTTCAATATATTCTTTTAACAATTTCAAAACTTAGTATGAAATCAGCCTTAATTCTGCTTTTGCCTTTCTTAATGCTTTTCAATTCCTGCGACGCACAATCCGGGTGTGGCGCTGAGGGTGTCAAGCATCTGAAGAAGTTGTTATCGACTTAAGTCGATGGTAATTGAGGTCACCTAAACCTTACCGACAAGCCAATGTTGATATTTATATTATTTAACTTACCGTATTCATACTCACCAAATACTCCAACATGGTTAAAAAGATAGAATGCTGTTCCTGCACCTATTGAATGATATTCTTTAGTTTTGGAGCCTTTGACGATGTTACCTTTGATTGTTTTACCACCAAATTTTCCTGACAAATAAAGATCAAATTTTGGAACATGCTTCTTTATAAGAAATGGCAGCAATTGAAAATTACATTTAATGCCATAATTATATTGATTGAGAGATCTTAAGTCATAGGTTGCGGTATAGTATCCACCATAAACACCTGAATAGTAGAAAACAGGTTTGTGAAGATTGGAAACTTGAAAATTTGAAAATGTATTGTGAGTCCAGAAGCCTCCCTGTCCCTTAGTCTCTTCGTCACTTCTAAAGGTCCATTCGTCATTCCTCCTCATTCCACAACCAACCTCCTGTTCTTCGGGTATTTCACAGAGTATTTCAACTCAATATCCTTCTTCTCCGAGGGTTTAAGGTTAAACTTCCAGGTAAGCTTGCCGGACTCAACATCTTTGGTTGCGTTACTTAAGTTTAATTCGGCTACTTCTATCTCCTCTCTTGTTGAAACAGGTACCTGGTCTTCAATTATTATGTCTATATCCTGGAGCTTGTTATTCTTTACAGATATGAGCCATGATTTTGTTTCTTCCTTCTTAGCGCCAAGCAATTGTTTTGTTGTCAGCTGCTTTTGCAGGTCTCTTTTTATTATTACACTCTTGTCCCTGCCAAGTGAGAGAGACAGCGTATCGGACATATATCTTAAGTCAAGTAATGTTTTTCCGGTATATGTATCCTCGAAAAAGATGTTTGCTTCGCCTTCGAGAAGATTATATTTCTCCCAGTCAATTACGCGGGCTATCAGGAAAGCATCCGTGCTGATCTTAGGAGTAGCATGGTATTCATAAGAGGTAGGTAATTCATACCTTTCAAAATCTATAACAAGGTTCTTGCCATCTGATGGCACTGTATAAGGATTGGCAATACTGAATTCAAAGTTAGTCTGGTTCCGTGACTGCTCCACCTGTATCAAAGGACTGGGTGCAGGTGCATTCATTATTTCAGATTCATCCGCCAGGCTTCTCTTTGTTTCAAGGCCTCTGGCTCTCCCTTGTATTGCCCCATAACCCATAACCACCACTTCTTCCAGATTTACTGCGTCTTCTACCATGTTAATGTTAATAGTCTGACCCGAGATTGGAACTTCCTGGCTTCTATATCCAATAAAACTGCATACCAAAGTTCCTCCCGACGGTGGAACTGACAGTTTATAATAACCATTAATATCTGCAATAGTCCCGATAGTTGTTCCTTTAATATTAAGATTCGCACCTATAAGTGGTTCTTTTGTATTCTGATCATAAACATACCCTGATACCGTATTAATATTATCTGAGTATGATGGAGGTCTTATGTTATAATCAAGAAGGTAAGGCTTCAATTCCTGATATGCGGTTTCTTCATCAGGGTTGGCAGATGAAAGAACTAGCTTAACATTATTCCAGTCCTCGTAAGTGTTCTGGTGTATGTTAGCACGGTAAACAAGGCTCACCGGATCATCAATTGTTTTCACTCTTACATCATAGCTTGGAAACCACCCTGCATTTTTAACTATGTATGAAAAAGAGAATTCGGCATGAACATTTTGTTTTGCCTCAACAGTTACTATTATCTCACCTGTGGGAATGTCAGATTTTTCTGATGCGGCTTTAAGCTGACTGTTTACCTTTTCAAGCTCACTTGCAAGAGTCTTTAGTGTTGCGCTTCTCTCCAGCTGCTTTAGCCTGTTTGCCGTCACTTTCTCCGAGAAAAAACTCACAGACTCTTTAAAGGCAAGAACATTAATATTGGAATTATCAGATTCACCCACAGAAAATCTCTTTAGGAAGCTCAACTCCTCTGCCAGTATTGTTAAATAAGTATTCTCCAGGTCGATCTTCTTCTCTATTTCCTCTTTTTGATGAAGAAGCTCTTCGAAGTTTTTTGTCTTTGCCTGCTGCTGCATGTAATTCTGGAAGTGGTTTACAGACAGTATTGTAAAATCACCTGTCGATTTTATATTAATGCTCTTCGCATCAATAAAGGGTGAAAGAATTACGAATTTCAATGTCTTTTTACCTGGAGTCAGATCAGCTTCAGCAGACCTGTTTATTTGGGCGCCTGTCAGGTAAACAGTCACACCCGAGATTGTCGATTTAATCTCAGTTTCTTTCACTTCCTGCGAAAACAGGTTTATACTTAAACAAATCAGGGGAAGAAGAATTGCTTTTTTCATGGTCGGGGATTAAGGTCATCAAAGTAAGTAAATTTTCAAGTCCAGAATAATTTGAAAATTTGAAAAAATTTGTATTGTGAGTCCCTAAGTCTCTTCGTCCATCAAGTCCATTAAGTCCATTAAGTCATCTTTTCAAGGTCCCTAAGTCCCTTTGTGACTTCTTCACTTAGTCATTCTTACAATAACGCTGCCTTATAGATCATCTTACGCGACCATTCAATTTCGCTTGTGATGTAATCAGTTTTTACCTCCTGTGATTCGAGTTTACCAAGGTATACCTTAAAGGCAATTACTGCATCATAATACTTTCCAAGGCGCAACAGGGTTATTCCTTCCTGTTTATAGATATTTACATTAGGAGTAATATCTAATGTTTTAGCTTTATTGATCAATTTAAGAGCTTCCTGATTTGACTCTTGTGTATCATATAATGTTCTCAGACAAATTGCCTTAAGTACAAGATCATCTTCAATACTTACGCCTGAGTTTATATTTCTATTTGCCAGGTTCAGAGCCGTTTCGAAATGGGAACGGTTATATTCTTCAATGGCATTATAGGAATTAATAAATGAGATTATCTTATTATATTTTTCATCAATGTAGTTGTTGATATCTACAGAGCCAATGTCTGCAATCCTTTGATTTAAAGAAGGCTGTGTTCCGGCAGATGACAAGGCGATCATATCCCCGTTCAGGAGATAATACTCCTTTAATCGTGTTAAGGCAGCAGATAAGGCTTTAGGATCTTTTTTCAGAAAAGTTAAAATTTCAATTGCTGCCTTATCAGCCTCCCTTTCCTGTTCATTGTTGTATTTGGCGCCAAGCCTTTGGCTTATTAAAGCTGCAACAGATGTTGATAAGATATCTGTAACACTTGTTAATGTTCCAATAGGAAGGTAGTATCCATACGATTCGTTTTTTTGAGCTGAATAGAGTTCTGCTGTTGCCACAGCAGCAGTTGCAACAGTTGACCAAAACTCTGCTCTTTTTTGTCTTTGAGTTTCCTTTATAATATTCAGAACCTGGTGATCAAGTGCAAAATGTGCAACTTCATGAGCAATGACGGCATATAGTTCATCTTCTGACATGATAGTAGACAACATACCTGTTGTGATGATAACAGTTCCTCCGGAAGTGCTAAATGAATTAGGTTCACTGCTGTTAATAACTTTAATATCAAGGTTTCCGGGCCTGCCATCACCTGGAGTAATCGGGTGTATTTTGTACAAAATTGAATGTAAATATTCATTGAGGAAAGCATCATCATAGAATCCATAGTTCTTCTGAAAATTGCTAAGCATATCTAACGACTCATCCTCAAGATCTTTTCGAAGCTCGTAGCTATATCCATTTTGAAGATGGTATAGATCAAGTCCTTTTTCCAATCTAAGTCTTTGCCATACCTGAGCTCTATCCATTAAATTATCAAGAGAAATTTTCGAAAGATCTCCCGCACTTATAATAATTCCATCTCCAACTACATAACAATAACCATAAACCGGATGATTCATCAATCTGTTTATTGTCACCTTCCTGCCTTCATCAATTGTAATTGAACCAGATGGGTCAATTATTTTTTTATTAACAGTCCCTTTTAGAGAATAATTGATGCCCTGAGAAAATGTACCTGTAGTCAGCGACAGGAGGATCAAACATAAATAAAGATTCTTCATCACAGTTTAAGTTTAATATGGTTGAAATTGTATTATCAATAATTAAGCCATTACATAAAAAGAATAATCATTTTTATAAATTTTTGTCTAACAGGAAGGGAATAAATTCAAATGAACCGCAAACGGGTATCTCGAAATAATTTTTAAAATCAGGATGATACCCCAAATTTATCGCCATTTTTTTTAAGTTTGTATTCGCCATATATTTTCAGAATTTGAAAATTATCTGGCTTACAATGAATCTTTGGAGAACAAAAAAGAGAATAAAAATGAAGAAACTTGTATCAGCACAGTCATTATTACTATTAGTTGCCATATTCCTCTTTACTTGTACAGAGTCAAAAGGCACCGGTAATGAACCTAAAAAAGACAATGCCAATCAATTTACTTATCGTGGAGCCGGTAATCCTTATCTGCCTCTCTGGGAACATCTTCCGGATGGAGAACCCCGTGTCTTCGAAGATCCGGACAATCCCGGCAAGTATCGCTTCTATATCATTGGCTCACACGATGTAAGAGCCACAAGCTATTGTGGTCCCGATATAAGGGCCTGGTCTGCTCCTGTTGAAGACCTTTCAAACTGGCGCGATGAAGGATCAATTTTTACCTATCCTATTGCAAATCAATGGGATGTAATGTATGCACCTGATCTTGTAGAGATCAAAAAGAAAGACGGTACAAAGGAATATTATCTATATCCTCACAGTCGCGGCCGCAACAGGGAAGCAATGGTTGCCAAGGGCAGTCGTCCCGATGGTCCATTCACACCAATAAACGTTACTGCTGATGGATTAGGCACTGTTCCCGGAAGCACAATGGGATTTGACCCCGCTGTTTTTATTGAATACATTACTGATCCGAAAGATCCGGATTATGAGATTGGTTTCAGAGCTTATGGATTCTGGGGATTCCAGAGATCAACTGCTGGTCAACTTGATCAGAATACAATGTATTCGCTTCGCCAGGGCACTAAGGCCATTGATTATTTTATTCCTGCGAGCTCAAGATATGGCGTCGTCAGAGATCCCGAGGGGACTAAGTATGCAGCTGTATACCCTGGCGAAGACCTTGGTTCATTCAACTTCTTTGAAGCAGCCTCAATACGTCAGATAGGCAATAAATATGTATGGGTTTACAGCGGCTATTCTGGCCCGGAATATGGATTAAGCAGCACCAACTCGGCATTGCGCTATGCTTATGGAGACTCTCCACTCGGACCATGGAAAGCAGGTGGTGTTCTTGTTGATTCAAGAGGTCCGGTTCTTAATGAAGATGGTTCTGCCTTACAGACGGGTTATTCAGGGCACAATACACATGGAAGCCTTCAACTGATAAATGACCAGTGGTATGTATTCTACCATCGCGCTCCAAGAGGTTTTGGAAATGCACGCCAACCAATGGTAGCGCCTGTTACCGTTCAATGGGATGAGAAATCTGTGGCTGATGGAGGAAAAGTAGTTATCAGGGGTTATGACCCTTATGCCTCAGATAATAAATGGACTGTAAAAGACAGCCAGGGTAAAGAATATACCGGAGCTGAAGTTGCATCTGAAGGATTTCATATTTATGGTCTCGATCCTTATAAATATTATTCTGCCGGATATGCCTGCTATCTTTCAAACACAAGCAGTCAGCAGGACTCATGGGATATCTGGGACAACAATATGCCAATTACTGCCGAAAACGGCCTGATAATAGGATACAAATACTTTGGATTTGGAGGCCTTGCAAAAGATCAGAAAGGGCTGAAAGCTTTTGAAGGTGTATCACCGAAAAACAAAACAGCATTCAATCTCTTCCTGACACCTAAAACAAAGAATGCTTTTAAAGTTAATGTCTGGCTCGATGGACCATGGGATAACAGTGCCTGGAAAGGCAAAAAAATAGGCGAAATAAATGTACCTGCAAATGCAGCTCAGCAAACAACTAAGTTCACTGTAGATGTTTCAAAATTCGTCGACAAACTTGACAAGAAACATGCGATTTTCCTTGTTGTTGAAGGCGCAGACAAAGGTACCCTGTTTGATCTTGTTGGCCTTGGTTTCAGCTCAAAGAAGAAGAAAATAGACTACCAGCCGGTTCCAACAGTAAGCATTAAGGTTAATGGTGTTGCTGTTGACTTACCAGCTACTCCAGTCAGGTCAACGAACGCCAATGGTATTGTTGATCTTGATCTTTATGAGGCTACATACAAAACACCTGCTGACATTACCGCAGCACCTTCAGTGACAGCATCAGCCAGCGATCCTAAAGTTAAAGTTGCCATCACTCAACCTGAATCAACTACAGGAACTGCTGTAGTAAGATTTGATTATAACGGAATTGTGAAAACATACAAAGTAAAGTTGCAGCAGTAGAAGAATGACGTAGGGACTTAATGGACTTAATCGAAGCTACTTAGGGACAGAGAGACAAATGGACCTTTTTTACATTTTCAAATTTTCAAATTACAATAAATGGAAAAGAAAGAAAAAGCCTTAAAGTATTTCAGGGATCATTTTAATTGTTCACAGTCTGTATTTACAGTATTCGGAACTGAATACGGGCTGACTGAGAACCAGTGTTTAAAAGCATCCTGTGCTTTCGGCGGTGGAATGGGAAGACAACAGAATGTTTGTGGAGCTGTTACTGGAGCCATGATGGCATTAGGCATAAAATATGGAAAAGCTATGGGTGATACGGAAGAGAAGAAAAAAGAAACATATAATTATACAAAAGAGCTTTTCGCCGAATTTATTAAACTTAATGGCACTGTAAATTGCCGGGAACTACTAAAAGGTTATAATATGAATGATCCTGATGATCATAAGAAAATTGTTTCATTAAAATTATTTGACACGTATTGCGAGAAGTATGTTGTTGATGCTGTTGAGATAACAGAAAAAATCATAAACAAATGACAAATGAGGCAGCTTAAAACTGCCTCTTTTTTTCACTATTGTTTTAAGTCAATATCCTCAATCAACTCATTGCTTAGAACTCCTGAGGCAATTTCACGAACCGGCCCTGTCATCCTGATATTCCATTCTTTATCAATCTGGATATCGAGTGTTCCACCCTGCATGTGCATCTTAAGATCACCTTTTATTAGTCCTCTTTTCACAAGTATACATGAAGCTGCGCATGATGAACTACCCGAAGCCAGTGTAAATCCCGCTCCTCTCTCCCATATCAGTATTTCAGCATCATGTTCAGAAAGAACCTTTGCAAACTGAACGTTTATCCTGTTTGGAAACAAAGGATGATTTTCAAGAAGGGGACCATATTTCCTGATCTCAGCTTCCTCAAGTTTGTCTTTAATAACAACGCAGTGAGGATTGCCGACTGAAACGCAGTTCACCTCGTATTCCCTGTCTCCGGCAATTATTTTTTGAGCGATAAATTCTGGAGTGTCAGATTTGACAGGTATCAATGAAGATTTGAAAATAGCTTTACCCATATCTACTTTTATCAGTAAAGCCTTGTTGTTTCTTACCTCAATTATCTCGGCAAATACAATATCGGTTAGAGTTTCAACAGAAAACTGTTTTTTTTGCACATAACCATTATCGTATAAAAATTTGCAAAAAATACGAAGGCCGTTACCACTTTTTTCAGCTTCTGATCCATCAGGGTTATAGACCCTGAATCCAAAATCAGCCTTTGAAGATGGCACCTTCAATACAATACCATCAGAACCAATACCGAAATTAATATTACAGATCCTCTTTATGGCTTGCGTTGTTAACCTGAAATTAATATTATTACTGTCAAGGACAACATATTCATTTCCAAGCCCGTGTAATTTAAAAAAACTGTTCGCTATCATTATACAATTTTTAAAAAACTAATAGTAATGCAATATTAAATATTAACAAACATCTGAAAACATCATTTAATTTATAAAGCAATATTGCATTTTTACTTTATATCTTTGCCAGCAAAAATATAAATAATGGCCAGGATTAACGAGAATTATTTTAAACTACAGACATCATACCTTTTTCCAGAAATAGGACGCAGGGTTCGTGAATTCCAAAATGCAAATCCAAATGCAAATATAATAAGGATGGGTATTGGTGATGTAACACAACCTCTTACCCCAAGTGTGATAAAGGCTTTTCATGAGGGTGTAAATGAAATGGCTGATCATAAAACATTCAAAGGATACGGTCCGGAGCAAGGGTATGATTTTCTTCGTGAGGCAATCGCAAATAATGATTACAAAGCGCGTGGAGCAAATATTGAGCCAGATGAAATATTTGTATCTGACGGCTCAAAATGCGATACCGGCAACATCCTGGAGATCTTTGGAACTGATAACATAGTAGCAGTGCAGGATCCGGTTTACCCTGTTTATGTTGATTCGAGTGTAATGATGGGAAGAACAGGATATATTTCAAACGGGTACTATGAAGGTCTTACTTACCTGCCATGTACAAAAGAGAATAATTTTATTCCACAGATCCCTGCAAAAAAGATTGATATAATCATACTGTGCTATCCTAATAATCCAACAGGACAAACAATAACGAAGCATGAATTAAAGAAATGGGTTGATTACGCTATAGCAAACAAATCAATAATTTTATATGATGCAGCTTATGAAGCATATATTTCTGAAGCTGATATTCCACATTCGATTTTCGAGATAGAAGGCTCCAGGAAAGTGGCAATTGAGTTCAGAAGTTTCTCAAAAACAGCAGGCTTTACAGGAACAAGATGTGCATTTACAGTAATCCCAAAGGACCTGGTGGCATATACTGCTGATGGAATGGCAAAACCATTATATGACCTTTGGTACAGGAGACATACAACAAAGTTCAATGGCGTTTCTTATCCTGTTCAGAAAGCGGCAGCTGCAATCTACACTGAAGAAGGTAAAAAGGAAGTGAAAGCAACTATTGCTTATTACATGGATAATGCCAGGCTACTGCGTGAAGGACTATCCGGAATGGGCTTCAAAGTTTTCGGTGGAAAGAATGCACCTTATGTCTGGGTAGATTCAGGACGTGGAATAAAGTCATGGGACCTGTTCAATAAACTTCTTCATGAAGTTAATATTGTTGGAACACCAGGATCAGGATTTGGTCCTTCTGGGGAAGGTTATATACGTTTCTCATCGTTTGCCACCAGGGAGAATGTTGTATCGGCAATTGAAAGATTATCAAATCTGAAAATTTGAAAATTTGAAAAACACTGCTGTCCGGTTAATAATTCAAATTTGTTTATATCCCTTACATATTGCTTCCCTACGGGACTTGCGTTTTCAAGGGGTTACTTAACTTTCTACCGATATTTAATGCCTAACCGGGATTTGTCCCATTCTTCTCTGTACGAATCTGCGAGAAATAATGAAAATTTGAAATGTTTTCTCTGGAAACAAAACAAAACAAACCCATATTTTGTCTTCATAGTACCTGAGCATCTACAAACCTTTGTTTGTGGGGTAATGCAGTATCCCTTACAATTTTGAAGACAGATTATGATAGAAGCCGTAAACTTCTGGAATGAGCCGAATAATAAATCTCACTGGGATTTTGAGGTCGATCCTGGCTGGAAGATCTATTCTAGTATGGTTAAGCTTGCGGCAAATGCAGCACGGACTGAAAAACCTGGTATTTTAAGAGTGCTCGGCGGCTTATCACCAATTGATCCCGGCTTCTTGAACTTACTCAGCGATGAAGGCGCCCTGAACGATCTGGATGCTGTTGCTATACATGGTTTTCCTCTTGACTGGAATCTCTGGAGCATCAATGAATGGCCTGATAAGATAACTGAGATCAAAACTGTTACTGACCTGCCAGTATGGATAACTGAAGTTGGTGTCTCCAGTTTTGGCGCGGAAGAAGTTCAGGAGTTTGGATTGCTCCGTACCGCAGAATTACTGTCGGGTAAATCAGACAGGATCCACTGGTACAGTCTCTTCGATCTTCCTAAAACGTGGGAAGCAACAACAAGGCATCGCGAAGCCGAAGGATCATCTTACTACAGGCATTTCTATATGGGCCTTCTTCGCGAAGACGGCACACCAAAACTTGCTTTGAAACATTTTGCAGGGCTTACACCTGAAATCGGTTTATGCCAGTGGTTTCATTTTGAAGATCCAAGACTTGATTCTGCAGTTAAATGGCTGAAAAAACTGAATGTAAAAAAACTAAGAACAGGCCTGAGCTGGTCAGATTACCTGCGACCTGATGCAAAAAGATGGTTCGACAGGCTGATGAAGTCACTCGAACCTTTCGATGTAACAGCCACTTTCTGTTTCACACCCGAATCGAAGGGCATAATGCCTCATCATACAAGCGCCCCACGAAACATTGACGAATTTGCTGATTTCTGCGTTACTATGATGCGAAAATATGCCTAAGCAAACCTTTTCGGCTGAGCCATGGATAAATTTCATGCGGAAAGGTATGTTCGAAGAAGCCTGGAAACATAGTGACATTATTACAAAATCAGGAATAAACAGGGATTATTTAAACCTGCCACGCCATTATCAGTGTATCTGGGACGGTTCTCCACTTGAAGACAAACGTGTTCTTGTAAGATGCTATCATGGCCTTGGCGACACTATTCAGTTTATCAGGTACTTACCTCATCTAAAAAAAATTGCATCTGAAGTAACACTTTGGGCTCAGCCCAGGCTTATCGAACTCCTTCAAACAACAGATGGATTCAGCAGATTAATTCCTTTAAACGATGGTGAACCAGGTATCGAATATGATGCTGACATCGAAATAATGGAACTCCCCTATTACTTCAGAACTACACTGGAAACAATACCTTCCGATTTTCCATATTTATATGTTCAACCACTTAATATTTCAGCCAGGCAACATAAGTTCGCAGCAGGTATTGTCTGGAAAGCCGGCGATTGGGATACTGCCCGCAATATTCCATTCTCCATTCTGAAACCATTGTTCAACATAAAAGGTATTGATATTTACATTCTTCAGGACGATGCAGCTGGTGCAGGCTGGCAACCTGGTTATGGCATCCATCCGGGCAAGTGTACATTGTATGAACATGCACGGATTATTGCCGGTCTCAGTGTTCTGATTACAATCGATTCAATGCCTGCACACCTGGCAGGCGCGCTTAGTATTCCAGTATGGCTCCTGCTACATTCCGAACCTGACTGGCGATGGATGGAAGGTCGTTCTGATAGTCCCTGGTACCCTTCCATGAAGATTTTCAGGCAGGCTAAACCTGGAGATTGGGATAGCATTATCAGGAGTGTTGTTTCAGAGTTGAGAAGAATGACTTAGGGACTTAGCTATAGTGGAACATTGACTTAATGGACTTCATGGACTTAATTGACTTAATGGACTTGGACTTAATGGACGAGAAGTCATAGCAATTCACTACAATTTCATATTAACTTTGACCAATCACAATAATTAAGTGACTAACGACGTTGTCATTGGGTCTAAACTCAATTCTGGAATATAAAATCTAAACGACAGGAGATCATAATGAATTCTTCCGCTAAAGCATTAAAAAAAACCTACTATATAAGAGCGCTTAAACTTGTAAATCCTTACAAATGGAAAATTACAACAATACTTTTGTTAACAGCCATCGTTGCCGGCTCCAATGTTGTAGAACCTGTTATCATTAAATCAATAATCGATAACATTGGAACCTCATCATCTTTAAATTATCTCATTTATGGTATAATAATATTTGCTTCTGTTTCGCTCTTATCCAACCTGGCATCGGCATTCTCAAACTGGATGGGCTGGGACGTAAGACTAAAGATTCATGATTATCTTCTAAATGAAGTTGTTGGCCGCCTGCATGTACTTCCATCCGACTTTCACAAAAAAGAAGGTGTAGGTTCAATAATGATGAAGCTCGAAAGGTCCATACAATCATTCACAGGAGCAGTAAGCGAAATATTTTTCAACGTGTTGCCATCAGTGATGTTCCTCTTAATGGCAATAATAGTTATGTTGAAGCTCGACTTTAAAATGACCCTGCTTGTCCTTGTCTTTGCTCCCCTCCCAACGATTATTGCATGGAAAGTTTCTCCAAAACAGGTTAAAAGAGAAAAATTCCTGATGAATCAATGGGGCAAAATATATTCAAGATTCAACGAAGTGCTCTCCTCAATAATAACTGTCAGAAGCTTTGCAATGGAAGATCATGAGAAAATGCGCTTCATGAAAAATGTTAAACGTGCAAATGGGAAAGTCAGCAAAGGTGTTTACTACGATTCTTTAATAGGATCGCTTCAGAAATTTGTAATCGTTATTGCACGAATTGCAGCTCTCGGCATAGGCGCTTATTTAATCATCAATGGTAAAATGACTATTGGGACACTCGTTGCCTTCCTTGCATATATCGCAGCATTATTCGGTCCTGTTACCTCTCTTACAAACACTTATAGAGTTCTGAAAAATGCAAATGTTTCACTTGAACATATTTTCGGAATTCTTGATAACCAGGAATTTATTGGCGATAAACCTGATGCCATTTGCCTAAAGAACCTTAAGGGCGAGATCCGCTTTGAAAATGTAAGCTTCAGCTATAAGAATTCAAATTGCTATTTGTTGAACAACCTGAACTTTACGATTAAACCAGGCCAATCTGTGGCCATTGTTGGGCCATCAGGTTCAGGAAAATCTACTATTATCTCACTTATTCAAAGGTTTTATGATCCTGCTGAAGGATCTATATCGATAGATGGCATTGATCTTAGGTCGGTAAAGCAGAAATCACTAAGAAATAACATAGGAATAGTTCTCCAGGAGCCTTTGCTTTTCAATGAATCAATAAGGAACAATATTGCTTATGGGAAAAAAGAGGCCACAATTGATGAAATAATTGCCGCAGCAAAAGTCGCTAATATTCATGACCGTATAATACAGATGCCTGACGGTTATTATAGCGTTGTAGGGGAAAGAGGCAGTAATATGAGTCTTGGCGAGCGACAGAGAATTGCAATTGCAAGGGCAGTATTGCTTAATCCTCCAATTCTTATCCTTGACGAAGCCACTGCATCGCTCGACCTTGAGGTTGAAGCGAGTGTTCAGAAAGCAATAGAAAGATTAAGCGCTAACAGGACAACAATTACCATAGCACACAGGCTTTCAACAATTGTAAAATCTGATGTGATTATGGTTTTAAAGAATGGTAAGATAATTGAATCAGGAACTCATCTTGACCTGATGCGCAAGCAGGCACATTACCGATCGCTCGTTGACCACCTTACAAGCGGACTTATTGCAAGCTGAAACTTCACATTTTAGCTTAAACTATTACAAACAAAAAGCTCTTTTTTATGGTTCTAGATTCATGACTGAAATAGTATTAATCAGACATGCATCAACTGACCATATCGGTAAAATCCTGACAGGACGTCAACCGGGTATTTCAATAAACAAAGAAGGGACAGAACAGGCCTTAACGCTTTCACACAGGTTAGCCCGAAAAAAGCTGAGTGCTATATATTGTAGTCCGCTTGACCGTGCAATACAAACTGCGGAATATATAGCAAAATCAAAAGGGATTAACCTTATAACCTCAAATGATTTTAATGAGCTTGATTTCGGTATATGGACTGGAATGAAGATTGACGATCTTAATAATGACCCCGTATTCAAGAGATTCAACCTGTTCAGGAGTATCACAAGAATACCCGGAGGCGAATTAATACTTGAAGCGCAATACAGGATCGTAAATGGCATACTGAAGGTATGCTTGGGATATCCTGAAACTAATATCGCTATAGTAAGTCACTCTGATATGATTAAAATAGCTGTGACATATTTTGCCGGAATGCACATCGACATGATGCAACGCCTTGAGATCAGCCCTGCTTCGGTAAGCATCATCAATCTTGATGTAGAATATACAAGGATCATTCTCCTGAATTCTCCTGATGGCATATTGTAAGATTTATCATCAAAAAACATTGTTTCTGACGACCTGAATGTAAAAATAATTGTTTAACGAATAAGAGGTTTGATCAACCAGGTTAAACAGACTAGGATTAATACTAAAATTAATATGAAAAAGATACAGGTTGCTGAAGGGAGACTTGGAGTCTTATTGCCAGGCATTGGTGCAGTTGCAACAACACTTATTACGGGAGTACTTGCTGCAAAGGAAGGGATAGCATTACCGGTGGGATCATTATCCCAGATGGGAAGGATAAGATTAGGAAAGAGAACTGAAAAAAGAAATCCTCTTATAAAGGATTTTGTCCCCCTTGCAAACATTAATGATATTGTATTCGGAGGTTGGGATATATTTGAAGATAATGCTTATGAGGCTGCTATAAAGGCAAATGTTCTTGATAAACCACTCATCGAATATTTCAGAACTGAACTCAGTTCAATCAAACCGATGAAAGCTGTTTACGATCCGGCCTATATTCCCGTCCTTAGAGCCGTGAACATAAAGAATGCAGCTACAAAAATGGACTTGGCAAATGAGTTGATAAAGGATATCGACAATTTCAGGAAAGAAAACAGCTGTAACCGTTTGGTAATGGTTTGGTGTGCATCCACAGAAGCCTATACTAAGGTTTCACCTGTTCACCAAAGCCTGCAGGTCCTTGAGGAAGGATTAAGGAATAATGATCCTTCAATTCCACCAAGTATGATCTACGCGTATGCAGCCCTAAAATCAGGCGTTCCTTACGCTAATGGATCACCAAACCTGTCATGTGATGTTCCTGCAATTACCGAGCTTGCAAACATTACAGAAACACCTCTCAGCGGTAAAGATTATAAATCGGGACAAACATTTATGAAGACCATGCTTGCACCCGGACTTAGAGCAAGACTATTAGGCATTGACGGGTGGTTCTCAACAAATATTTTAGGTAACAGGGATGGTGAAGTACTTAACAATCCCGACAATTTTAAATCAAAGGAGGTTTCGAAATCCGGGGTCATTGAAGATATACTAGAACCTGAATTGTTCCCTGATCTTTACGGCAATGTATATCATAAGGTGAGAATTGAGTATTATCCTCCAAGGGGTGATTTCAAAGAAAGCTGGGATAACATCGATATTTTCGGATGGCGTGGTTACAAGATGCAGATAAAGATTAATTTCTCATGTCGCGATTCGATACTTGCAGCTCCATTAGCGCTTGATATTGCTCTTTTTCTCGACCTTGCAAAAAGAGCAGGGATGAAAGGGTTACAGGAATGGTTGTCATTCTATTTCAAATCGCCCCAGACTGCTCAGGGACTACCTCCACAGAATGATGTTTTCAGACAACTCGAAAAGCTTGAGAATACACTTCGGCATCTCATGGGAGAAGATCTAATCACTCACCTGGGACTTGATTATTACGATGATCTCTACAAAGAAGAGGAAGCGCAGAGCGCAGGGCACCAGGGTTGAATGCTGAGGGCAGGGCACCTTGATCTGCCCATTTCGTCTCTGCTCAATGAGCAGGGATCTAAAAAAACTTCCTTATTATCCACATTATCCCCGAGACGAGGATACTCAGTATTATCATTGTTGTTATTGGAAAGTAAAACCTTGTATTCTCTCTTTCAATCTTGATATCGCCGGGGAGACGTCCGAACCAGTTAAACTTATCGCCGGCAAGCCAGATAATTAATCCAGCCACAACAAGCACAAGGCCAACAATAATAAGGATCTTTCCGGTATTGTTCATTCAATAAAATTACAAATAATATAAGTCTTTTCTCTTCTGAAACAGGAACAACAAAGCACTCTATTTGTTTTTTCCGTTTTACGCAAAGATTAAATTCAAATGAGTTAAATATTATCTTTGTCATGTGAGTGAAATCAAAAAGCTGGCCGGGCAAACTGCAGTTTATGGAATCCCTCTCATTCTTGGGAGGATCCTCAGTTATCTTCTTGTTCCTCTCTATACAAACATTTTTCAACCAGACTTATATGGAACTGTAAGTGTCTTTTATTCCTATTCTGCTTTCCTCCTTGTTGCTCTTTCTTATGGAATGGAAACAGCCTTTTTCAGGTACTCTCAGCAAAAAGAAGACAAAGTCAGGATATATAGCACAGCAATGTTATCATTAATCCTGACAACAATTGCGTTTCTTATTGCCGTCCTTGCATTTGCCGGACCAATTGCTGACTTCATTGATTATGCGAATCACAAGAATTATGTTGTATGGTTTGCATTCATTCTGGCTCTTGATACTCTTTCAGCAATTCCCTTTGCGAGGCTAAGATCTTTGAACCGGCCAGGGAGATTCGCGAAGATCAAGATGACGGGTATAGTACTTAATATTGGTTTGAACCTTTTCTTTATACTCCTGTGCCCCTGGATATATAAAAATAGTGAAATCGGGGCAAGATTAATCAGACTTATTTACAGGCCTGACTGGAACATAGAGTATATTTTTATTTCTAATCTGATTTCGAGTGGACTGGTTCTTGTTCTCCTTATTCCGGAGATATTTTCAGTAAAATGGCAGCTCGACAAAAAGCTTTGGAGGAAAATGCTCATATACGCTTTTCCTTTGCTATTTGCTGGCATGGCTGGGATAGTGAATGAGACATTCGACAGACTAATGCTAAGATATCTTCTTCCTGTTCCTACCCAGGATGCTGAGTATCAGGTTGGTGTTTACTCTGGATGCTATAAGATTGCAATACTGATGACAATTTTTATTCAGGCATACAGGTATGCTGCCGAACCATTTTTCTTTGCACAGGCAAAACAGCATAATGCTAAAGATGTTTATGCAGATGTAATGAATTACTTCATAATCGTTGTGTCATTGATTTTCCTTGGAACAATGGTATATCTTGATGATTTTGTGCTCCCTTTGCTTGTCGGAAAGAAATACCATGAAGGGAGGGCTGTTATCCCTATTCTCATGATGGCGCACCTTTTCCTCGGAATTTATTACAACCTTTCTGTATGGTATAAACTTGCGGATAAAACTATTTGGGGGGCATGGTTTTCAGTGATAGGGGCAATAATTACATTTGGGCTCAATTTCTGGTGGATCCCGCGTTCATCAGATCATATCCTGCACGGTTATTATGGATCTGCATGGGCTGCTTTCATCTGCTATGGCGCCATGATGCTTCTTTCATATATAATAGGACAGAGATATTTTCCTGTAAGGTATAACCTTTCAAAATTCTTCATTTACACAGGACTGGCAACAGGACTATATCTGCTTACAACAGTAATAAAAATTGAGAATTGGTGGTTCAGCACATCATTTCATACTATGCTGATTATTATTTTCTTATCGGTTGCTATTGTAATTGAAAAACCTCCATTCATCAAATTTTATAAACGGAGTTAATCCTTCTTTCGTTTTTCGAACAATCTTCTAAATATGGACTTCCTCTCAGGTTCCGGCTCTTTTATTTCATGTGTTTGTAATCTTTGACCAGGTTTAAGCTCTTCTTCATCTACTTTTCTGTTTCTGCGGAAAATGTCCATAAAATTATCAAGGAAGTCAATTTCCTTATAATCCGGACAGTTAAGTTCGGAGACAAGCTCTTCCGGAAGATCAGGAAATGGAGAAATAAGTTCTTTACTAAGCTTTTGGTCATTCTGCACTTTTCTCAGGGTTCTGGCAACCAGTGGTAATGCAAGAGTACTGCCAGAGCCATTAGCACCATTATTGAAATGTATTGAAGGAGACGAAGCTCCAACCCTGCTCACAATTACAAGCGATGGATTGAAGGCTGCAAACCATGCGTCGGCATAGTCTGTTGAAGTCCCTGTTTTTCCTGCAAAAGGCAATGTAACACCATAAGTTCCCTGCATTGCTGCACCAGTTCCGCTTGTTACAGCTCTCCTCAGAATTGCACTCATAACTGACACAGTATAGTCACTGAGTACCCTATTATCAGCATTTACATATTCATTTTCCCATATAATTGCGCCAGCCTGGGTCTTGATCGACTCGATGCACTGGTACTCAATCTTATAACCTCCATTTGCAAATGATGAATACGCTGTAGCCACCTCTCTGAGATTAGCTTCAGCAGTTCCCATGGGCAGCGAAGGGTAGTTGTTTATCGTATATAAGAACCCCATTCTTTGCCATAAAGAATCAAGTCTGTCAAAGTTCAATTTAAGGAAAAGATTATACGTTGGAACATTCATTGAATGTACCAAAGCGCCTGCCAATGAGTATTTTCCACCGTATGTATTATCAAAATTCGAAGGTGTCCATCCATCAATTCCTGTGTCTGTTATTGAGTCGTTCTCAAGGTAATCACATGGCTTCATTCCTTCTTCAAAGGCTTCTGCATAAAGAATAGGTTTAAAAGTGGAGGCAAGTTGTCGTCGGGCCAGAACCTGGTCGTATGGTTGAGTCCTGAAATCAATGCCACCAACCCATGCTTTTACCGCGCCTGACACAGGATTAAGTGCAAGCAATCCGGCATGAAGGGTCTGAACTGCCATAATCATGCTGTCCCGGACTGAAACAGGTTTCACATTGCTGCTATCACCTTCCATAAAGCTGTTTTCATCAGCCCTTTTAACCATGTTAAGTCTTTTCAATTCTCTCTCAGCAACAACAGCAGCAGCCTTCCTCCCTGATCTTGTAGCATATTGCTTATTAAGTCGTTCCTGCATAATGCTTAGATGTTCCTTAAAAGCTTCATTCGCATATTTTTGTAACTGCAGATCAAGCGTTGTGGTAATAATAAGCCCATCTTCATCAATATTGAGTCTATGACCACTTTTAATACCGATATCATCAAGAATTTCCTGCGCTTCAAGCTTAACCTGGTATAGAAAATAGTCGGCAGGACCACCTGATTCATAATTAAGATAATTCTGGATCAGAGGAAGATCTACCAAAGAATCTGCTTCAGCCTCCGTTATAAAATCGTATTTTTTCATCTGTCCAAGCACCACATTCCGTCTTCTTATTGCATTCTCCGGAAATAACCTTGGGTTGTAGTAGTTATTTGCCTTCAGCAAACCAATAAGTACTGCAGATTCTTCGATATTCAGATCTTGAACTTCTTTGTTGAAAAAGCGTCGGGCAGCTGCTTCAATGCCAAACACATTTTCACCAAAAGTAACTGTGTTAAGATACAACAGGAGTATTTCCTGCTTACTGAACGAGGCTTCAAGCCTGCGTGCAAGAATAATCTCTTTAACTTTGTTTACTAATATAGTTAACGAACCATAGTTTGCCCTGCCGTACATGTTCTTAGCAAGCTGCTGTGTGATGGTGCTGCCTCCTCCGGATCTCTTTTTGTTAAGAAGTATAGTTTTAAATACTACCCTGAAAAAACTCTTTACATCGAATCCCTTGTGGTTATAAAACCTGACATCTTCAGTTGCTATTAGTGCATTTATCAGATGAGGAGGCAACTCATACAGTGTAACGTTAGTCCTGTTTTCATAAAAATACTTACCTATCAGTTCTCCATCATGCGAGAGAACAACAGAGGCTTCAGCATTTTTGTAACTTAAGAGTTCATCCCTGGTCTGAAGATGTCCGAAAGCGCCATAATAAACAGAAGAAACAAAAACAACAATTAAGAGCAAAATGAAAATTGCAAATAATAAAACTACCTTCCAGATTTTCTTCATCCCGGGGTTAAGTATTTAATCTAAACGGAGATTTTTCAATAAAAGTTCATCATCTATCCGCAAAAACAGCCGTCCAGCAAAATATCATTTTCAATGACGACCCAAAAATAATGGTTTGGACAGTTCCAGCGAACTTTGATCATAAAAAAAGAGACACCTAAGTGGCGCTTCTTCTTGATTAATTGTTTTTTAACTACTCAAGTTTGACAGTGTCCAGCTTTGTTACAAGGCCATTTTTAACGTCAATATCAGAAACAAGAACTTCATTGTAAGGCTCAACCGGGATAAAGCTTACTTTATATGTTCCTGTTGCAAGTCCCCTGAATATGAATTTGCCTGAAACAGTATCTGCAATAGTTGAAAGAGAATCATTCGCAGCATCTATTGCATAAATAACAGGCTTTGAAGAAACTGGAGATATAATCCCGGAAATTGCGCCTGAAACAGCCTCGGATATCACCTTTATAACAGGCTTGAGAATGTACTTACCACTTCGCGTTACTACTATAGATCTTGCAGCATCGAAATCAATCAAGTACTCATAAGCAATGCCATCAACAAGATCAGTTTGAAAGTTCAGCTTCAAACCCGATTGCTGAGCGCTGGGAGTAGTTAATTCATGAACACTCTCACCAATAACTACTGTATTATTGTCGCCAAGTATAAGTCTTACCTGGTTCAGCCTCCCGGTAGGAATGGTCTGATCAACAAGCAGAGTGTCTTTCCCATTCGCAAAATCAAGCAAATTTATTGTACCTTCTTCAACCTGCAGGTCAATCAATGAATCATTTATTCTAACCTCTATTCCTTTGATCTCCACATTCACAGCATCATACTCTCCGGGAGCATCTGTTAACCTGAATGATATCTTTGATGTACCATCAAGTTTTTCCTTCTGACAACTAAATAATGCCAGTGTCGCCAACAATAAAATGAATGATAATCTCTTCATGACAGTTTTATTTAGAGTTTACAGCTTAAGTGTTATTAATCCCCATTTTAAATATCTATTCAAAATAAGCCATCATTCGAATCAAACTAAAATAAAATCAATGTACAGGCTGATTGTATCACCGAAGAAGGAGGAGAGGACTTAATGGACGAAAGGATGAAAGGATGAAAGGACGAAGGGATGAAGGGACTAAATGGTATTCTATAATTTTCAATTTTCAAATTGTACAACTGAGTGGTAAAAATCGTCTTGGTCATTACTTTTACGTTCTTGATCAACTGTTTTTAATCATTAGTCAATATTTTTAGCATGATAAAAATCATTTTCCTAAAAATTTAGCTGACAATATTTTTTTCTTTGCTGAAGTGAATAGTTCAACGCCTAATCTAAAATCAGATGAATACTATTGTCAGGTTTGTTGTTTTCTTCTTGTTTTTAAGTGAAGTTGTTTACTCCCAGGATAGTGAATACAAGTTTGTAATTCGTAAAGAAGTTCCTTCAACTCCTGTGAAGAACCAAAGTACAACATCTACATGCTGGTCATTTTCAGGTTTGTCGTTTCTTGAATCTGAGTTATTGAGAATGGGTCACAAGCCTATTGATCTTTCTGAAATGTTCATTGTAAAAGAAGCATATAAAAGAAAAGCTGAAGAATATGCCAGGCGTAACGGCTCCTGCGCATTCAGCTCGGGTGGCCAGTACTATGATCTGCTTCTCATCAGCCGTGAGAACGGGCTAGTACCAGACAGTATATACACAGGACTAAAATTTGGTCAGAAATATCATAATCATGATGAAATGGACTCAGCCCTTAAAGGTTATATGAAAGGAGTTATTAAAGGAGGCTTGAACTCTCCTGCATGGATGGAAGGATTCAGTGGGATACTGCAAGCCTATCTGGGAAAAATGGAATCTGGTTTTTATTATGAAGGAAAGTATTATACACCGGAAAGTTTCAGCAAAGAGCTAGGTCTGAACTTCAATGACTACATAATTATTTCATCGTTCAGCGATCACCCCTATTATAAGGAAAATATACTTGAAGTACCGGACAACTGGGCTCCCTGCACATATTATAATCTTCCGTTAAGTGAACTTGTCGAAGTAATCGATAACTCAATAATGAATGGTTATTCTGTAGCATGGGCAAGCGATATGAGAGGTAAAGGATTCTCCATGAAAAAGGGGGTTGCATTGGTTCCCGAGAAAAGCTGGGACAGTTTATCAGATGATGAATTTGATGATTATTTTAATCGTCCACATCCTCAGAAAATGGTTACTCAGGAATTAAGACAAAATGAATTTAATGGACTCTCAATAACTGGTGATCATGGGATGCATATCATTGGTATTGCTGAAGATCAGGATGGCGGGGTCTATTATAAAGTAAAGAACTCTTGGGGCAAAACAGGTAAATACGACGGTTATATCTACGTCTCCCGTGAGTTTCTTAAACTTAAAACGACAAGCTGCATGATAAACAAGAATGCATTGCCTGCTTCAATAGCCAATAAACTTGGTTTTACAGAAGAAGTCAATGGGAATGCCATAGCTGCTTCTGTGAAGTCAACCGAATAGATCAAAACAAAACTTGCATTATGGCTGTTATTGATTTAAAATGAATCAATGAAAGCCATTACTCTAAGCGACTTTGGTGGTATTGAAAACCTGGTAATCAAGGAACTGCCTGTTCCTGTTATCGGAGATTCTGAAGTCCTTGTAAGGAACAAAGCCATTTCAATTAATCCTGTCGATATTAAGACAAGAAAAGGTCAGAGCCTTGCCGGAGCGCTTAAGGAATTCATGCCAATAATCCTTGGTTGGGATATCTCCGGCACAGTAGTAGAAACCGGTAGCAAGGTTTCCCAATTTAAGAACGGTGATGATGTATTCGGTTTGATTAATTTCCCTGGTTATGGAAGAGCTTATGCAGAATATGTTTCTGTTCCTGCATCTCATCTCGCAAAGAAACCCGAAGGAATAACTCACGAGGAATCTGCAGCAGCTTCATTGGCTGCACTGACTGCATGGCAGGTGCTGAAAGAGAAAGTAAAAATTAAACAGGGTGATAAGGTTCTTATTCATGCAGCTGCAGGAGGAGTAGGACATTATGCTGTTCAAATTGCAAAATATCTGGGGGCAACTGTGTTCGGGACTGCTTCAGAACGGAACCGGGATTTCGTAATTTCACTTGGCGCCTCTGTTCATATAGATTATGAAAAGTCTGCTTTTGAAAATGAAATTAGCGATATTGATTTTGTCCTTGATACCATAGGAGGCCAATATATAGATCGTTCACTGAAGGTGCTTAGACCGGGGGGTACTATTGTTTGTATTCCTTCGGCAGCATCGCAGGGTATTGAAGAAAAAGCCGCAGCAATGGGACTTACAGGATCAAAATTTCTCGTTCAATCGGATGGAAATAACATGAAAGAAATCGCTCTGCTTCTTTCTGAGGGCCATTTGAAATCGTATATCTCAAAAATTTACTCCTTCGACCAGGTACAGGAGGCTCATTTACAAATAGAAACTGCCAAAACCAAAGGGAAAATTGTCCTTTCAATATAACAGAGGAAACAACTTCCCTGTTTTTTTTGTTGAAACTTAAAAATCTGGTATTCAGTGATGAATGCAAAGATATTATTATTGATAATTGACATGCAATATGATTTCTGTTCACAATCAGGATCGTTGTATGTTGATGGTTCGGAGAATGATGGATCGAACCTGGCACATTTCATCAGGAAAAACGAATCCGTTATTGACAGTATTATTCTTTCACAGGATAGTCACAATGTTGTTGATATATCACATCCTGTTTTCTGGGAAGATAAAAATGGCCGTTCACCAAAACCATTTACACAGATATCTTTAAAGAAAGTCCTGGGAGGAATATGGCAACCGCGTTATCAGAGGGGAAAAGCAATTGAATATCTAAGGAAACTGGAACGCCAGGGAGAATTTCAACATACCATCTGGCCTGAACATTGTATCCTAGGCACACATGGAGCGGCCATTATTGATGAAGTTATGGAACCTGTAAAGCAATGGTCACGAAAAGGTAAGTATTATGAAATAATTGTAAAAGGCACTAATCCTCTGACTGAACATTTTGGAGTGCTGAAAGCAAATGTTCCTCTGGCAGGCTTTCCTGAGACTCACCTTAATACTGACCTTTTAAATAAATTTCTGAAAGCCCAGAAAATATATATTGCCGGTGAAGCCAGAAGCCATTGTGTTGCAACTACAATTAAACAATTGCTTCCCATTGCTGGCATTGCAAAGAAATTATACATTCTTGAAGACTGTATGTCGAGCATCAGCGGTTTCGAAAAAATTGCAGCCCCAATATTCGACAAGGCACATTTGGAGGGCGCCAGTTTTGTACTTAGCACACATTCAATATAACTGATGATCCTGCAGCACTTTACTGATAATGACCTTTACAAATTCACAACAATGAATGCTATTCAGAAATTGTATCCTGAGGCTCAGGTCAGATATTCATTTATAAACAGGGGAGAAAATGTTTTTCCTGATGGATTTGCTAAGATACTGTCAGAAGAGGTTAACAAAATGGCTGAATTAAGTCTTAGCAAAGAGGAGGAAAAATTCATTACTGAAAAGTGCTATTATTTTGATCGTGTCTTTATAGATCTTTTGAAAGGATTCAGGTATAATCCGGAAGAAGTATCAATTAAACAGAAGGGAAGCCGGATAAGTATTACTGTCGAAGGATATTGGTATAGAACAGTATTATGGGAAGTGCCTCTTCTGTCACTTGTTTCTGAGCTCTATTATAAAATGAAGGGCATTGAACCAATAGAAGTTGAAGAACGCGCAATGATAAAAGCGACAGAGCTTGAGGAACTGAAAGCCGAATATTCAGATTTCGGCACAAGAAGGCGCTTTTCATTTGATGTTCACAAAAGAGTGATCTCGACACTAATTAAATATTCACCAGAATATTTTAAAGGTACGAGTAATGTATTTCTTGCAATGAAGAATAATATATTTCCCCATGGCACTCATCCGCATGAATGGTTCATGTTTCATGGGGCAGAATATGGATACAGATATGCAAATACGAAGGCTTTGAATGCATGGGTTGATGTTTATAAGGGATACCTTGGAACAGCTTTAAGTGACACATATACTACCGGTAATTTTTTTTCGGGTTTTTCAACTTTTCATGCCAAACTATTCGATGGGATAAGACACGATAGTGGTGATCCACTATTGTTTGCTGACAGGGCTGTAGCATACTACCAGAGCAAGAGAACAGATCCTGCTTCAAAAACAATCGTATTCAGTGATGCCCTTGATGTGAAAAAAATTAGAATAATAAGGAAGCACATTAATGGCAGAATACATGATGTCTATGGGATTGGAACATTTCTTTCAAATGATGCCGGCGCCAGGCCTTTAAACATTGTTATCAAGATGACTCAGTCAAAACTTAGAGTGAATGATGCATTCCACCCAACAGTAAAGCTGTCTGATGACCCGCATAAATATGTTGGAGACAAATCAGAAATCGCATTATGCCTGCGTATATTGGGAATACAGCAATTATAAAAAACAGAACCCCTCGAAAATTCCGGAGGGGTTCTGCCTCATTGAAAGGTTGGTTTCAGGTTAGGTTAAATTCCTGCATAGCAGGTATGATAGTTTCAACAGGTTTCAAATCCAGCGGTGTAAAAATAATTTTTTTTGTAATACAATATCCTTTCCATGAGAAAATTCATGAAAGAAAACAAAATACACTGGTTAACTGGATTTATACTTCTGAATATTCAACAACAGAGGCAGAACCAACCGTCATTTTTGACAGACCTTCAGAATATGCTAAAGGTTTGTAGTTGAAATGAGTAATGAATTTCGATGAATCAAAGACATAATCCCTGTCATACTGATACAACATCTCTTTCATTTCCTTCATCAAAGGATTAAACACTCCTGTTAATTTTATGAACCATTCCGGTATAATAAAAATTTTGGCTATTTTATTATGCTGTTGCGCAACAATGCTGGCCAACTCCCTTATAGTCAAAGTATTACTGCTTGTTGGAAGATGCCATATCTGGTTAAAAGCATTATCTGTATTACCAAGCAGGGCTGTACCACGGGCTGCATCAACTGTGTGAGTAAAAGAATGTTTTTTATCGGCATTAATGAACCACATTGCCTTTTGATCACTTGTAATTCGATCATAAACAAGGCGGTTAAAAAGAATATTATCTTTCCCCGGACCGTAAAAATCAGCTGATCTTGCAATAAGGGCTTTAAGCCTTCCTGATCGGATTGCGCTTTCAAGCATCTTTACAAGTGTCTTTCGTATCATACCTTTACTTGAGGGAGGATTCATTGCAGATTCTTCAGTCATGTGTCCGACAGAATCAATGTCGTACATGTAAATATTATCGAAGAATACGAGGCGTGCATTATGTTTAACACATGATTCAATTGTTGCCCGCATCAGGGCTGGCCATCGCGATTCCCATACACTTAACCTGTATTCCATGCCAAGTGTAAGATAAACAACTTTTGATCCGGCAATAGCCTGATCTATCATTCCGGGCATTGTCAGGTCAGCAGTAAACAGTTCGTCTGACCTATTAACTTTTTGGGGATGACGGGCTACAAGCCTTATCCCGGATGTGTAATTACTCAGCTCATGAGCCAGGAGTGTTCCCATGCTCCCACCCGATCCAAGGATTGTTTGGAGATCCATACCAACACGTTTTATTGGAATGATAACACACGTTTATTCATAAAAGTTCAGATATTAATTATTGCCTAACTTATCAAGTCTTGCAAGCTCATTTTCTTTCTGCCTTATTAGTTCTATCAATTCTGATCCTGCAAGGATGAATTTTTCTGGTTTATCCGGAACTCGCTGCCATACATCTACTCCAGGCTCAAGACCTTTTTCTACAATAGTGAATCTTCCATTCGATTTGCCCGGGACAATAATTTGCTTTCTGCCATCTTTTGTATAAACATAGGGAATCATATCTTCTCCGGCATGAATACTCTCATTTGATACATAGAGAACATCATTATATGTATCTACAATGATTCTATTAGTTGTTGTCATTGAGGGCCTCAGATCAGGTTCATATTCCTGTACTCTGGCAAGAACTTCAAAAACTTTGGTATCAGAATTTGGAAGCTGTTCGCCAATATTCGCAATGCTCGTTATGTTTCCCCTGAAGTATTTATCCGGGAAAGCATCGACTGTCATCTGGACAGGAAGACCTAATGATATCTTGTTTATGTCAATTTCACTGACGTAAATTTTCGATAGCATTGAACTAAGGTCAGGCAATGTTGCTACAACAAGGTCCCATGGATTAAGGTTTGTTCCTGCTTTAATCTTTTGTCCCATCCTGTCCTTTTTATAGATGACCATTCCATCAGCAGGAGCTTTGACAGTAAATGCTTCAAGCACTGCGGTAAGATCATCAACAACGCGTTGTTGTGCGTTCAACTTGTTCTCCAGGCTATTCAGTTCTGTTCTTACCTGGGCCTTTTTTAATTTATACTGATTTTTCTTTTGTTCAAGCGTTCTATCAGCTTTATCAAGGTCAATTTCTGATTGTCTCTGAACTGCGGGTGATTCATATAAAGTTTGGCCAAGGGCTGTTTGTGACTCCTCCACTACAAATCGCTGATTCCAAATTTCATCACGTAATGAGCTTAGTACAATAGCGCTGTCGAGAACCTTATTCTCATACTCAGTTGTTGCCGTTTTAAGTTTCTCCTGTTCATCACGAAGTGTATTCACAAACGATGATCTGTCAAGTTCAGCAACAAAATCACCTTTCTTTACAATAGTTCCTTCCGGAACAATTTCAACTACCTTTATAGGAGAAGCTCTGAATCGCCTGTTACTTACAATATCGGGTCCCGTGATATCCATTGAGTTTTCAGCTAAGAGTTCTCCCATTGATTCAACAGTAATTTCAAAGGATCCTCTTCGTACTTCGGTAAAATCTTCCTCCTGGTTATTGTTCGTTAGTCTCAGGAGCAACATCAGAGAGATAAGCGATATAACTACTACAGCTATTGTTATTATTATTATCCTCTTCATTTTTGTTTATTATTTCATTGATTAAAATCAACAATACGGATGACAAATATCAACTGTTCTTAAAACACCAAAAAGACACTAATGTTCGCTTCCCACGCCCTGATTTGAAGAATGATGGATATGCAGTTTTTTTAAAGTATTTTATTAATAAATTTGCGGCATCTATAAAAACCTGATGAACTGGCTTACTGACCTTTTATTCCGTGATACAATCGCCCATACGATTCTTATATATAGTGTTGTTGTCGTGATAGGTGTATACCTTGGAAAGATCAAAGTTTTCGGCATTTCATTAGGAATAACATTTGTGCTGTTTGCCGGTATCGCTGCCGGACATTTTGGCTTTTCTGCCAACCATACAGTAATTGAGTTCATTCGCGACTTCGGCCTTATCCTCTTTGTTTTCTCCATAGGATTGCAGGTGGGTCCGGGGTTTTTCTCGTCATTCAGAAAGGGAGGTTTATCACTTAATCTTCTGGCTATAGTTGTTGTTTTACTTGGGGGTGTAACAACAGTTATAATTCACTATGTTACAGGAGTACCAATGTCGCAGATGGTTGGCATTATGTCGGGAGCAGTAACTAATACCCCAGGGCTCGGTGCAGCACAACAGGCTCTTGAACAAATCAATCCAGAACAGCCATCACCTGAAATAAGCCTTGGATATGCTGTGGCTTATCCTTTTGGAGTTCTTGGTATAATACTGACAATATTTGTCATCAGGAAGTTCATGAAGATCGACTTGAACAAGGAAATTTCTTTGTTCAATAGTTCAATGCACCCCGAAGAAACTCTGCCTCAAAAAATATGCATCCGTGTAAAGAATCCCGGCATTTATGGGAAGACAATCTATGAAATAACCCGAATGATGCGTCAGGAGTTCATAATTTCAAGAGTATTAAGAAACGGTGTACCCATCCTTGCTTCTGCTGACACAATTTTACTAGAAGACGATGTAATACTTGTTGTAACACAGAAAAAACTCATTGATGATGTTCTGATGCTTACAGGGATCCGCAGTGATGTTGATGTTGAAAGAGCATCAAACAGACTGATTTCACGACAGATCTTTGTAACAAACAAGCAGATTGCAGGCAAAGATCTTGAATCACTCAGACTAAGAACCAGGTATAATGTAAACATTACCAGGGTATACAGGGCTGGAATTGAGATTGTGGCATCACCAAGTTTAAGACTTGAACTGGGCGACAAGGCAACAGTTGTGGGTGATGAGAATTCAATGGAGAATGTGATAAAAGAACTGGGTAATTCAATTAAAAGACTTGACGAACCAAACCTGATACCGATATTCATAGGGATAATGCTTGGGGTGCTTCTTGGTAGCATCCCGATACATTTCCCTGGCATTGTCCGTCCCGTTTCACTTGGCCTTGCCGGAGGTCCGCTTATTGTTGCAATACTTATAAGTAAATATGGTTACAGGTTTTCACTCATATCGTATACAACACCAAGTGCAAACCTCATGCTCCGCGAATTGGGTATTGTACTTTTCCTTGCAAGTGTCGGAATTACATCAGGTGAAAGATTCATTCCCACATTAACTTCGGGTGAAGGTTTTATCTGGATGGGATATGGAGTCATTATAACAATTGTACCGATCCTTATTGTTGGTTTATACGCCAGGTTACGATTAAAGAAAAACTACCTCGAGATTTGTGGATTACTCTCGGGAAGCATGACTGATCCTCCTGCCCTGGCCTATGCAAATAGTCTTGCTGATTCAGATGCACCTGCAGTTGCTTATGCTACAGTTTACCCACTGGTGATGTTTCTTAGAATTTTTATGGCGCAGATACTTATCCTTATGATAAGTTAAAAAGTTGTTATTTTAAAGCAGGTTTGCAGATCAGTACTTTGATTCAGTTATTGTAAAAGAATAGTTACCTGATTTCAGAAAGAGTGAATAATTGTGTTCACTGTTTTGATCAATGTTTACATACCTGTTTCCATGAATGTGTCTATTACCTTCGAGAATTTCCGACGCATTCAATGTGAGTGTTGCAGTACTCCCTGCAGGTACTGAAACATCATATATTATTTTGTCACCTGCCCTGCGCCATGATGATACTATTTTACCATAAGGACTGGTGTGAATAGCCTCGAAGTAATCAAGACCTGTGACAAAATGTGGTTTCAGAATTATGTTTTTAAACCCTGCATTACCCTCATCCGGTAGAATACCACCCAGGGCTTTATACATCCAGGCGCTGATCTCTCCATACATAATAGTGTTCATTGACCTATCTGTTCGGTAACCAATTTCCCAGTTTTCATACAATGCTGTTGCCCCATTTGCTATCCACCAACCCCATGAAGGATATTTATCGGATACAGCAAGATCATAGGCAAGATCAGCATATCCAAAATTGCTTAATACATTAAGTATTGCTTTTGAACCATACATGTCTACATCCATTTTCTTTTTGTTATTAAGGATGTCTTTTGCAAGATTATCAGCAACTTTTTGCCTGGCATTAGCGGGAACTACTCCCCAATAAAGCGGAATACTCAACTCTGTCTGCCGCCCTGCCCCATAGATGCATTTTATGCTGTCAAAGTATGCGTTGTTAATTGCATTTTTTATTGTATCTGCAAGTTGTCTATATTTTAAATTGTCTGAATCATTATTAAGCGCCCTGGCAATTTTCGATAGGATTTCCACGTCAGCATAAAAATAAACTGAAGAAATCAAATCACTCGATGTTTCTGTTTTTTCAGCTGCAATAACATTCTTTTCATTTTTTATGAGCCCATCAGAGATTAAACCAGAAGTGAAATCAATATACCTTTTGATATTCTGATAGGACTCTTCGAGAATTGTTTTATCACCATAAAAAAGGTAAATATTCCAGGGTATAATAGCGAGGCTGCTTGTAATAGCGGGTCCGATATCTCCCGCATATCCCCAGCCTGGTGAAGGCATTATTGAAGGTAATGCCCCGTTTGGTTGTTGTTCATCAAGATGATCTCTAATCCATTTTTCATAAAGAGTGATCCCATCATAGTTATATAAGCCTGTTTCGATTGCAATATGCGCACTTGCTGTCCAACCAACTTTATCCCTGTTGGGAGAAGCTGTTGGATAACCCATCAGGTTTGAGAGATACGAATTTGATGTGATAAACCATATCTGATTCAGGAGCGGGTTTGATGATCTTATCAAACCTTTCTCCTGAACATCGCTGTTTAATGAATACCCGGAAAGACTTTCTTTTGTCAGAGAAAGAGGCTCAACAGATGTAACTTCAACATATCTGAAACCTTTGTATGAAAAACGGGGATAAAAAGTCTCCTTGCCCTTCCCTGAAAGAATAATGATATCTGTCTGAAAAGGATCATCAAAGCCGGAATACCTGTAATGAGTATTAATGTTGGCAATGTCGGCCCGCCCATTTCTGAGTCTTTCAGCGTATCTAAGATATATTGCTGTCCCTGGATACCCACTCACGGTTATTCTTGCATTCCCTGCTATGTTTTTACCAAGATCGAAAATCCAGGTAAAATAATCTGGTTTTCGCAGCCTGACCGCAGGTATCAGGTCACCTGCACGTATCTTGGGCATTACCTGGGCAGCAATAATTGCTGATGGGGCGGGTACAATAATTGAATTCTTCCACCTGGAATCATTAAAACCTGGATTATTCCATCCTGCCTGCTCTTTACTGAAATCATACTTCTCGCCTGTAAATACATTATTAAAAAGCACAGGAGATAGGTCTGTTTTCCAGTCATCACTTGTAGATATAATCCGTGTTGTACCGTCTTCAAAAGTAATCCTTATGTCGGAACAGAAAGAAGGCCGGGCTCGCCATTGAGCTTTGTGGAACATCCAGTCGGATCGAGACTGGTGATTATACCAGCCATTTCCAAGCAAAACCCCTGTTGTATTCTCTCCTTCATGGAGCAATGAAGTAATATCATGAACTGTATAAAGTACTCTCCTGTCATATCTGGTAAAGGCGGGATCAAGCACACTATCATCTGTTTTGATTCCGTTAATATAAAGTTCATATAGGCCAGTAGCTGCTATGTATTGCCGTGCAGATTTAATCTTGCCATTTATGATAAATGTTTTCCTGAAATACGGAGCTTCTTTCAGGTTAATGTCGCGTGTATCTGATATCCAGTATCCATGCCAGTTAGAAATATTCATCATGCCTGTCTCAAAGGAAGCAACATCTGAAATTGAAGTTCGTTTTCTTGCCTGCCCCCAAAGTCTTATGCTCCAATAGTACTTTGTAAAGGGTTTTAAATATGGACCATCATACTTGTAAAAAGTAATTCCAGAAGATACTTTACCGGAGCTCCATATCATTCCTTTCCCATTTGCAACTTCAGCAGAATCAGTTCCGATAAAAATTCTGAACGCTGTTTGTCTCGCTCCTCTTCTTTCGTCATTTAGATTCCACGTAAAGCGTGGGCGCTGCATATCTATTCCAACAGGATTCACAATGTACTCACACTTAAGGTTTCCCGGCAAACCTTTCCCGGGGTCAATAGTACATGAGTTTATGATTAAGAGGAGTAAAAACAGGGCAATGACCTTGTTCATGATTAACTGTCAATTCTTTCATACTAAACAGAATTGAAGTAAAATTGATCTTGAATAGAGTTACTATTTACTCATTGAGTGAAGTCGAAGGATCAAGCCTGCCAGTTTCTACTGAATTCTTTTTGTAAAGAATAATTTATCGTCGCCTATTGTATAGTAATCCTTTATTGAAGCTTCAAGGGTAAATCCTGTTCTAAGATAAAACTCTCTTGTTGGTTTGTAATGAGGTAAACCGGAGGTCTCTGCAATAAGAATGATACAGCCCATTTCGCGGGCAATTTTTTCTGTTTCCTCAAGAATCTTCCTGCCTATTCCTTTACCCCTAAGGTCATTATGAGTTGCTATCCAGTAAAGATCAAAACAAGTTTTTGACATAACATCTGAACCAAAACATGAATAGGAAACAGTCTTCCCATCAAGATCCGCAAAAACAAAATTATAACCTGATGCTAATCCTTCTTTAAGTCGTTCCTCAACAAGTTCGGCAGCAATCTCAACTTCATGATCATAAAAGAAATGAGTTGAGATAATGATATCTCTTACAGCCTGGATATCTGATTTTTTTGGTTCTGTTCTGAATGTCAGGTTCATAAATAAAAAATGTTAATCACAAATATACATATCTTTGATAAAATTAACGATCAATGTACAACAGGGATTACATTCTGAAGATGATCGAGATGATAGGAGAACTTATTTCCGCCATCCTCGGTAAAATAAGGAAAGGAGATCTTGAGAAGGCTTCAGAGCAGCTTGGAGATATATACCATGATGTGCTGAAGGAAGATGCAGCCTGGTTTCGAAATCTGAAAGAAGAAGAAATAACAGAAAAACTACTGCAGGATCACAATTACACTAACGGACACCTTGAGATACTTGCGGAACTTTTCAATGCTGAAGCCGAGTTATGTCTTGCAAAAGGAAATAAACCAGGGACTAAAGAATACTCAAGAAAATCATTGATAATATTCGAGTTCATCGATTCTGAGATGAAGACATATTCTCTTGAGAGGATAAATAAAATGGAATCGATTCGAAAGAGAATCGACTCCATGATGTGAGTGATAACCGGTATTGGTTATTAATTCTTTAAATAATTATTTCTTAGAATAAGCCATTGTGGTTGTTGTCTCTCCACCGTCCATTCCTGGCATGGTTCTTTTCTGGTATAAAACACCGTCAACAAGTGACCATTCTTCATTTGTTGTAAATGCATTTCCACCGAAATCCATTGTTGTAGCAATCTTCAGGCTTTTTCCGTCAGCTGACCATGTAGCAGTGGATTTTCTTTCACCACCCATTCCACCAGCATTAACACTTTCTTTACCATCGAGAGTGTATTTTACAGTAGATTTTACAGGATCGCCACCATCTCTTCCTGGTCTTGTTGTCTCAACAGTCAGGAGGTTAGCATCTTGTGTAATGACCATGTCGCCACCACCCATTCTCATGCCACCGCCACCACCAAAACCACCACCACCAGCTGGAGCTTCAGGTAATTTGCTTTTTTCAGCGTTAAATGTCCATGTACCGGTGAAGTTCGGTTTTGCCTGAGCCTGGCAGATCACAGGAACCATGATCATTATTGCAATCAGGGTAAAGGATTTAAGTAAATTTTTCATAATAAAACGTTTAATTAGAATTATAAGAGTTAGACAATATTAAATTTAAAAATATTCCTGTATGTTAATAATATTTAATGAAATATTAACATACTTCTTCAGAAAGCATTGTTTTACAGATCATTCAGATTTGAGTTACTTAAGAAAGATATCAGGAATTTTGAGAACAAAGTTTTTTTTTGCAACTTCGCTAACCCTAACAAATAATTAAATAAACCATGATCAGGAAGCTCGTATCGTTATCTATCTTGATGTTATTTCTAACATCGTGTGGTAATTCAGGTAAAAAAGAATCAACTGAAGCTCAGAATGGCGCTCTTAAAGTCGAATTTGCTTCGCTTGCCAGCAACCCGGATGAATTTATCGGGAAGAATGTAGTCGTTGAAGGTAAGGTGGTTCATGTTTGTATGGAAAGCGGCAAAAAGCTTTTCATCACAGGTGAAAATCCTGATATAATGCTCTACATACAAGCCGGTGAGAATATGCCGAAGTTTCCGCTTGATTTACTCGGAAGTACTGTTTCTGTAGAAGGAGTGATAACAAAGCCACTTGCAGCAGCTACTCCTACCGAGAACAGTGAAGGAATGCATGAAGTTGCTGGTACAGATTCATGCAGCACAGAATCAGCTCTTGCAGGCCAGACATCGCTTGCAGATATTATGATGGAATACAAATCGCATTCTGTGAAATAGATTCAAAACAATCATAAGCATATAAGGGGGATGCGATAATAATCGCGTCCCCTGTTTGTTTACATTGAAACATTTGGAAAAATGAATATCTCAAAGCTCAACAGGATAACACACCGCGATATTGGTTACCTTATTGCAGGCCTGACAATAATATATGCTATTTCAGGAATAACGCTCAATCACAAGAATGACTGGAATCCGAATTATATTGTTGACAGTAGGTCATTCAAAACAAATGTTCAGTTATCAAGAGAGACTTTTAATGACGATGTAGCGCTCAATATACTTAGTGAAATCGATCTTGAGAAAGAATTTAAAGCCTCACATTTCCCAACAGGTAACAAGATAACATTATTCATAAACGGCGGTTATGTGCAGATCAATACGTTAACTGGTGAGGGCGTTATAGAGAGAATCAGCAAGAGACCCTTGTTCTACGGCATTAACTTACTGCATTATAACCCTGGGTTATGGTGGAAGTATTTCAGTGATATGTTTTGTCTATGCCTGATTCTTGTAACAATCACCGGGTTGTTCCTTGTTAAAGGGAGGAATGGAATAACCCGTAGGGGAGCAGTACTTACAATAACTGGGATAGTGCTTCCGTTGTTGTTTCTGCTTTTTTACAGCTAGGTGTTAAAATCCGTATGCATCTAGTGTTATAGCTGTTAAGTCAAGCATGAAACGTTGAAACCTGAAACGCTGAAACTATTGACTTTGCGTCTCTGAATGAAACAAAATTAATTCACTTCTCCTCTTTCCCTTCGGTCTTCGTCGGCTCGTCTTCAACTTGTGAAGCTTTCTTGAATTCTTTTATGCCCTGCCCTATTCCTTTAAAGAGTTCAGGTATCTTTTTCCCACCGAAAAGAAGAACTACAACCACCAATATGAGGATAATCTCTGTTGCGCCAAAATTGCCCATCTGTAATAGTATTTAATCTCAGGCGAAGTTAAGTAACAATTAATAATTACCAAAAAAAAAGCCAGCTAATCATCTCTTCCAAAATTCATCTGCCGGGTTAATCTGAAGTAAAAATTTCCTTATTGATTTTTTTTATATAAATTTGGTTAAACAACTCTAAGAAAATGGATAAAAGATCTTTTGTAAAAAGAGGAATCCTTGGAACAATTGCAGTGTTCGTTTCAGGGAAAGCTTATAATCTCGAATATTATCCCATGCCATCAGGTAAGAAATGGGCAATATTGTATGGTACATGGTGTGGCTCAGCCAGAGATGCCGGTCTTTGGATATCTGAAGGGATGGATGGTATTGCGAATGTTTTTGACGCCCGCGAAAATCCGGATTTGTCAGGATATGATTATGTTGTAATTGGTGGTGCAATAAGGGCTGGCAAGACAACTCCAGAATTAATTGCTTATATCGAGAAGAATAAAAACATTCTGAAATCAAAGATCCGTGGTTATTTTGCCCTATGCGGAAACATGATGCGGCCTGCCGGACCTGCACAGGTTAAAAGCATGATTGATGATCATATTGCAGCGCTTTGCGGTGTTTCTGGAATGCCATCTGCAGTGTTTCTTGGCAGGATAACTTACGGACTTATGGATGCCGATTCAAGAAAGATGATGGAATCAATGGGCATGAAAGAATACGATAATCTCAAACGCCCGGAATGTATGGCTTTCGGAAAACAGGTACTCACAGCAACTGCATCCTGACCTCTCCTACCTTATCATAAAATCAAGTAGTGGCTTATCGCCAAGAAAAGCCACCAGGTTATCACCTTTGTTTAATTTGCCAACGCCTGAAGGTGTTCCGGTAAATATAAGATCACCTGTTTTGAGAGTAAAAAACCTTGAAACATATTCAATTATCTGGTTGATATTGAATATCATATCCGAGCTACTGCTCTGTTGAACAATATTGCCATTGATCTCAAGCCTGAAATCGAGGTTAAGCACATCGGGCACACTGCTTACCGGTACGAAAGTGCCGACAGGAGCGGCGCCATCAAATCCTTTCGATAGCTCCCATGAATGGCCTTTCTTTGCATTCCTGCTCTGTATATCACGGGCAGTTATGTCGATCCCGAGGGTCAACTCATCATAATACCGATGTGCAAAACGTGCCTCAATCCCTTTTCCCAGTTTACTTATCTTAACAACTATTTCAACTTCATATTGAATATCATCAGAGAAATCAGGGAGAAAAAAAGGCTTATTCTTTTTTAGTAATGATGAGTCAGGTTTCATAAAAACAACTGGTTCAGTGGGAAGTTCCCAGCCAAGTTCAGCTGCATGTTTTCTGTAATTCAGTCCTATGCAAATGATCTTCATGTCAGCAATTCTTTTTCCCGAAAGAACGCAATTTGATCTCAGTCAGGACTTTTTTTGTATAAAGAGGAAACTCTCCGTTCATCATCCATGAATAATAAGCCGGTTCCTCACTAAATACAGCTTCAACCGATTTTCCTTTATGTTTGCCAAAATTAAAGATCTCAATACCTTTTTCGTCAAGAACAATTCGTCCGGCAAAATCAACATTACTATTAAATGAACTGTATTCCGCAAGCTTCTCGATATCATTTTCGAGATCTTTATAACGGTCAAGCTGGCATTTCAAAACTTCAAATGTAGCGGCAGTATCGGCTTTTGAACCATGAGCTCCGATAAGCTCTTTCTTACAATAAAATAAATAGGCAGCTGCAAGGGTGCGTTGTTCTTTCTTATGAAATATTACCTGCACATCAACATACCTTCTCTTCCTGAAACTGAAATCGATATTTGCGCGAAGAAACTCCTCAGCAAGAAGGGGAATGTCAAACTTAATTGCATTATACCCAGCCAGGTCGCAGCCTTCAAGGAAAGCCGAAAGGTTCCGTGCAATTTCCCTGAATGTAGGGCAACCGGCAACATTTTCATCGGTGATACCATGAATAGCAATGCTTTTGGGGTTAATAGGCATTTCAGGATTAACTCTTGTAGTCATCCATTCTTCCTTTCCCCCCGGGAAGATCTTCAGAACAGATAATTCTATAATCCTGTCAGTTGTAACATTAACCCCTGTTGTTTCGAGATCAATGAATGCAATCGGCTTTTTGAGAATAAGGTCCAATTTTTCAGGCGTTAATCATCATGGGCATCAACAGCATGAGCAGGTCCTCAGATTCATTTTCTGTTGACACAGGCAGGAATAAGCCGGCCCTTGTCGGATCTGCAAGTTCAATCATAACATCCTGTGATCCGATATTTGAGAGTATCTCAAGAAGGAAGACAGATTTAAACCCAATGTCAATACCATCGCCTTCATACTGGCATTTGATTCTTTCGTATGCTGAAATAGAGAAGTCTATATCCTGTGCAGATACAGTAACCTGGTTGCCCTTAAGTTGAAGCTTGACAAGGTTACTAGCCTGGTTTGAGAATACTGAAACCCTTTTAAGTGTGTTGTAGAATTCAACCCGGTCGATAGTAATTTTCCTGGGGTTGTTTTTTGGAATAACTGAGTTATAGTTTGGGTAGTTGCCTTCCACAAGGCGACATACAACCTTATAGTTACTCAGGTTAAAAAATGCATTCTTATCATCAAACTCAATAGTCACCTGGCCTTCTTCGCGTGGGAGAATGTTTTTTAGAAGCGAAGCAGGTTTCTTTGGCAGTATGAATGAAGCATTATCGTCAGCATGAGTGTCCATCCTCTGGTATCTCACAAGCTTATGTGCGTCTGATGCAACAAATGTTATTTTATCGGTGGCGGCTTCAACGAAGATCCCTCCCATCACCGGCCTTAGCTCATCATCAGCTGTTGCAAACAAAGTTTTTGATATACCTGCGAGAAGAACATCTGCATTTATGTTAAATGAGAATTTCTTTTCTTTCTTTATTGCAGGAAGAGCAGGAAAGTCAATGCCATTTTGGCCGACAACATTGAATTTTCCATTCTCTGAACTTATCTCAACAGCCATCGTATCCATGTTAATATCAAATGTCAGAGGCTGTGAAGAAAACTCCTTGAGAGTATCAAGCAATATTCTGGCTGGCAATGCAATAATACCCATACCTTCAATATTTTCAAGCCTCATTTTTGTAATAAGGGTTGATTCAAGGTCTGAAGCAGTTATCTCCAGGTCATTCCCGCTAAGGTTGAAAAGAAAGTTATCAAGTATAGGTAAAGTATTTTTCGAGCTTATCACTCTGCTTATTGCCTGCAGGTGCCCCAACAGTTCTGAACTGGATACAACAAATTTCATAGTAATGCCTTTTAAGTTTGTTTTATATGTATCTATTATATTCTAATTAAATCTTAATGAGCTAATTATAAGATGATACCTGTTTAATTCGCGTCTACCAATATTACAAAAAAAAACTCTTTCCTGAAATAAAAGATATGCACAAGTAATTTACTCTCATTTCGCCGGGCTATTTTCAGGATATTTCTTAAAGAAATATTCCCTTTTCTTCAGAATTGGATCAAGATCGAAATACCTGGCAATAAAGATTTGTTCTTTATCATCAACTTTTCCGTAGATCCTGTCAGTATCAATGCTGCCGTCGTCATTCATTTTCTCCCACAATGAAAGATTAATCGAATGGCCTGAAAATGTAAGTACGCTTATCCTGAAAGTTGGGGTCTTTGACAATATCTCATTTTTCATATCATTGCTTAGCTCAAGAGCCCAGCTTTCAAAGGGTATATATGTGAAGTAGCTGATATAACGTCTTACGAGTACTGTGTCAAAGCCAGTTAGTTCACTTTTATTATCAGTAAGCTCTACTATATTTTTTCTGTGATTTATTGTAAATGAATCGGAGGAATCAGGATTTTCAGCTCTAATTGAAGATATCTCCGAAGGAAGAAGATTAAATATTGTGTACGGCTGCCAGTAAAGTTCATTTAAAGTAAATGCAGATCCGATGTCTCCATCATGACCCGGTACGTGGACTATGAAAGGTTTTGATCCGGTTTTTTTCTTCATAATATTACCATACGCATTTGATCGCGTCTTGTATACGAAAAAGTCATTAATCAACCTCCTTTTCTCATAAACCCTGACTCGTACAGGTTCAATTCCTTTATCGGATATTTCATCTTTAAAGACTTCCTGAGAGACAGGTGACTTAATCTCCAATTCATATAACAATCTAATGATAAATGAAATACTTGATTTCCTTGTTTCTTTCTGTCCGTTCAGGAGCCATTTATCACCTTCGTCTGCGATGGTGAGTTTAGTCTTGTTATTGGATAATTCTATTCTTGTGATTTCTTTTTCCTGTTGAATTGAGAATGATGTATTCTTGCTTCCAAATGGTGAGGTATTTCTAAAAACAAGCAATAGTCCTGCAACAACAACAAGGAAGAGAAATAAATATGTTATGATTTTTCTGAGCCCCATCGATATTGGTTTGCTATGCATATTTGCGCTTCCTGAAAAAATTGTATATAACTCCGGCAACTATTACTAGTAAAACAGGTCCGGCTATGTTAATCAACTGCCATTTCAGTTTTTCCTTTTTAATCCTGCCCCTGTCGAGCAACCTGATTTTTAATTCTCTTGACCTTAGTTCCATTATTCCCTTGTCACTTACAAGATAGTTTAGACAATTAATCAGGAAGTCCCTGTTGCCATACGTTACACCTGTATATTGATCTTTGCCAAGAGGATAAGGTATTTCTTCCAATCCGTTCCTACGGACCTCATTCCTGATTATATCTCCATCGGCAACTACTATCATGCTTGTATTTTTACTGCTTGTAATAACCGGCAGATTATAGTCTTTAATAAAATTATCAACCATCCTGTTCCTGAATGCTGATGTAAAAACTCCCTCAAACAAAACTGATACAGGAAGATATGAGCTGGTAAAATACTTTTCATCAGACAGCAACTCAGCTTCCCGCAGGGCAACAACAAAAGGAGGATTCATTACCCTTGTGAATGCCGATGTTGTAAGGAGAACCTTTTTACTAATTGAATTATCAAGACCGACAGTGTCAATGAACCCGGCAAATTCAGCTTTGACCCTGTTAATATTCCGTGTTATTGGATGATCTGGAGAAGGAGTAAGTATCGGAAAATATATCCATCTTGCAGGGACATACTGTTGTCTGCCATCACTTCCAACTACTTTTAATCTGATCTGTTGACAATCAAGATCCTGGACTATTACAGGATTTATTCTTGCGCCGTATCTGAAAAGCTGGTCTTCGATATTAAGCGGTTTATAGAAAGCAACTGTTTCGCCTAGTGCAAGGCTGTCGGTATTGACATACGTTTCATCAACGAGCCACATTATTTTTCCACCGTTCATGAAATACTGATCGATTACGAATTTGTCAGCTTCACTGAATTCTTCCGAGGGGCCAGCAATTATAATGGCTGAATAATTGTCAAGACTACCTGGTTTACCACCGATATTTCCACGATCTATCGTAAAAAAACGTGCAAGATTGAAAGTGATATCAGCAGTCTGTATCTCTGTGAGTTCGCCATGGCCTTCTAAAAATGCAATACGGTAAATAGTATCGGCGCTTAATGTTGAAATTGTCTGAATTAAATTATACTCAAGCGCTTCAGTTGAATGAAGGATATTCTCTTCGTAATGAAGGTCAGGGTTATTATTGAGGAAATTGACAGGAACCTCTGCCCCGTTGTAGTTTACAATCATTCCCGGGAAAATGATTTTTTGCATTGATCCGCCTTCCTCTTCTGTTGCCTGTATATTTACAGGAGCAAGTCCTTTTGTCATCAACGACTCATATACAGCATTCCTTTTTTGTATGTTGTTGTCTTCAGAAGGATTAATAAACTCAAAGTCAACCCTTCGCCCGGAAGCAATCCGAAATTCCTCAAGAGTTTCCTGTACTGTCCTTTTTAATCTTTTAAAAGGCACAGGCATTTCTCCATCGAGATAAACCTGGATGAAAATGTCATTTTTAAGGTCATGAAGTATATCCTTCGTGGGGTCAGAGAGTGTAAACCTTTTGTCTTCTGTCAGGTCTATCCTTAGCTTTAGCAGTGAAGTTGCAGAAGCAAGGATGATAACAGAAGCTATAATTAGAAGAAGCTGGAACAAACTTCTTGTTTGAATGTTTCTGTTAAGTATTTTCAACATATTTAGTTTCTGCCAATCCACCTTTGTGATTTCAACTTATATACTGTAATCTCGTTAATAATCATTATTAAAGCCAGGAAATATGCGATATCCTTTATATCAATAACACCACGGCTCATTGATTTATAATGCTCATTGATCCCAAGCCTTATTACAAACTCATCTATCTCTTTAAGACCGGGGAGATATGCGATTGAGTCTAACCCCATAAACAGGAAAAAACATGCAACTGCAGATGTTATAAATGCAACTGCCTGGTTTTCTGTTAAAGATGAAGCTAACAAACCGGAAGAAGAATAAACAGAACCAAGAAAAAATAAACCAATAAATGCTCCAAGAGTACCTCCTTTATCAAGGTTTCCGGCGATCTCGCCAAGATTATAAACAGATAAGTAATAGACAATTCCAGGGATAAGTGAAAGAAGAACAAGGCTGATTGAAGCAATATACTTACCATAAACAATGTCTCTTTCTGATACAGGTTTTGAATATATAAGCTCAATTGTACCAAGTCTTTTTTCTTCAGCAATCATTCGCATTGTAACAGCAGGGACAAGAAAGAGGAAGACCCATGGAGAAATGAAAAACAAAGTATCAAGACCTGCATAGCCCCTGTCGAAAATGTTCCATTCACCAGGGAAGACCCACATAAACATGCTGTTTATTAGCAGGAAGAAAATTATTACAATATAACCAGTCAGGCTACTGAAAAAACCGCTTATCTCCTTCTTTAAAATTGCAAGCATCGAATTATTTTGATTTGCAAATTTAGCTTTTATAATTATTCATGATTAAAGTTGACCGATCAAATAGAACACCGATGGCTTTGTTACCAGTGTGCCGTTAAAGAAGAGGATTGGTTTTCTTTGCAAAAGAAATATCAAGAACAAAGATCTCATAGTAATAGAACTTAATAATTTCAAGGAATGAGAAACCCTTACCTGCCATGCTCATAGCTCCTTCCTGGCAAAGTCCAACACCATGACCATAGCCCCTTCCATTTAGAATAATGTCGCTGCCATTCTGAGAAACAGAAAAATATGTTGACCTGAGAGCCAGTGCACTCCTGATATCTCTAAGAGGAACATTAATTGAACCGATACTATACATGGCAGAACGTGAGTTTTGCAATAATGTGTTCTGAGGTGGAATTGTATCAATATCAGCAAGTTTCTTTAAAACCCCGTCCCATTCGGCAATAGTCAATTTTTTGTTCCACTTTGCATTTCTTGATGACAGACAATATGGGTCAGACACTTTCCTCAGGTAGGGAACTTTTGTAAGCCACACATCCTCAGGAGATGCTGTTTCTCCCCCGCAGTTTGAATGAAATGCAGAAATAATAAGAGTACTGTCTTTATCAAGAATAACAAGGCCCCTGGTGTCTGATACTGCTCTTTTTATTAAAGTATCACGACACAAGCCTCTAAAAGCCTGGCAATGTGTGTTGTCACATAAATTATATCCATCATGTGAATGTTTGTCAAGGTATTTATTCATATAGGTTCTTGCAATAACAGCCTGTGTTTTAAAGAATTCTACATATTTCCCGGAACCGCCTTCAGCAAGGACAACACCTGCAAGATATTCATTCTCATCACAAAGATTTAATAGTACAATTGTTCCGAGATCTGATATACATTTCAAATCACCGTTGTAAGATTGTTTAACCTGTTCGTTACCACTCAGAGTGACTGCAAATGAACAGTTTACCGATACTGCTGAAAACATCACCGAATCAGTAACATAGGCACGCTGCTGAAGAGTTTTTATTGCCAACCTGTTATTATAACGTGAAACGAGTACCTGGTCATTTTTTTTCAATGATAAAACTTCTCCGTCAAATGAACTAAAGAGATATTCCCCCATTGTAACAGTGAATAATGCAGATGCAGGCTGCCTGTCAGCGAAGATCCTTATTGATACCCGCCCGTATAAAGGAAAGCTGGTCAGAAGAAAAAGTAAAAGTGAAATAGTTTTCAATTTTCAGATTTTTTTCGGAGCTCTTTTATCATTTCAAAGGCAATCCTTCCTGAAGCGCCTTCAGCTCCGAGTATATTTTTAAGCTCTCCATATTGTATTAACATCTTCTCCCTTCTTTCACCTCCTGGCAGTATTGCTTTCAATTCCTTAACAAGGCTTTCTTTTGTCAGATCGTATTGAAGAAGTTCTTTCACTACTTCTTCATTCATAATAAGATTGACGAGTGAGATGTGTTTTACTCTTATAACCATCCACCCGATTAGCATTGAAATAAAGTCGCCTTTATAACAGACTACCTGGGGTGTTCCGTGTAATGCAGCTTCAAGTGTTGCCGTTCCGGAAGTAACAATAGCTGCATCTGCAAGGTAAAGAAGCTCATAAGTTGCTTCTTTTACAAGCTTCACATCATGCCCTGATATTATTTCATTATAAATGCTATCATCAATATTTTTAACTCCTGCAATTATGAACCTGAAACCCGGAAATTCCGGAATTATCTTCAACATCTCCGGGAGGTTGAATTCTATTTCATGTTTCCTGCTTCCTGCGAGAAGAGCTATTACAGGTTTTACGTCAATACCAAGTGATTTCCTTATCTCATCCTTCGATGGCATTGAAGATGATCTTTTTGCAACTTCATCAACCAACGGGTTTCCAAAAAACTGTACATCGATACCATGAACCCTGTAGAAGTTTATTTCGAAAGGGAATATTATGAACATCCTGTCGATATACTTCTTCACTTTTTCAACTCTGCTTTCGTTCCAGGCCCAGAATTTCGGGGATATATAGTAAAACGTTCTGAACCCTGCTTTCTTTGCAAATGCAGCCATCCGCAGGTTAAAACCAGGATAATCGATAAAGATTACAACATCCGGATGAAAATCCCTGACTTGTTTTTTGCATCTATTGAAATTATCCGAGATCTTGCCGATGTTTTTGAGAACAGCAACAAAACCCATAAAAGCTGTTTCCTTGTAATGGACAAGCAGCTTTGCCCCGGCGGATTCCATTAAGTCTCCTCCCCAGCATTGAATCTCAGCCTTTTCATCATTTTCGAAAATGGCTTTAACAAGATTTGATCCGTGAAGATCTCCTGATTGTTCTCCGGCAATAATGAAGTACTTCATTAAAAAAGTTTGATTGCAAAAACAATAATTGCCCACGCAATTGTAACGGCAAGCACTCCCCTGCAAGCCATGAGCATATCGTACCTGTTAAAGAAAAAGAATATCACAACATTTGGGAAAACACAGAGTGTGATAGCATGTGTCACAATATTACCGGTCGATATCTTTGTAAGGTATGAAGAAATTGAAAGCCCGTCAGCAGTGAATAAATATATTATCAGGGCAGTCAATAACGGTACAAGTATTCCTGAAAGGATGCCTGTTTGAATATTGTCTGTTTTTTCTCTTAATGTCATTTCTTAAACCTTGATTTTAAGTTTTCAAGATACCAGTGTGCTGTCATATCAATTGAGACTGGAACAATTGACACATAATTATTTGCAAGAGCCCATTCGTCTGTGTCGATAGCTTCAGGCTCATGGTTCCTGAAAATGCCTGTAAGCCAGAAATATGATTTCCCCATCGGGTCTTTTCGTTTTTCAAATTCTTCTTTCCAGTTACCTTTTGATTGCCTGCATACTTTAACACCCCTTATATCTTCTTTTCTTACTGATGGAATATTCACATTCAGGCATACTCCTGCAGGAAGAGGTTCCGCTGCCATCTTCTTCATCACAATCCTGATATACTTCCTGCATATTGAAAAATCGGCAGTTGGGGAAAAATCATTTAATGAAAAACCAACAGAGTTAATGCCATAAAGACAACCTTCAATTGCAGCTGCCATTGTTCCTGAATAAAGAACACTTACAGATGCATTTGAACCGTGGTTTATCCCCGACACAACCCAGTCTGGTGTTCGTTCAACAAGTTGATTGACTGCAAGTTTAACGCAGTCGGTTGGAGTGCCATTACATGCGTAGATCCTGTGTTTTTCTGTTTCTTCAATAAGCCTTACCCTTAATGGTACTTTTACTGTAAGAGCCTGGGACATACCTGACATGCTCTCAATAGTTGAGATCATGATCACTTTCCCGAACTCTTCCATAACCTCAAGCAAGGTTTTAAGGCCGGCTGCATATAAGCCATCGTCATTAGTCAGTAGTATCAGCCTGTCGTTACTTTCGACAATCATATAAAAGTTATTTGATCACAAATATAGATAAATTCATTCTTAAATCGCGGGTAAGCAAAGTGTCATTTGGCTCTGAGGGTATCCCGGAGGATCGTAATAAAAAATCTTATTCGGTATATGGTCAAAAAATCCTTATTTTTGCTGACTTACATAGAAACATTATTTAAAAACGATGAAAATTTCATACAACTGGCTTAAAGATTATTTAAAGATAGATATTGAGCCACATAAAGTTGCAGAGATACTTACAAGCATAGGTTTGGAAATTGAAGGAACTGAAGAATGGAGTTCTGTGAAAGGCGGACTCGAAGGCATTATTATTGGTGAAGTACTTACTTGCAGGAAGCATCCTGATGCTGATAAGCTTTCACTGACAACTGTTAATGTCGGGAAGGAACAGCCTTTAAACATTGTATGTGGAGCTCCGAATGTTGCAGCCGGTCAGAAAGTCGTTGTAGCCCCTGTTGGAACCTTTGTAAGTCATGGCGATGAAAGATTTGAGTTGAAGAAAGCAAAGATAAGAGGTGAGGTTTCAGAAGGTATGATTTGTGCTGAAGATGAGATAGGCCTTGGTAATGACCACAGCGGAATAATTGTATTAAAACAGGATGCTGTTCCCGGTGCACCTGCTTCAGAATATTTCAATGTTGTAAATGATTTTGTTTTTGAAATCGGCCTAACGCCAAACAGGATAGACAGTGGTTCCCATTTCGGTGTAGCAAGGGATCTTGCAGCATACCTAACTATAAATAATGATCTCAAACAGAGAGCAGTTCTTCCTTCAGTTGACAATTTCAAACCTGATAACAAGGACAATATGTACGTAGTTATAGTTGAAAACCCAACTGATTGTCCCAGGTATACAGGTGTTACCATAAGTGGAGTTACAATTGGAGAATCACCGGAATGGCTGAAGAGCAAACTACGTGCGGTAGGATTAAATCCAATTAACAATGTCGTCGATATAACAAATTTTGTACAGCTTGAAATCGGCCAGCCTCTACATTCATTCGATGCTGATATGATAGCAGGAAAAAAAGTAATCATCAGTAATCTGCCGGACAAGACAAAATTCACAACACTCGATTCGGTTGAAAGGACTCTTTCATCAAAAGACCTGATGATCTGTGATCCCAATGAAGGGATGTGTATTGCCGGGGTATTCGGAGGAATAAAATCAGGCGTTTCACAATCAACAAAGAATATATTTCTTGAAAGCGCCTATTTCAATCCGGTGGCAATAAGGAAAACTTCAAAGAGGCACGGACTTAAAACTGATGCATCATTCCGTTTCGAAAGAGGAACTGACCCGGAAAGAACAATATGGGCTCTTAAAAGAGCAGCAATGCTTATTAAAGAGTTTGCCGGAGGGAAGATCAGTTCCGATATTATTGACGTATACCCTGTTAAGATTCCAAGAGCTGTTATTGATGTCAGCTATGCAAATATTAACAGGCTTATTGGCAAAGAAATCGGCAGAGAAACTGTGAAACAGATCCTTGGTCTTCTTGATATAGTTATTAAATCAGAGAATGAGCTTATCCTGGTTCTTGAAATTCCTTCTTACAGGGTTGATGTAAAAAAGGAAGCTGATGTTATTGAGGACATATTAAGGATCTACGGTTATAATAATGTTGAGATCAGCTCTCATGTAAGCTCCGCCCTGACATACCAGGAGAAACCTGACAGGGAAAAGATCAGGAATGCAGTTGCTTCTATGCTGACATCGAATGGTTTTTCAGAGATCATGTGTAACTCTTTAAATCCTTCTGAATGGTATGAAGATAGCGAAGACTTTGCTAGCGCCGAACTTGTGATACTTGCAAATCCTCTTAGCTCTGATCTGAATGCCATGCGGCAATCTCTACTTTATGGCGGATTAAGTTCCGTCGCATGGAATATAAACAGGCAAAATCCGGATCTCAGATTCTACGAATTCGGAAATGTCTATTTCTATAATAAATCAGGAAAGGAATTCCCAGGAGTAGATGATTATAAGGAAAAAGAATCTCTTGACCTCTTTATGACAGGAAATTTGTTTCAGCAGAGCTGGAATTCAAGAGTTGCACTGACTGATTTCTTCAATATGAAATCTTTCGTTGAAATGGCAATGATAAGATTAGGCTTATCTCCTGAAGATCTTACTGTTAGTGAAAGTGAAAAGAAATACTTTGCTGAATCAATAGCCTATACCTATAATAATAAACTACTTGCTGAAATAGGTAAGATATCAAAGAGCTACCTTCAAAAGTTTGATATTAAACAGGATGTTTATTACGGGCATATTGAATGGGACTTTTTGCTTTCAGCAACCAAACAAAATATAATATCATTCCATGAGTTGCCAAAGTATCCATGGGTTCGCAGAGACCTGGCTCTCCTGATCGATAAGAATATCAGGTTTGGACAGATCAGGGATCTAGCTTTCAAAACAGAGAGGAACATGCTCAGAGATGTGAAGCTTTTCGATGTATATGAAAGTGATAGCCTTGGGGAAAACAAAAAATCTTATGCTGTAAGCTTTATACTTAGAGATGACCTTAAAACATTAACTGACAAGAATATTGAAAAAGTGATGAACAACCTGATGCGGGTTTTTCAGCACGATTTGAATGCACAGGTAAGATAATGGCAGATAACAAAATTGAGGTAATTATAGCCGATATTACGCTTCTTGATGTTGATGCAATAGTTAATGCTGCGAATGTTTCGCTCCTTGGCGGTGGTGGTGTTGACGGAGCTATCCATAAAGCGGCTGGTCCTGAATTGCTTACCGAGTGCAGAACTCTTAATGGGTGCCCTACAGGCCAGGCAAAGATTACAAAAGGTTACAATCTGAAAGCAAAATACATAATCCATACAGTAGGTCCAGTTTGGCAGGGAGGTCATTGCGATGAACAAATTCTGCTTGCCTTATGCTACCAGAATACTTTGAAATTAGCCAAGGAAAATAAAATAAAAACAATAGCGTTCCCGGCTATTTCAACAGGCGCTTACAGGTTTCCAAAAGATCTTGCTGCAATGATCGCAGTAAACGAGACAAGAAGATTTCTTGCGAGACATAAGTATCCTTCCAAAGTTCTGTTAATTGCTTATGATGAAGCTTCGTTTAACATCTATTCAAGGTTTTTAAGCGTATGAATAAAAGCCTAGCAGTGGTCAAAAATTATCTTTCACTTGTCAAGTTCGGTCATACAGTATTTGCAATGCCCTTTGCACTTATCGGTTTTTCACTTGCTTTTGCAGGAACGCAATATCAATTCAGCGTCAGGCTGTTGATACTTGTTGTACTTTGCATGATATTCGCACGGAATGCAGCAATGGGATTCAACAGGGTTGCAGACAGGAAGTTTGATGCTCTAAATCCGCGAACAAGAAGTAGGGAAATACCTGCCGGCATTATCAACACACGGTCTGCAACAATTTTTGTAATTATTAACTCAGTCCTGTTCATAATTACAACATCCCTTATTAACAGGTTAACATTATATCTCTCGCCAGTTGCTTTAGTTGTTGTCCTTGGATACAGTCTAACTAAAAGATTTACATCAATCAGCCATCTATTATTAGGACTTGGACTTAGCCTTGCACCTGTTGGAGCTTATATATCGGTAACCGGGAAGTTCCAACTACTCCCGGTTATTTATTCACTGGTAGTTCTAACCTGGGTTGGTGGGTTCGATATTATTTATTCATTACAAGATGATGAGTTTGACAGGAATAATAAACTGCATTCAATACCATCAAGCGCTGGCCGTAGTAAAGCAATTATAATTTCTTCATTATTGCATGCTCTTTCATTTTTACTGGTGATAATTGCAGGTTTGATTGGAAGAGGAGAATTGATTTATTGGATAGGTGCAGGGGTATTTACAATGCTACTAATCTACCAGCATCTTCTTGTACGGCCGCACGATCTGAGCAAGGTAAATATGGCATTTGCAACAACAAATGGCATTGCCAGTATAATTTTTGCAGTATTCACGATTCTGGATCTGTATATCAGATATAGAAAATAAGGCATTGTTTCTTCAGTTTCACCAAGGTGTATGAAAAAAAACAATTTACTCGTATGTAAATAATTTTGTAGTATATTCCCATCAAATTTGAAGCATGGCAATGCTCTTGTACAATTCATTCTTATTACGATTATGGGGGAAATAACTGTCAGGGAAGTTCTTACAAAGAAAGATCTCCACAATTTCATCTACCTGCCTGAAAAAATTCATAAAAACGAACCTGATTGGCTTCCACCAATATATACTGATGAACGATTGCTCTTCAATAAAAAGAAGAATAAATCGTACAGGTATGCTGATACGCTGATGCTTCTGGCCTATGACAACAATGAACCTGTCGGAAGGATCATGGGCATTATTAACAATAGATATAATAAGATCCATAATGAGAACCACGGGCGTTTTTGCTTCATGGAATGCTATAATAACCCCGCAATTTTTCATGCACTTATCTCAGAGGTGGAACAATGGGCAAAGCGCAACAGAATGGAGAAGATAATTGGGCCTCTCGGTTTTTCAGACAAAGATCCACAGGGCTTTCAGATTGAAGGCTTTGAATATCCACAGTTTATGACATCACCCAACAACTCACCATATATGCCTGAGTTAATATTGGGAGAAGGATATGAGAAGAAGATCGATCTTGTAAATTACCTCGGCGATCTTCCTGATGATCTTCCCGAAATCTATAAAAAAGTTATAAGCAGGGTAGATAAATCACAGGAATATAAGATCATTGAGTTTACATCAAAGAAGGAACTAAAACCATATATTCTTGGAGTATTGGAGTTAATGAACGAAACCTTTTCTGAGATCTATGGTTTTGTGCCCCTCAACGATGATGAAAAGAGAGAATTTGCCGGCAGATATCTTCCTGTTCTTGATCCAAAGTTCATTAAGCTTGTTGAGACACCTGCAGGAGAACTTGTTGGTTTTGCAATTGGAATGCCCGATTTCAGTAAGGGGATCATAGAGGCAAGGGGAAGATTATTCCCATTAGGGATCTTCAAAATACTGAAAGACTCCAAGAGGTCAAAGAAATTGCTTATGATGCTTGGTGGAGTAAAGAAGGATCACAGGAGTAAAGGGCTTGACGTACTCATGGGAGTTAAAATACTTCAGTCAGGAATTAAACATAATATGAATATTCTTGACAGTCATCTTGTGCTTGAGAACAATAACAGGATGAGAGCAGAATACGAAAGAGTGGGACTCAGGGTTGTTAAGAAGTTCAGAATATATCAGAAAAATCTCTGATTAAAACCTGAAAACAAGCGAAACTCCGAACATCTCTTTAAACTGGATCCTTGCGGTTTTCTTCTGTGTTATTCCATCTTCAAGAAGGACTGGTTTCTTACCATCCATGACTACAGTTCTTGTATCATCATCAAAAATCAGGTGAGTATTAAACCTCAGATCAGTGAACCAGTTCAGGTTATATACTGCAATCATTTCCCAGTCAACATCGATGTTCTGTGGATTATTGAGATAGTTTGTAAAAAGCTGTAACCTGTTTGTCAATGTCAGGTTTTCAAACGGGTGGCTGATTTTTGAGACCATTAAACTGGCGCCAGGCTCATTCTTTGATTTCTTACCTGGTTCAATACCGTACCTTGTCTGGTCAATTTTCCCTGAAACCAGAGAATCAGCAGTTATCTTACCTGCATCTGTAACAAAAGTACCTTTGTAGGATAGTGGAGAAAAGCTTATTGAAGTTTCCTTATCTGGTTTGTAGTCCAACCCAAGACCAAGCGTAATTGTTGCAGGATTAAGGAATTTTGATACTGTTGTTGCCACTTCCCTCGATTCAGAAGTTACGGGATCGGTAACTTCGGAATACTGTTTCCCCGGGGCAATTTGTGTCTTAATGAGCATAAATGCACTGAAATCAAACTTTCCAAAAGCCTTGTGGTTGAGTTTTGAATTCGTCTCCAGCAGGTCAAGATTCTTCCTTATTGCTTCACCCCCTGATGCCATAAATCCAAGTTTTAACCTGGCGAAATTTGAAGATGACAGTTTGAGTTCCGGCTTATTGTAATCTGCATAACCTGTTATATCAAGCGCTGATGAAATGCTGTTCTCTCCTCCTTTCACCCAGTTTGATAGAGATGACTGGCTGAATATTGCTGATGACTCAGTCTTCATATTCCAGTCTCTTTTCTTTAAAATAATACTGTTCTCCCGAAGCTGAGACCTTTCATCTTTTTGGATATAGTTTTTTGCATCGGAATATTTCTGCGACTTTACTGGTTTCCTGAATTCAATACCATGTTCAAGATACAGACCAAGGGTATTCTTACCTGCATTACCTATCCAGACTGTTACCGAATCGTCTCCAAATTCATTCTTGAGCCAATATCGCTTCATTGAACTTTCATTTTTCGAGTTAATCCAAAAAGGAATAACCGGGTTTCCAATGCCTGTAAAACCAATTATTGAAGAATCGCGTTCTTCGCAATAATCAATAAGCGATTGAATAGCCAATCGAAGAGAATCATTCTGAAACAATTCTTTTGTGAGGTCGACAGAAGCGGGAGCAATTTCATTATTATTAATTTGGATAGTATCGGATTGAATAATTAAAGCGTTCAGACTATCATTAGTAGTAATAATTGAGGCAACTGAGCTGTCTTCTATTACTATTGTTTCCGGTATTTGGTCTATAAATGGATTATATTGATAATTTCTAAGAAATTCTTTGACAGAATCAAACTTCTCGTTGGAGGCTTCCTGTACAAGCCTTTTGAGTGCAAGTAAAAAAGGATCATCCTGATCCATCCAATAGTTACCGTCAATTTTTTTTCTTAAAAAATCGAGTGATTGGTTATGGTTAAGGTTTACTTCCGGTTTAAGTGGTTCATCAATGTTAGTGATCTCTGTTGATTGTAGAGGATCTTGATTATCTTTAATGTAACTAATTACATTCTCCTGCGATAATCCTGTTTTACACAAAAGAAGAAACAGGAAAATGGAGTAAACCTGTAATAATTCCTTCCTCATAGATTAATTCTTTTAGCCATCCAAAATAAGTGTTTTAGAGGTTACTTATGGTTCAGAAACGAATTCTGTAAGTTTTTATTATTCATTTTTTTGCCAAATAAACTTAAATAATTGTATCGAACTCTTAGTCTATCCTGCTGTTTTTATGATGCTTTCAGACGATTGGTTCATATCATTTTATAAAAACCACAATAAGAATTATAATAATTCAGGATTTACTATGACATTTGCATCCTGAATTTTACGATTTAAATGAAAGATCTCACAACAGGAAAAGAGAGCAAGTTGATTCTCGATTTTGCAGCGCCTATGTTACTTGGAACAATATTCCAACAGCTGTTCAGTGTTGTTGACAGTATTGTTGTCGGCAACTTTATAGGTAAAGAAGCATTGGCTGCTGTAGGCGCTTCTTTCCCGGTTATTTTTGTAATGATCTCTCTGGTCATTGGGATAGTAATGGGAACCACAGTAGTTATTTCGCAATATTTTGGCGCAGGTGACCTTGAAAAAGTAAAAAAGGCCGTTGACACCATGTATATCTACAGTGCAGTTGCAGGAGTTATCTCTTCAATTCTGGGGATAATTATTGCTGAACCATTATTAAGATTACTTGATCTCCCTGAAGATATTCTTCCCCAGGCTACTCAATATTTAAGGATATACCTGTCGGGGATGCTTATCTTTTTCGGTTATAATGGAACAAGCGCTGTTCTTAGGGGACTTGGAGATTCAAAAACACCATTATACTTCCTTATTATTGCAACTGTGGCTAACATTATCCTTGTGCTGCTTTTCGTTGCAGTATTCAAATGGGGAATTGCAGGGGCTGCTTATGCAACACTTGTGGCAAATGGTCTGGCATTTGGACTTGCAATTTACTGGCTCAATAAAACACATAAAATAGTAAGGCTGAATTTAAAGAATATTCAGTTTGATAAAGACATTTTCCTCCTGAGCATCAGGATAGGCCTTCCTACAGGAGTTCAGCAAACACTTGTTGCAATTGGAGCTCTCGCTCTTCTTAGCATTGTTAACAAGTTTGGTACTGATGTTATTGCCGGCTATTCAGTTGCCAGCCGTCTCGATGCAATGGCTGTCATCCCTGCAATGGCTTTCTCACAGGCACTGTCAACATTTGTTGGTCAGAATATAGGCGCTAAAAAAATTGAAAGAGTAAGAACCGGCCTGATTGCTACTCTTAAGTTATCAGGAATTGTAACAATAATTACCAGTTTAATAATCATTGTCTTTGGTCATTTGATTATGCGATTATTTACAAATGATCCTGCCGTAATAAAAACAGGGGACCAGTACTTAACAATTGTGAGCGCATTTTACTTTCTGTTCACACTAATGTTCGTTTATAACGGCTTATTAAGAGGCGCCGGAGACACATTGTATCCAATGTTCTTCTCATTACTTTCTTTATGGTTGATCCGTATCCCCTTAGCTTGGATTCTATCAAAACATTTTGGGTCGGTAGGTATATGGTGGTCAATCCCGGCAGGCTGGCTTATTGGTGTTGGTCTTTCCTATTTTTATTATAAAACAGGAAGGTGGAAGACAAGGTCAGTTGTTAATTATGCCAAAAAGGACTAATTTTAAAACTATGCAATATTCACAAAACAAATTGGCCATATGATTAAATCCATGACAGGTTATGGTAAGGCGATGGCCGAAACTCCTCAGAAAAAAATAACCATAGAAGCCAAATCTCTTAACTCAAAACAGCTGGATTTAAACATCAAGCTTCCCTGGTTATATAAAGAAAAAGAAGCTGAGATAAGGAATATGGTGAGTCAGCAACTCGACAGGGGCAAAATAGATCTTTCAATATATCTCGACTCACTTGAAGATGAAGCAGCCACAGTCCTGAACAAATCAGCTGTAAGGAGCTATTACAACCAGTTCAGGGACATTGCTGCTGATCTGAACATAAAGCTCGATGACCAGATATTCTCAGCAATAATGAAACTTCCTGATGTTCTAAAAACAGAAAAACCTGAGTTGTCTTCTGAAGAATGGGAGCTAACAAAGAGCAAAATCTCTGAATCTCTTCAGTCTCTTGATAATTATCGCATAGAGGAGGGTAATTCAATTAATTCGGACCTTCAAAAGTGCATTATGAAGATATTATCCTTCCTTGATGAAATTTCAGGATTTGAAGGAGGAAGAATAAAAAAAGTAAGAGAAAGACTCATTTCAATACTTGAAGAAAATCTCGGCGATGAAAAAATTGATATGAACAGGTTTGAGCAGGAGCTTATACTCTACCTTGAGAAATATGATATCAACGAAGAAAAGGTAAGGCTGAGAACACATTGTAATTATTTTATTGAAACAATGAAAACAAGCTCTCCCAATGGAAGAGCTCTTGGCTTTATTGCCCAGGAGATGGGTCGCGAGATAAACACAATAGGTTCAAAAGCAAATGATGCTTCAATCCAAAAGCTCGTTGTTCGGATGAAGGATGAACTTGAAAAGATTAAAGAGCAGACCTCAAATATTCTATAACAGCCCAATTAGCAACAAATAAGGTTTCTAAAAAGAAAAAAATGGTCGGTAAACTCGTAATCATTTGCGGCCCTTCAGGAACCGGTAAAACAAGCATTGTAAAATACCTGCTCGACAGCAGTTTAAACCTTGAATTCTCCATCTCAGCAACAACAAGGAATCCCAGGGGAGATGAAAAAAATGGCTCTGACTATTTCTTCCTTTCTGTGGAAGAGTTCAGGAAAAAGATTTCAAAAGGAGAATTTGTCGAATGGGAAGAAGTCTACCCTGACATATTTTATGGCACATTAAAAAGTGAAATGGAAAAGATCTGGTCGAGCGGATGCCATGTTCTTTTTGATGTTGATGTAAAAGGAGGACTTAACCTGAAAAAACTATTTGGTAACAGGGCAATAGCCTTATTTATAATGCCTCCATCGATTGAGGATCTTAAGAAAAGACTTGAATCAAGGGCCACCGACAGTAAAGAAAAAATTGCCATAAGGGTTGGAAAAGCAGAACAGGAGATGAAACTGGCAAACCATTTCGATACAATAATTGTCAATAAGACACTTGATCTTGCAAGAGAAGAAGCTAAACAGATTGTATCATCTTTTCTCGAGTTATAATCAGTAAAAGAATGCGCAGGATTGGTTTATACTTCGGTTCATTCAATCCGATACATATCGGGCACATTGCAATAGCCGGCTATATGACTGAATTTGCCGGACTTGATGAGGTATGGTTTGTGATCAGTCCACATAACCCATTAAAAAAGAAAGAAAGTCTCTTACCCGATTACCAGAGACTTCACATGGCAAGACTAGCTATTGGTAAAAGAGATAAGATAAAAGCTTCAGATATTGAGTTTAAGTTACCTATCCCTTCATTTACAATAGATACCCTTACATATCTAAAAGAAAGACATCCCGGAAGCCATTTCTGTCTTGTCATGGGACAGGACAACCTTGTTACTCTTCATAAATGGAAAAATGTGGATGAGTTAATAAAGAATTATGATCTATATGTTTATCCACGCCCACATGTCCGAAAACCTGCATCACCTGTTCTCGACCAGATATTATCAATTGCCAGGGTGATAAAGGTTGATGCCCCGATGATGGAGATTTCAAGCACCTTCATAAGACAGGGCATTAAAGCAGGCAAAGACATGTCATATTATGTACCAGCTGCTGCCTGGCAGTACATGTCAGAGATGCATTTCTATGAGAAATAGGAATAACTAAGCGTGATTCTTTATTGATGTTGAAGAACCTCCTTAACCAATTCCTGTCCGCGTTTAAGCGCTTCTTCATTTACAGGAATAAGATTGTGATATCTTTCAGGAAGCGACTTTTTCAATCCCTTGATGACATTCTCAATCTTTACAACAGGTTTAATCTTAAGATATCCGCCTAACACAATTGTATTGAAAATTTTTGGATTCTTCATTCTTGAAGCTTCTTCGGCGGCTTCGATGCAATAAACTGCAATATCTTTTCTTTCAGGATGCCTTGTTATCCCGTTACTGTCATATATAAGCACTCCGCCTGGTTTGACGGCACCCTCGAATTTATCCAATGACTGCTGGTTAAGGATAATTGCAGTGTCGAATTTCTTAATAATCGGAGAACTTATTCTCTCATCGCTCAGTATCACAGTAACGTTTGCAGTACCACCTCTCATCTCGGGGCCATAAGAAGGCATCCAGCTTACCTCCATCTCCTGCATCACACCTGAATAAGCCAAAATCTTACCCATTGAAAGGACTCCCTGTCCGCCAAAACCTGCTATTATAATTTCTTCTGTCATTTCTTAAAAGTTTGATGATTACTTACTCTCTTCCGGGGTCTTCAGATCACCAAGCGGATAGAATTTAAACATGTTCTCTTCCATCCACTTGTTTGATTCAACAGGTGTCATCTTCCATCCTGAAGGACAGTTTGAAACTATCTCAACGAAGCAGGTCCCTTTTTCAAGCTTCTGGTACCTGACTGCATTTCTTATTGCCTTTTTTGTTTTTCTGACATTTGCAGGTGTATGAACGCTCTGTCTTGTAACATAATATGTACCGGGAAGAGAAGCAATAATATCAGTAATCTTAAGAGGATTACCCATTGTTTTAACATCCCTTCCGAAAGGTGATGTGGACGATTTCATTCCGGGAAGAGTTGTGGGCGCCATCTGACCGCCGGTCATACCATAAATGCCATTATTGATGAAAATTATCATAATATTCTCACCCCTGTTGCAGGCATGAATTGTTTCTGCTGTACCTATAGCAGCGAGATCCCCGTCGCCCTGATAAGTGAAGACAAACTTCTCAGGCATAAGCCTCTTTATAGCTGTTGCAAGGGCAGGCGCCCTTCCGTGTGCAGCTTCCTGCCAGTCGAGATCTATATAGTTATAAAGGAATACCGAACACCCTACCGGAGAGACTCCGATAGTTTCTGATTGTAAACCTTCTTCTTCGAGTACTTCGGCAAGAATCCTGTGTGATGTTGAATGACCGCAGCCCGGACAATATGATAAAATATTGTCAGTCATCAGGTTGCTCTTTTTGTAAACCAGGTTTTCCGGTTTAATTATATCTTTGATTCCAGTTACTTCTGCCATTGCATTATTCTCCTATAAATTTTGACTTCAGAAAATCAACTACCTCTTCCGGAGCAGTAATCATTCCACCCATTCTTCCGTAATGGAATACAGGTACTTTCCCGTTAACAGCAAGCAAAACATCTTCAACCATCTGCCCGGCGCTCATCTCAACAGAAAGTATTCCTTTGACCTTATTCACCAGATTACTGATTCTTACAGAGGGAAAAGGGAAAAGAGTAATTGGCCTGAGTAAGCCAAGTTTAATACCTTCTTTTCTGGCGAGTTGAACCGATTTCTGGCAAACCCTTGCACTTGTTCCATAAGCAACAAGCAGATATTCTGCATCCTCAGTCTGAAACTCTTCAAACCTGACCTCATTTTTCTTTATCTGCTCATATTTTTCAATAAGCTTCTTGTTAAAATCTTCCTGTCGTTGAGGATCAAGGTCGAGTGAAGTAATTATATTTCTTCCTCTTGAAGCTGGTTTTCCCGTTGTTGCCCATTCAGGTACTATCTTTGATCTCTCTTTCTGGGGACCCAGATACACTTTCTCCATCATCTGCCCGATAGCTCCATCAGACAACATCATAACCGGGTTCCTGTATTTAAAAGCAAGGTCAAAGCTAAGCTCGACAAAGTCAGCCATTTCCTGAACTGAAGCCGGGGCGAGCACAATAAGATGGTAATCACCGTGACCACCTCCTTTTGTTGCCTGGAAATAGTCAGACTGGGCAGGTTGGATTGTTCCCAAGCCCGGGCCTCCTCTAACAACGTTTACAATCAGGCAGGGCAGTTCTGCTCCTGCTATGTAAGTAATGCCTTCCTGTTTCAGGCTAATACCGGGTGAAGAAGATGAAGTCATTACTTTCTTGCCACATCCGGCGCCACCATATACCATGTTTATTGCAGCAATCTCACTCTCTGCCTGAAGAACTACCATACCAGTACGCTCATAAGGATTAGCTTCCATGAGGTACTCAATAAGTTCAGTCTGAGGTGTTATTGGGTATCCGAAGTAGCCATCAACGCCGGCCCTTATTGCGGCTTCGGCAACAGCTTCGTTCCCCTTCATTAATCTGAGTTCTCTTTCCATTGCTAGATTTTTGTTTTATAAACTGTGATGACACCATCAGGACAAACCATTGCACAGTTAGCGCACCCAATGCATAGATCAGGGCTTGCCGGGAAAGCATAATTATAACCTTTGCTGTTTACTTCCTTAGCCATTGCTATTGTTCCTGTGGGACAGGAGACCATGCATATCTCGCATCCTTTGCACCTGTCAATATTCACAACAATACTTCCTCTTATTTTTGCCATCGTTTTTCCTTTATTTCAATTGATGATCCGCACTGAAAGCTTTCAGTCTGTTTTCAAGATCAGCGAACTGTTCTCTTGAAACATGAGATACACAAGCACGGAGACCATCGTTTCTTTTACTTCCTGTTATATCGAGAGTTATTGCACTTATTCCATAGAATAATAACGCTTTGAGCAATTGGTCGCTTGTCATACCCGGGTACGAAAGTGTAAAATAGAACCCATCGGCGACTGGCTCATCAAGGTCTGTATCGTAAGGAATCAGAAATCCGTTTTCAAGGAAAAGCTTCTTCATTATCATTGCCTTATCGCCATATTCCTTTACCTTTTCCCTGAAATTATATTTGCCTTCATTCACTGCCTTCAGAAGGGCAGCAAGACCATATTGAGTGGAATGGGAAACGCCTGCGGATAAACCGTATAAAGCGCCGTATACAACCGAATGCCCAAACCCTGGCGATGAAAAGAATCGCAGCAGGTCAGGATATTGACGACTATACAGATGGTCTGATATAGCCATCATTCCTATACGCTGACCAGCATAGCTGAATATCTTTGAGCTAGAGATGAGAAGGATATAATCATCAGCATACCTGCCAATAGTTGGCTGGAATGGAGCAACACCCGGAGTTGAATAATCTTTTCTGAAATCCATTCCGAAATATGCCAGGTCTTCAATAACAATTACATCATACTTTCTGCACAGGTCACCAATAATTTCAAGTTCTTCCTCATCAAGGCACATCCAGGTGGGATTGTTTGGATTTGAATAAATAATTGAAGAAATCTTCCCTGGTTTAAGGAACGATTCAAGCTTGCTTCTTAGTTTCTTACCCCTGTGTTCAAATATATCGAAAGAATAATAGTCATGTCCAAGCATTTTAACCTGCTGCTTCTGAACAGGGAAACCAGGATCAAGAAAAAGACTTCCCTCTTTGTTCCTGTCATTCCTGTTGGCAACAAGAAAAGCAGCCATCGCTCCCATCATAGAGCCTACTGTTGGGATACAACCCTGTGGCTTTATATTGACATCAAGAAACAGCTTTATGAATTTTGAAGTTTCATCTTTTAGAATTTTCAGTCCTTCAATATTCGGATATTGCGATGCCACTCCTCTCTTTAAAGCTTCAATCTCTGCCTCAATCGCAATTGAATCACAAATAAGGCCGGGCTCACCCATTTCCATCCTGATGAACTTAGTTTTAGTTGCATCTTCAATCTGGCTTGCAAGTCTTGCAATTTCCCTGATACTCGCGCGCGAAAAAGAAGTTATTCCGCTTTCGTCGATTATCCTGTTCACAGTTTCACGATCAGGAAGAACTGTACTCATAATGTTTGATTTATCAGATTAATTACAAAACAAAAATGAATTATCAGAATTTTCTTTTATCAATAACCCTGATGGCTTTACCTTCGCTTCTTGTTATAACTTTTGGTTCAACAAGTGTAATTTTAATACCCAGTCCGAGTGAGTCTTCAAGATTATGGCGAATTTTCTGACGCAACGACTCTAGCTGGCTGATCTTGTCCTGGAAGAATGCTTCGTCCACTTCTACCATAAGTTCAAGAGTATCGAGATTGTTTACCCTGTCTACAATAAGCTGGTAATGCGGTTTGATCTCACTCATCTCAAGAAGAGCGCTTTCAATCTGCGACGGGAAAAGGTTGACTCCCCTGATGATAAGCATATCATCACTTCGTCCGAGACATTTCTCCATTCTGACAAATGTCCTTCCGCATTCACATTTTTCTCTTGTAAGCCTTGTAAGATCCCTTGTCCTGTATCGGATTAGTGGAAGGCCTTCTTTTGTTATTGTTGTAAATACAAGCTCTCCTATTCTTCCGTCAGGAAGAGGCTGAAGAGTTTCCGGGTCGATTATTTCAGGATAAAAATGATCCTCGTTTATATGAAGACCATTCTGATATGGACATTCGCTTGCAACGCCCGGACCGATAACTTCACTTAATCCATAAATATCAATCGCCCTGATTTTCAGTTTAGTTTCAATTTCTTTCCTCATATTCTCGGTCCATGGCTCAGCGCCGAAAACACCAACACGAAGCTTCAATGAATCGCGACTGACGCCATTTTCAGCTATTGCCTCCGAAAGATATAAAGCATAAGAAGGTGTGCAGGCCAGTACTGTGCTGCCAAAATCGTGCATAAGCTGTATCTGTCTTGACGTATTCCCCCCGGAAATCGGAATAACTGAAGCTCCAATTTTCTCGCCGCCGTAATGCAGACCGAGCCCTCCGGTGAAGAGTCCGTATCCGTAGGAGATCTGGATAATATCATGCCTGTTTGCACCTGCAGATGTAAGAGTTCTTGCCATTACCTCTGACCATGTTGCAATATCATGTCGGGTATATCCTACAACTGTTGATTTACCTGTTGTCCCTGAGGAGGCATGAAGCCTCACTATCTCACTCATTGGAACAGCAAAAAGACCAAATGGATAATTATCTCTTAAATCTGTTTTTAATGTAAATGGAAGCTTTGAGATATCATCAATAGAATCTATGCTTTCCGGACCAATGCCGGCTTCCTGCATCTTGTGCCTGTAAAAAGGTACATTAAAATAAACTCTCTCAACAGTTTCCCTGAGCCTTTGGCTCTGTGTGTTCCTTAACCCATCACGGTCCATGCACTCGAAATGGGGATTCCAAATCTGTATATTCATATCTTTTCGATCAGATCTCATAAAGGTCGCTGGCTTTTAGCAGCTCCATTTCATGACTTTTCAATTCTTTAATTGCTTCGGCAGTGTTGCTGCATCTTACTATTATTACTGACTTCTTCCCCGATGGAAAGGCATAAGTGTACTCAACACTGATACCACGGTCAGAAAGAATCCTTAAGACCCTTGCATAGTCCTTGGCCTCACTTGGTGCAACAATAGAAATAACATCAGACAGGTTCACTGTAAAAGAATGATTCCTAAGTAGTTCTTTTGCTTTATCAGGATCGGACACAATCAGCCTAAGGATTCCAAACTCTGATGTGTCGGCTACTGTGAGCGCGGTTATCCTTATGTTCTGTTCACCCAGTACCTCAAGAACTTCCGTAAGGCGGCCGGACTTATTTTCCAGAAAAACCGATAACTGTTGGATAGTCATTGTTTTAAATATTTCAAACGTTAAATTGAAGGTTCGAATATAAGAATTTATGTTAAGGAAAAAGGAAAAAAAGGATGAAGATCATTTTTCAATCCTTATCCTTGCATCAACAACGGTGATGCTTTTCATGCTGCCAATCAATGGATTAAGGTCTAATTCCTTGATCTCTGTTGCGTATCTTAAAAGGCTTGAAAGTCTTACAATTATCTCTGCAAACAGTTTTTCATCAATCCCTTCTTTTCCTCTTGTTCCTTTTATTATCCTGTAACTGCGAAGGCTCCGGATCATTGATTCTGCCTCATTGAAAGTGAGCGGAGCAAGGCCTGATGAGATATCGCCAAGAACCTCAACAAAGATGCCACCGGGTCCGCAAAGGATCACATGACCAAAGCGAGGTTCATACTTAGCGCCAATGAAGAGCTCCGTGCCTGTTAGCATCTGCTGCACAAGAACCGACTTAACACCGGGTATCTGCATCATCCTGTTAAATTCTGCCTCAAGATGCCTGTGAGATTTTATGTTAAGTGTCACGCCACCAATATCTGATTTGTGAACAGGACCAACTACCTTCAGTGCAACCGGGAATCCTGATTCTCCGGCAACGGCCATCAATTGAGCATGGTTTGAAACAACTTTTTCTTTTACAAGAGGGATATGAGCTGCATTAAGAAGATCCTGTATAACAGAGGGTTCAAGATAACCAGAAGAAGACCTCTCAATTATATGCCTTATAAGAGGCACATCAATATCTTTGAGGAAAATGTCTTCTTCGGCAGGATATGGAGTGTTAAAGATCTTTGTAATCGCTTTCCCAAGGACAACCTCATCAGGAAAATTCACATTGCCTTTTCCCAGGAATGATTCAAGCTCTTTAGATGAACTTGTGACTGAAGGAAGTATTGGGAAGAGAGGCTTACCACACTCTTTTATCTTGCGGTCAAGAAGATCATACGTTTCAGTTATGTAGTTCAATCCATTACTACCAAAGATAACACTCATGCCATCAAACATTGGCATTTCTTTGTCTACATAGTCTATAACATTTTCAAGCTGTTCATTTGTTGCTGTTGCTATCATGTCAATTGGATTCACAGCTGAGGCCCCTGGATTCATCATAGATATAAGAATATCGTGATCCTTCCCGATGATCTTTGGTATGTTCATCCCCCCTGCAGCAAGTGCATCTGCCATCATAACAGCAGGACCTCCTGCATGCGTTATTATTGCAAAGTTTTTTCCTTTAAGTTCTTTATGGAAAAAAACAGAAGCAACAGTCGTAAGCTCTTCACGCCCTGTACACCTCACAATGCCCGCTTTGCGGAACAATGCTTCAACAGCTGAATCAGAGGAGGCCATCGCACCTGTATGTGAAGATGCAGCCCTTGCACCTGCTTCTGTTGTTCCTGCCTTAATGGCAGCTATCCTGCATCCCTTTCTTATAAGTGAAGACGAATGATGAAGAAGTTTGTCGGGATCCCTGATATTCTCAACATAGATAAGTTTTATGAGGGAACTTGTTTCAGGATCAAACGTATCGTCCCAATATTCCAGGATTTCTTCAACTCCTGTCTGTGCGCTGTTGCCGACAGAAAACACGCTTGCAAAATTAAGTCCTTTTGAAGCAGCTGACTCGAAAATAAAAACTGCTGTAGCCCCTGAGCCCGATACAAAATCGCATCCTCTTTCATGGAGCTTTGGTACGGGTGTTGTAAACACACCCTGGTATGAAGGTGTTATCACACCTATACAATTCGGGCCAATCAGTGTTCCACCGGCTTCACTGATAATACCTGCAATTTTCCGTTCAACTTCTTTTCCTTCTGCTCCTGCTTCGCTGAACCCTGCTGAAATAATTATAAAAGCCCTGGTCTTCTTCTCCTTTACGAGGACCTCAACTGCATCATAACAATATTTATATGAGATCGAAAGAATTGCAAGGTCGGTTGGTGGGATCTCTTTAATATTCCTGAAAGACACTAAACCCTGGACGATGTCCTGTTTTGGATTTACGACGAACAACGCTCCTTTGTAGCCACCTTCCTTAATGTTCTTAAGTATCTTTCCACCGGGCTTAAGGAGATCGTCAGAGCCGCCAACGACAACAATGCTTTCGGGGTTTATAAGGTGGTTGTGTATCATAATATCAGGTGCAAGGTTCAGGGTTCAGGGTTCAAGGCGCAGAGCACAGGGTGCAGAGCACAGGACGCAGAGCAAAACCTGAAACAAAGAACCAATTACAAGGTCAAGATAGGAAAAAAGAGAGGGACAAAAAAGGATAATTATCATGCAAAAAAAAAGGTTCCTGCGGTGGCAGAAACCATATAAGTATTTCAAGATTTTTTTAGCCCACATGGCTGACTTCAGCAAGCCGGGCTTCCAGTTTGATCTGGGTTCCTGTAAGTGCTTTGGATACAGGACAATTCTTTTTTGTTTTTTCAGCGATCTCCAGGAACTTTTCTTTTTCAATATTGCTAACTCTTCCAATAGTGTTCAGAACTATTTCTGTTATACCAAAACCATTATCAGTTTTCGCAATCTGAACATCGGCTGATGTTTCAATTTTTGTTGGTTTGAAACCAGCGCTGTCGAGATCGTTTGCAAGAGCCATCGAAAAGCAGCTTGCAAGAGCAGCCCCTATCAGTTCTTCAGGGCTCGATGCCGACCTGTCGTCGCCAAACCTTGATGAAAAAGTAATTGTTCCCTGAAGGCCGCTGGCTTTAAGAGTATATTTCCCTTTACCTTCTTTAAGGTTACCCTCCCAATTAGCATTTGCATAATGTCTGCTCATAGTGGTTAAATTTTAGTTACATTATTTTATTCTATCAATAATAAACAATCAGAAGCATGTAAAAGTTTTGTATACAAATTAGACTAAATTTCTAACCTGATAACTAATAACTTAGAATATTTACACTAATATGAATCTTAAAACGTCAAGATTTGTTGGTATTTAATATTATATGTCGTCCCGCTGGGACTTATATATGGAATAACAAATGTCTTTCTACCGATATTTTGTCCCGCTGGGACAATCACATTAGGGATTGATCCATAGGGATTAAATATTGATAGAAAAAATATATTATCCCGTTGGGACAATCCCGTTAGGGATTAAATATTGATGGAAAGGTAATAAAGTACTCTGGGACAATCCCGTTAGGGATTAAATATCGGTAGAAAGATAAGTACCCCCTCGAAAACGCTAGTCCCGTAGGGACGAAATAAATAAAGGGATTTAAAATAAATTCAAATTATTTTACCATGCAGTAATTATTTGATATCTTGATTTTGTTTCTTGTTTAGCTCTAAATAAAAATGTATTAAGATGAAGATTGCAACCTACAATGTAAATGGAATAAACAGCAGGTTACCTGTATTGCTTCGGTGGCTTGAAGAAACAAAGCCTGATGTTGTCTGCCTGCAGGAATTAAAAGCTCCACAAGATAATTTTCCGATTATCCCATTACAGGCGTCAGGTTACGATGCTATCTGGCATGGGCAGAAAAGCTGGAACGGAGTTGCAATTCTTAGCCGTAACTCCCGCCCGGTTGAAATAAGGAGAGTTTTGCCAGGAGATCCTGAAGATGTAAACAGCAGGTATATTGAAGCTTCAGTAAATGATATTATAATTGGCTGCCTGTATCTTCCTAACGGAAACCCTGTGCCCGGCCCAAAATACGACTACAAACTAAAATGGTTCGACAGGCTTAATACTCATATGGCTGAACTGCTGGCTGCAAAAAAGCCAACGGTCCTTACAGGTGATTTTAATGTGATGCCAACAGAAATTGATGTTTACAAACCTGAACGCTGGGGTGATGATGCCCTTTTCAGACCTGAGGTGCGTTCTGCCTTTAAAAAACTTACTGATATGGGGTGGACCGATGCTTTGAGAAAGCTTTATCCCGACCAGGTAATTTATACATTCTGGGACTATTTCCGCAATTCGTATGAGCGAAATGCCGGTCTTCGGATTGATCATTTCCTGCTTAGCCCGGAGCTTGCACCTGGTCTTGTTGCTGCTGGTGTGGACAAGAAAGTGAGAGGATGGGAGAAAACAAGCGACCATGCTCCTGTCTGGATTGAAATAGAATAAACGCCTTTCTGAAATTACCTTTGAAAAAAATCGCATTTACATCTTTATACAATCATTGCTTTCAGATTGTATATATTTGCGATCCACAGATCATACTTTGTGAACAGGATTAATGAAATATTACAAAAGGATTCTCTTTCGCATGAAGGTATAATCACTCTTCTGCAGGCATCAGGCGAAGGCAGAACACTGCTATTTCAGAAATCGGCTGAAATAAAAGAAAAATTCATTGGTAAAAAGGTATGGTTCAGGGGACTTATTGAATTTTCGAATGTATGCGGCAAGGACTGTCTTTATTGCGGAATAAGAAAAGGAAATAAGAACCTGAAAAGATATAACCTTTCGGATGATGAGATACTGGGTGCAGCAAAATTCGCTTATGATAACAACTATGGTTCGATAGCCCTCCAGTCAGGTGAATTAGAAAGCGAAGCCTTTACCCGGAGAGTTGAAAGTCTTATCAATGAAATCAGAAAACTGTCCAATGGTAAATTAGGCATTACACTTTCAGTAGGTGAACAGGACTACGAAGTTTACAAAAGATGGTTTGAAGCCGGGGCACACAGGTATCTTCTAAGAATTGAATCAACAAACGAAAGTCTTTACAGGAAAATACATCCTGATAATAAGAAACATGATTTCTGGAGAAGGCTCGACTGTCTTGAATCATTGCAAAAAATCGGCTACCAGACAGGTACAGGTGTTATGATAGGTTTGCCTTTCCAGACAATAGACGATTTAGCCGGTGACCTCTTGTTCATGCAGAAGTTTGATATTGACATGTGTGGTATGGGCCCGTACATTGAACATGCCGACACTCCATTGATAGAAAATGCTGATCTTCTTATACCATTGGCTGAACGGTTTGATCTTACCCTGAAGATGATCGCAATCTTAAGGATTATGATGAAAGATATCAATATTGTTGCAGCAACAGCATTACAGGCTATTGATCCAATAGGCAGGGAAAAAGCTATTAGAATAGGGGCCAACATAATTATGCCCAACATAACTCCGGGCAGATACAGGGATAGTTACAAGTTATATGATAACAAGCCTTGCACAGACGATTCTGCAGAGGATTGTCAATCGTGCCTTGAGGCAAGAGTAAGCCTGGCTGATACCGAGATCGTTTATGGCGAATGGGGTGATTCAAAACATTATTCGGAAAGAAGAGCTAAAAAGCAATAATCGTTAATTTTATCGGTTAAGTTGTAACTCGTTGATTTTCTTTATTACCCTGACCTTAAGGTATGCAAAGAAATCAAAATATTTTTCAATTTTTTTCTACATTTTTTTTGTAATCAGGATAAAAAAATCTAGGTTTGGACTGAAATTATCAGCATTTTTCAACAGAAACTTAATAATATTAATCTGTTTATAGGCTGAGGTGGTAAGTTTAAAGTAGTTTGTTTTTAATCCTTAAGTAAAAATACAACCGGCTTGCCAAAAAATGGCAGGCTTTTTTAATACCTAACGACATGGAAGAAAGAAATGCAAATGTGAAATTTTTAAGCCGCAAAGAGATCCCTCTTGAATTGCATAAAGTAAGAATTGTGCAAAGTCTTAACCTCCGAAGCATAGAAAGGCGATTGGAAGCTATTGAGAAGGCAGGATATAACACTTTCCTGTTACAGACAACAGATGTTTTTCTTGATATGCTTACGGATAGCGGAACAAACGCAATGAGTGATGAACAGCTTTCGAAGATGATGGTTGCTGACGATGCGTATGCAGGTTCAAGAAGTTTTACAACATTTGAAAACAGCGTTAAGGAAGTATTCGGGAAAAAGTATATCCTTCCTGTTCACCAGGGAAGAGCCGCTGAAAACATCATTTCAAAAACTTATGTAAAAGAAGGTTCTGTTGTTCCGATGAACTATCATTTCACAACAACAAGAGCTCATATTCAGCTTAATGGTGGTACTATTGATGAGCTTGTCACACACGAAGCACTTGTTATAAAAAGCACAAACCCGTTCAAAGGAAATATTGACACCGATCGTCTTGAAAAGCTAATCAAAGAAAAAGGCAAGGAGAACATCGCTTTTATAAGGATGGAAGCTTCAACTAACCTTATCGGAGGACAACCATTCTCAATGGAAAACCTTAAATCAGTAAGAAAGATTGCTGATAAATACGGTATCATAGTTGTTCTTGATGCCAGCCTCATTGGTGAGAATGCATACTTCATAATGAAAAGAGAGAAAGGGTTTGCCAAAAAATCAATGAAATCTATTCTCCTTGAGATGTGCGACCAGGCAGATATAGTATACTTTTCAGGAAGGAAAGTCAGTTCAGCAAGAGGAGGCGCTATCTGTACAAATAACATCAGGCTCTTCGACAACATGAAAGACCTGGTTCCATTATATGAAGGTTTTCTCACTTATGGAGGTTCATCAATCAGGGAGATTGAAGCTATGGCACAGGGTTTACTGGAGACAGTTGAAGAGAATGTAGTCAGCCAATCCCCATCATTCATAGAATATATGGCAAACGAGCTCGATAAGCTTGGAATACCTGTTATTCTTCCCGGTGGCGCTCTTGGCTGCCATGTTGATGCAATGCAGTTTGTTTCTCATATACCACAGGATGAATATCCTGCAGGCGCTCTTGTTGCTGCATACTATATTGTATCAGGCAACAGGGGGATGGAACGCGGAACCATAAGCAGTGAAAGAGATGCACAGGGTAACAATATCCTTTCTGATCTTGAGCTTATGAGACTTGCTCTTCCAAGAAGAGTATTTACTCTCTCACAGGTTGAATATTCGATCGACAGGCTTAACTGGCTATACAAGAACAGGAATCTTATCGGCGGTCTGAGGTTCACCGATGAACCACCTGTACTCAGGTTTTTCCTTGGACGTCTTGAACCAATTGGCGATTGGCCTATAAAACTGGCTGCTGCATTCAGAAAAGATTTTGGAGATAGCCTGTAAGACTCAGATAAAAAAAGGTGCCTGATGGCGCCTTTTTTTTTGTTTTTTTGGCCTCCTACAAAAGAGAATTTAACTTCTTTTACATTTCCCCTCCTTCAAAAGTCTTCAAAAGGAGGGGAAAAGTAAATTGTCAGAACCTCATTGCCTCTACATGCAAATTCCCTATATTTCTTAGGTCTTTTTCAAGAAGGATTCTTTGATCATTATTTCCTGTGAGTTCAAGGATTATCAGACCTGCGGGTTTTCCGAAGAATGTTTCATTTACACCCAGTCTTGTCCTTATATTACAACCATACGATGTAAGAGTCTTCTGCACAAGTGAAATGACTTCAGGATCGCGCTGTGTAAGAAGACAAAGGATTTCTGCGCCTTTATCACTTGAAACATTGTGGTTTGCAGCATCAGTTGTTTCAAATTTCAATTCTCCTATCTCAATTCCTTCAAGTGCTTTTAATTCATTAATCAGCTTATCCGATCCTTTTGAATCATCATTAAGATGAAGAACTATATATGCTTCTCTTGAACATACAGAATCAGTGACTTCATGAAAACCAAGTCTTGTTGTTATGACAGAAGCATTGCGTGACAGTATTCCCTGGGTCAACCCTGACTCTTTAATCCTGTCGATGATCTTTATTCCAAGTACCCTGATCATAATGAACTATTTAGTTAGTTGATTAAAAATAGAGATCTCTTTCACCTTGCTTTATCCGATCGATTTTTTCCCTCGTGCTTTTTTCAATTGTTGGTTCAAGTTTCTGAAGGTTCTTCTCAATTACTGTCCATCCTTTTTCAATTGTCTCTCCCCTGGCGTAATCGCATATATATTCAGATAATGTAAGGATTGCATTGGGAGTGCAGAATCTTTTGATGAAACCAGGAACAGAGAATTCCATGAAATGCTCACCGGTACGTCCCATCCTGTAACATGATGTACAGAACGAAGGAAGGTAATCATCTGTAAGCAACTCATCAATTACTGCTGCGAGTGATCTTGAGTCATTGATCCTGAACTGTTCCCTGTTGAGGTTTTGTTCCTCATTCTTTGAGTCAGCATACGATCCGATCTCAAGCTTTGTGCCACCATCAATCTGTGATACGCCGTACTGCATTACTTCGCGACGAGTATCGGGATTTTCACGGGCAGTCAGTATAAGGCCTGTATATGGAACAGCAAGTCTTAAAGTAGCAACGATCCTTTTAAAATCCTCATCGCTTGTCTGATACTTGTTATTATCAATATTGCTTATGGCATCTTTTATCCTTGGGAACGAAATTGTATGAGGACCGACATTATAACACGCTTCAAGGTGGTTTGTATGTCTTATAAGGCCAAGTACTTCGAAACGCCAGTCGTACAATCCAAACAATGCACCTATTCCAACATCATCTATTCCGGCTTCCTGTGCCCTGTCGAGAGCTGTAAGCCTGTATTCATAATCTTTTTTCTTCCCTCCAAGGTGATACCATTTGTAAGCCTCAGAATGGTATGTTTCCTGGAAGATCTGGTAGGTTCCTATGCCTGAAGCGCCAACAGTTCTGAATCCTTCAATATCGAGAGGTGCAGCATTAATATTTACCCTGCGTATCTCACCATGACCTTTTTTAATGCCGTAAACAAGTTTTACCGTATGAGCTATATATTCTGGTGAATACTCTGGGTGCTCACCATAAACAAGAATGAGTCTCTTCTGACCATTTTCTTCCAATGCTTCAACTTCTTTCACAATTTCATCATCAGAAAGAGTTTTTCTGACTGCTTGTGAATTAGATGTCCTGAAACCGCAATACTGGCAATTATTTGTGCATCTATTGCCCACATAAAGAGGTGCGAAAAGTACAATACGGTTACCATATACTTTCTTTTTCAGCTCCTTTGCGCCTTCTCTGATCTCATCTTCAAGATCGGTACCGGCAGCATTCACAAGCACGGCAGTCTCTTCAAGAGTCAGCCTGTGTTTATCCAACGATTTGGCAATAACATCACGCACCCGTTGTTTATCGGGTTTAATCCTGTTAATAAGATCCCAAATCTCATCCGGATCAATAAAAGGCTTCATTCTCTGGTCCGGGATTCTTAATTTCTCAGGAGAAAATTTCATTACAGATTGTTTTAATAAATACGAATTCCCGATGCAAAATTAACAATTTGATTCCCTTAAGAAAGAATTTCCTTCAGTAAATCAGTTCAGATATTTCTGATTTGGCGTTTTTGATCCTGACAATGGCGTTGCTATCAGATAAGTTTAGGGCGCCATGAATTTTCTTATGAAAATAAAGGGTAATATCATTCCCTGCTGAAACAGAACAAGGCTCAAGAATATCTATCATTATCTCTGTTGCTGCACCTTCAATGCGACATACAACAGCCATACATTTGACAGTATTGTTATTATCTTCTATCGAGGTGGCATAGATACCTGAAGCCGGCAAAAGTTTATTTTCATCTGTAATATTGATACTCATCCATCCCGATTGAAATGAATATTGTTGAACACAGGGTACAATGAGTCCTTTTATCAGGTAATAAGAGTCGAGATAAGCATTTGCTCTTTGAATATATCCTTCGCTAATTGCCTTCCTTATCCTTGTTGAGCTCACGGTTTCGTGATACACCTCCTGCTCTGGTATTTCTTCAGCTTCAAAGTTATACCTCTCCCTCCATGTCCATAAATGTTTGTAATCACCTTCCTTGTTAAATCCAAAATGGTGATTAAACCCTACAACAATAACCTTCGCCTTAAGGATACCATGTAAGTATTCCCTTACAAATTCCTCGCTTGTTGTTTTTGAAAATTCTCTTGTAAACTCGATTATTATAACATTTTGAAGTCCTGCTTTTTCAAGCATGAACAGTTTTTCTTCCCTGGAGTTTATGAGCCGGAGTTCTTTTCCAAGGGTATCCGGATAAAGAACTTTTCTAGGGTGAGGGTCAAAAGTAATCAATACTGACTCACCTTCGTATTTCTCTGCAAGCATCCTAAGCCTGTTAAGTATTGTCTTATGACCAACATGGACGCCATCAAAGGAGCCGGTAGTTACAACAGGATTCCTGATGCACCTTGCATCTTCAAAATTCCTGAAGATCCTCATTCACTTTCAGATAGTATTTTCTTTAACAAAATAAGCAACCTTTTCCATTGAGGTGATCATATCATACTCTTCGAGGTACACCTCCGAAGGAACATTCAAAGGTATTGTTGTAAAATTTAAGATGCCTTTAATCCCGTATCTCACCAGCTCTTCAGTAATCTCCCTTGCAAAATCAGGTGGGACAGTTAATATGGCAATCCTTATATCAAGTTCCTTAAGAATTCTTTCTGCATCATTATATGAATAGCATTTAACCCCTGAAATAACCTTATTAATTTTCTGTGCATCGTTATCGAAGGAGGCCACCAGGTTCAACTTCGAACGTTTTCCTTTAAAATAGCCTGCCATGGCTCTTCCCAGGTTTCCGATACCTACAACGGCAACATTAAGACTTTCAGATGAGTCTATTATTTTACTTATTGTATCAATAAGTTCCCTCACATCGTATCCTTTTCTCTGGACACTTGAATAACCGATGAGCATAAGGTCTCTTCTTACCTGTACTGCAGTGATATGTAATCTTGCAGCCAGATCATGAGAAAATATATAGTGCTTCTGTTCTTTGAGACAATCAAGAAGTGTTCTTCTGTATTCACTTAGCCTTTCTACTGTTTTACCGGGTAATTTCATTATAGATAGAAGTTTATTTATTATTGTCGTTATTAAGAAGCAATGCTTACCTGCTTCCGGGGCATCTTAACCCTGAACGTTGTGCCGACATCAGGTACACTCTCAACTTCAATACTGCCACTATATAATTCAACAACTTTTTTCACAATTGACAGTCCCAAACCACTTCCCGAAATATTCTTTGTCTTCTCATTCTTTATCCTTGTGAATTCATTGAACAGGTTTTCAGCATCGTCTTTGCTTATTCCTATACCTGTATCAGAAACAGTTATAAGAGCCTCATTCTCTGTGCCACTAATAATAATTTCGACGGTTCCTTCTGTCTTATTGTATTTTACAGCATTAGAAATAAGATTGTTCAGAATAATTTCAACATCTGAAGGGTCTGCCATAATATCAATGTCAGATTGTGCCTTAAGGTTTATTGTAACATCCATCTGTATAGCGTACGGTTGTACTGTAGTGATAGATGCTGCGGCGGCGTCTTTGAGACTTAATTTCTGAATGTTTTCCTGCTTTCTTTCCAGTCTTATTTTTGTAAAGTCAAGGAGGTCTTTAATAAGGTTTCGCATTCCATGTATGCGTTGTAGCGACCTTTCAATAGGTGTGGCATAGTCATCAACTAGTTCTCCCGATTGTTTATCCTGCATCATAAGCAGGTAACCTTCAATAGCATTTAGCGGAGCTTTTAATTCATGAGAGAGGACAGAAAGAAACTGGTAACGGATCTTCTTTCCTTCCTGGTTCATTTTATGAGTTATCCTCTTGAGATATTGTTGTTTTGTAATATTCTCAATGCTCGATTTAAGCTCCTGGGGAGTAAAAGGCTTGGGAATAAAATCGATAGCGCCATCGCGTGTAGCTTTCACTGCAACATCGAGAGAAGCGTATGATGTTATCATTGCAACAACAATATCATAATTATGCCTGCGGATATGTTCTAGAACATCAACGCCCTGTATCCCCGGCAACTTATTGTCGAGCAAAAGGATATCATGCATTTCCTTTTCAAGTATGCTTAATCCTTCCTCTCCCGTGGCTGCTTCAGTAACCTTAAAGGTATAATCCTCATCCATAAAAGGATATGTAACATGA
>DATALD010000015.1:0-45428 GCA_036261255.1 Bacteroidales bacterium
GGCCGAAATTGTGAGGCCTGTCTCTTTATGTCTTTTTATGAGTTCCTGAATTTTCGCTTCGTTAATCATCATTCAAGTTTTTGACCCGAAAAATAGTTTGGATCAACGAAGGAAAAAAGACGCCCTACGCCGAATGCTTACATTGTAACAAGTTTTTATTTAAGTATTTTTCTGACTATAGGAAATTATTCAAGTCTTGTCTCCAGATAATCGCCATTATTTCAACTAAGCCATTTATTTGTGGCATACCAGGCAATAGGCATGCATGATATTCTTCTTTTTGGGCTTTTGCCAAAGAAGCAGGTGTTGTTGTTATTCTTTTGTGAAATGAAACCTGTCGCCTGCTATTTTTGATTCGGGATATTGAACATTGGATGTTTTTGTTTTTAAAAAACCGGCACATTTTGGATACTCTACGGGATCGCCTTCACCCCCGGTGAGATATATAGCCCCTGGAGATAATTGATCTATCAGGTAGAGATATGGTTCATACTCTACCCACATATGTCCGTTAACAGGAAGAACCACGATGTCAATCGGGCCGAATTCCTTTAAAGAATCAATTGCTTTACGGTATTCAGTCACCCTTGCTGCTTCATTATTACAAGCAAACGATTTACAGTCCAGAATTTTCAAACCATCAACTTCAAGAAGAAAACCCACCCCGGGGACTCGAGGTGTAGAATGAACTCTTATTTCCTTAAATGATATGGTATTATTTGGACCCAGGAGATGATGGACCGGAAGACCTTCAATGTTCTTGTTTATTTCAGCAGGTTTGCCCGAATAGAATATTAATTCAGTCTTGGGGATTTGTTTAATTAACTTTTCTTCATCGGAATTAAGAAAACTTCCCCAGGGATAAGTAGTTAAAACAATTATCTTTTGATCCGTTAATTCGTCCGGATTGACCTGCCCATTTACAAGACAGGCTTCTTGTGATGTATTAAAATTAATTTGTTGAGAAAGAATGAGAAAGTGATCTTTTGTTTTTATAGCATATCCACCAGCTTCCATATACCAGAGATAAGCCTCGCTTTTCCTGAGTTTAGCTGACAATTGAGGCGCTTTGCCATAATTGGATTCGCCAATGGTTCTTTCTTCTGCCCCAAGAGCGATCAATGTTTCTGATGTATTGCGATAACCATGTTTGGCCGCGTAATAAAGCGGTGAATGCTTATCGTTATTCAGTTCATTGATCTTTGCGCCATGTTTGACCAGGAGTTCAGCTACCTGTGTAAAACCTTTCATTGCAGCCAGATGCAATTCTGTATTACCAAATCGATCTCTTTGATTGATTATGGCGCCTTTTTCGATAAGAACCTTTGATAAATCATCGCTTGAACCAAACGACAAAGCGTAGTGCAAAATAGTTTTTCCCTCTGAAGTGGCATTAATATCGGCTCCATGCTCTATCAGAAAAACAGCTTTTTCCAAAGGTTCAAGGGCATAACGCAAAGGAGTGCCCCCATAGGTTTCACGTGCATTAACATCTGCTCCCCTGGTTACTAACAGTTCAATAATATCAAGCTCGCACGACCAGCAGGCGCCATGCAAAGGAGTGCTTCCTCCATCGTTTTTTGTATTGACCTTTGCACCTTTATTAATAAGATATTTAATAATTACCGGGTCCCCTTTGAATCCCCGGCATGCTATGTTAAGTGGGGTATTGCCATTATCATCTTTTAGCTCAAGCAATGCTGAGTCTTTTTCGATAAGCTCCCGCACTTTATTTATATCTCCGACAGTTACCGCTTTGTGTACTTCTCCTGGCTCCTGCCCAAGGGCTGTTTGAAGAATTGTCAAAAGTATTAAACTAATGATGCTTAATAATCCAATGTAATATTTCATAACACTTCGTTTAAAATTTAGGGACAATGAAAACTCAGAAGCATAATATGTGTTACCACAAAGATGGCTGTCTGTTGCATTATTCTTCTAATACAATTGTTGCAATCTTTGACACAAATTGATTACTTTATATTTAGTCTTTATTGCTTGCTTTTAGATAGTCTGAAGGCAGTATTTTGAATTCTTCTTTAAATTTTCGCGTAAAATATGAAAGGTTATCAAAACCTGTCAGGAAGGCGATTTCACTAATGCTGGCATTATTTTGCTTTAGCAGTTGACAGGCTTTTTTTAGACGGATGAGTCGTATGAACTGATTAGGCGATTGGTTAACAAGGGCTTTGAGTTTGCGGAATAATTGTTGCCTTGAGAGCCCTATCTGAGAAGATAATTGTTCAACATCAAAGTCAGTATTTGAGAGATTGTCTTCCACAATATTAACTAATTTTCTGAGGAATATTTCATCTTTTGATAGTGAGAATACTTCAGTTGGGTTTATCGAAAACTGTAACCTGAGTTTCTCCTGTATACGATTACGATTTTGCAGGATATTCTGAATACGTAATAAAAGTTCTTTTTCATCGAAAGGTTTGCTTAAATAATCGTCAGCTCCAATTTTCAAACCTTCCATTTTGCTGGAAAGATCAACTCTGGCTGTTAACAGGATAACAGGGATATGGTTTGTTTTTACATCACTTTTTACTCTGGCAAGCAATTGGTAACCATCAATTTCAGGCATCATAATGTCTGATATAATAATATCCGGGATCCATTTTACTGCTTTTTCTATGCCAACATTTCCATTTTCGGATTCTATTACGTTGTATTTTATCGATAAGCAATCTGATAGATAGCTACGCAGATCCTTATTATCTTCAACAATTAGAATGGTCTCCTTGTGTTTATCCGGAATTATATCCTGCATATACTCATAATCGCGATTCCAATGGCCATTATCATTTTGATATGATTCAGTAAAGTTCAGGGTTGCATTTTCTTCATAACCTGAAAGAGGTATTTCAATTATAAACTCAGTTCCTTTGTTAATCTCACTTCTAACCGTGATATTTCCTTTGTGCAATTCAATATACTCTTTTACAATAGATAATCCGATGCCATTACCTTCATAGTTCCCCGAAACACTAACACCTGACTGATAAAACCGGTTAAAAACTTTACCCAAGTCTTCCTGGAGAATGCCAATACCTGTATCCTTTACTGTAAGTATTGCATTATTGTTTTTTTTGGCAACCTTAATTATGATTGTTCCTCCCTTTGGAGTATATTTAAATGAATTGGATAATAAATTACAGAGTACCTGTTCAATCCTGTTGTTGTCAAAATCAAAAACAAGGTTTTCTTTAGCCTCAAATACCTGGTAGTTAATTTGTCTATCCTCAGCCAGAGAATAAAACATTGATGCCGCTTTTTTTAAAACCAGGTTAAAATCATACCTGCCAATATCTAGGACAAAATTGCCTTGTTCAATCTTTGAGATATCGAGTAGCTGGTTGATCAAATTTTTAAGTTTGTTCGCATTTTGCAGCATCAATTCAGGCAATTTTCTGGAGTCTGCATCAGTTGATTCTTCAATTAAGCGTTTAAGCGGGGAAATGATTAAAGTCAAGGGAGTTCGGAAATCATGTGAAATATTTGTAAAGAATCTCAATTTCATGAGATCTGTCTCATGGAGCTTTTTGTTCATCTGTTGTTTGATTTTATGGTTTCTGAACAACAGATATATCACAACAAGCAATAAAAATGAAAATAGAACAAACAGGTTACGTATTGTTTTTTGTTTTTCAATTCTGATTTTAGACTCATTTTCAATATTTTCAATCTCAAACTTCAATTCTAGTTTAGCTATATCCTTTACTTTTTGCAGGTTCTGTAAACTGTCTTTTAAATAAATATATTTTCGGTAAAATTTGGCCGCATTCGGGAAGTCTCCAATTTTTTCATAAAGTTCTCCAGTTTTTAATGGTGAATGAGGCAAAAATTCGTGTTGGACAACAAAGTCAGGAGTTAGCTGACTATAATAATATAATGCCTTTTTATATTCTTTAATTCTTTCGTAATAAACACCCATGTGACTATTGTAATTATCAATCATGTTTTGATTGCCATTACTCCTTGAAATACTGTAAGCCTGAATGTAATACTTTAAAACACTATCGGTTTTGTTGTATTGCAGGTTAAGACAACCGAATTCAGTTAAAATATCTGCCATATCATTTGGGTTTTCAATTTCTATGGCGATTTTCAGAGCTTTATCATAATATAACCTGCTATTATCATAATCATTATAACAATGCCTGTACACTTCTGCAATTCTTCTATATGAAGGCAATAACCATTGTCTGAGATTGTTTAATTCTTTAATCTTAACGCTTCTTTGAAAACATTCAAGCGCCAGATCTTTATCCGATTCAATATAATAATCCCCTAATCTGTAGTAAAGTACTGAAATGTGATATTGATTATTGATTCTGATAAAGATTTCCAGGCTTTTATTGAGGTATTCGAGCGCCACGGATCTGTTGATGTCAGCAGCAATTAAAAAATCAGAGGAAAACATATACGCTTTGCCAATGTGGAAATCGTTCTTTGTCTTTTCGGCCAACTTAAGATAATTATCAAGATACCCGGCAATCTGTTTATAGTATAGGTTTTTCCTGTATAAAAGGAATTGACAGATACTGGAATATAATTCAAGTGATTGCTCACTTTTTTTCATCTTTTGATAATTGCCAATAATCAGGTCACCATACTTTAACACACTATCACCATTCCCAACCTGTAAATAATGCCTGTAACGTTCTTCAAAGATATTCTCAGTAGAATTCGGTTTTTGCCTCAATACCTGTGATACTGCCATTCTTGAAAAGGACAGAAAAAAGATTAATATACTTATTCGTAGGTATATCACTGATTTTTTAATTTGTTTAATCATTAATTGGTGCTTTGCTCACCGTAGCTTCAAAGAAGGTGAGTATTTTGTTTTAATGATTTTGAAGTTTAACTCATCACTGCTGATATTCGGACGCATAGTTTTTATCGGTCCTATCTAAGCAGAAGCCATCTCTTATTAAAATACAACCTTTGTAACCTTTGTAGCCAACAGCCCTATACAACCTTTTCACACAACATAGCCCCGCAGTCACTTAGTATGATGAATCAATAAAATAACTCTGGCGGACTGGGAATCGCGTTGTTCGAGATGTGCATTTTTCATTTTCTTATCATTGTCTATGTTTGTTTTATCGAGTGTTATAAATTTTTCCATGTTCCGTTTTTCCTTTAATTCTTCACGCTGAATTATCTTTTATTCATATTCCTTGTTGTCTTTTAAATATTTACCCGGGGTAACACCAATATGCTTTTTGAACAATTCTGTAAAATAGCTTTGGTAAAAAAATCCAATATCATAGGTGGTTTCTATCACTGAATTCTGTTTAATCAAAACCTTTTGTGACTTCTTCATTTTACACACAAGATAATAGACATAAGGCGATAATCCAAATTACATCAAATTTGAATCAGTCGCAAATATTCTAAATACAATCCGGGCTCGAATGATTGCGAATCCATTATGAACTAATCTATTCACAGTTTGTATTAATAATAAATATCCTGAGTTGTGATGAAATTTAGTCCTGCTTTCATTCTGTCTGTGTTCCTGGGAGTCGGATTAATTACATTAATATTTTCGTTGTTTCAGATGAAGGATGAAAGACCCCGGCTTGAATCGGAACTCGAAACAAGGATAAGGCAGATAGCTGATGAAATAAATTATGACACATCAGTCTTCAATCCTGAAAACTCCTTAAGCTACCGTGAATTTGTAATCGACAGTCTTACTGAAAAATATTTTCTAAAAGGGATGGCTATTTACTATACTCCTGATAGTATTCTTGTTAATGCTGCTGCAACACCGCTTATTATAAAATCGGAGGATTATATCAGTCAGGCTTTTCTCCTTGACAGACCTGTTGGTAACTACCTTGAAATAAGTGGGAATTCTTATTTTCAGTATATTCATCCGGTCAAAAGGAATAGTGCCAAAATATTAATATACGCCGACTCAGGTTATATTGACAGCATCGTAAAGTCCGCCCTGGTTAAGAACCTTTTAAGGTGGCTATTTCAATCTACCTTAATCTCGCTTATTGCTCTTTTTGTGATAAGGCTGGGCATACTTGGCCCTTTGAGCAAAATAATTAATATTACAAGGGCTGCAAGGACTGGCAAACTTGATCAACTATCTGAAAGCCCGCCTGCGCGGTTTCTTGCCCCTTTGCATAAGGAGATTGTAAATATATCGCGTGAGATGCAGCTTGCAAGAGTTACTGCCGAAGAAGAAGCCAGGCTTAGATCGAAAAGCGAAGCTATCTGGACGCCGGAGAGGTTAAAAGCTGAGGTTGAAAAGCTGCTTCACAAGAGAAAGATGATTGTTGTGTCGAACAGGGAACCATACATGCACATTCATGAAGGATCAGGGATAAAATGTATTGTTCCTGCGAGCGGTCTTATTACTGCAATGGAACCTATCCTTAATGCATGCGGTGGTCTATGGATCGCCTCAGGGACAGGTAATGCCGATAAAGAAACTGTTGATCGCAATGACAAAATTCCTGTACCTCCTGATGATCCAAAATATACTCTCAGACGATTATGGCAGACAAGGGAGGAGGAGATTCATTTTTATTATGGTTTCTCAAACGAAGGCTTATGGCCGCTTTGCCATATAGCCCACACCAGGCCTGTTTTCAGAATGGAGGACTGGCTTTTTTACAAGAAAGTTAATGAAGATTTTGCAGCCGCAGTTCTTGAGGAGACCAAAGACGATGAGCAACCATTTATTCTAATACAGGATTACCACTTTGCACTACTTCCCGAGTTAATAAGGAAAGGCAAGCCTGATGCACGCATAGCAATTTTCTGGCATATACCCTGGCCAAATCCCGAATCGTTTGGTATATGTCCATGGCAGAGAGAAATATTAAAGGGTATGTTAAGCGCTGACCTGATAGGCTTCCATACACAGTATCATTGTAATCATTTTCTTGAGACAGTAAACACAGCTCTCGAATCAAGGGTAGGGTGGGACAATTTTTCAGTAAGGATAGCCGGGCACACTACCTACGTAAAGCCTTTCCCGATAAGCATTGAATTTACAATGAAAGACTACAATAATGAAACCTTCCCTTTGAAGTCGGCAACACATATACTAATGGAACATTCTATTCCCGCCAAGTATATGGGAATAGGGGTTGATAGGGTCGATTATACAAAAGGCATCATTGAAAAGTTTCTCAGCGTGGAAAGATTCCTTGAGAAGAATCCTTCGTATAAAGGGAAGTTCACTTTTGTACAGATAGGCGCGCCAAGCAGGGTGTTCCTGAAGAATTATTCAGATACAATGACAGAGGTAGAGAAGGAAGCAGAAAGAATAAACCTCCGTTTTAAAGGGCGCAACTGGAAACCAATACTGTTATTAAACAGGCATCATAGCCATGAAGAAATCCGTCCGTATTATGCTGCAGCCAATTTCTGCATGGTCTCATCATTACACGACGGAATGAACCTTGTTGCAAAAGAATACATCGCCTCACGGAACAACAATACAGGGTCATTGATACTTAGTAAGTTTACCGGCGCCTCCCAGGAGCTCTACGGAGCCCTTATTATCAATCCTTATGATATTGAAAAATCAGCCGATGCAATTAAATATGCACTGGAGATGGATACTGAAGAACAGTATCAGAGAATGACCCAGATGAGACAGGCCATTCTTAAGAACAATATATTCACCTGGGCATCGGAACTATTGAGAACGATGACAGGGATACAACCTGAGATTTAGTATGTCTTTTTATTGTACTGTTGTACCTGCCTGGGCCTGTTCTGCAATAATTGCAGCAGGAACAACATTGCTGACAGGCGGAATACTCTTCAGGTAAGCAAACAGTGCAATTAGATCATTGTCATCGACATTTGCAAAGTTCTGCCATGGCATTGGTGGCAGCAATGTCCTTGAATTTGGAAGTCCTTTAAATTTTCCTTCCTTCAGTGCCCTGATGAAATTTTCCTGGGTCCAGTTGCCAATACCTGTCTGATCAGGTGTAAGGTTTGCAGCGAACGAGACGCCCCATGGTCCTGATGCAGAGGTTAGATCAGGAACAAATAATATCCATCCCTCTTTTAACACCTTGGGATCGCCTTGCATGATAGGCCTCCCTGTCGGATAGCCCGAAAGCATGGTTTCCTTAATTACTGCTGCGCCCTGAGGACCCATCTCCTTCGGAGAGTGGCAATCGTGACATCCTCCAAATGAGAGCAGATACTCGCCTCTTTTGATAAGCTGTTCGGCTGTCATTTCTTCCTGGTCTTGTGCCTGGGTCTGAGGTGCCTGGTTGTTTCCGCAAGATGCGAGAAAGACAATGAAGGCAATGGGCAATAAAACTGAAAGCTGATTTTTCATGATGATGAGTTTTAATGGGAAATGGATTTGCTAATCCGAAGACAAATAGAGTGGGATTTTGTTCAAATTGGTTTGTACATTTTGGAGGGTTGATCGAGGGTGTCAATGCTCGCTTTGCTCGCAGGGACTTCGCTTCGCTCATGGATTACAGCCTCCTTCGTCGGCTGTGATCCCCGGGGAGATCCTTGCAACTCCAATTGCCCCCGCAATGAGCTGAGACTCATTACGTTTTTGTTTTTGAGCAGTCCTGCGCTCAGGCAGAGCCCTGGCTTGGACTGCTCAAAAACAAAAATCCCGCAGCTTAGGCTGCGGGGGCAATTGGAGTTGCGGAGAGAGGGGGATTCGAACCCCCGGTACCCTTTTGAAGTACACACGCTTTCCAGGCGTGCCAGTTAAACCACTCCTGCATCTCTCCAGTAAAGCAGCGGCGAAATTACTAAAATAATTTCAAATACTTTAAGACATTTCCCCTGCAAGTGACTTTTTAAGATCTTCAATGACCTTTTCCCGTGAAGAATATTTTCCCAGCAGATACATCATCTTTGTTATTGAAGCTTCAGATGTTATGTCTTTGCCGCTTATAACTCCTGCAGCAAGCATCTGACGACTTGTTTCATATAATCCCATCTCAACACTACCCCCATGACATTGGGTTACATTCAGAATAATACCGCCACGGTAAATAAACCGGCTTATCTCGTCAATGAACCATGGGTAGGTAGGTGCATTACCTGAACCGAAGGTCTCAATTATTAAAGCACGTTGACCTTCTATATTTGTTATTGCCCTTACATATTTCTTGCTTATCCCGGGAAAGATCTTTAATATTCCAACATTGTTGTCAAATGTCTTATTTACAAGCAATTCAGCCCCCTCGGAAGGATACCGGATGCGCTCCTTTGAATATTTAAGATGTATCCCTGCTTCTGCCAAAGGCATGTAGTTGGGCGAGTCAAAAGCATCAAAATGTTCGGCGTTGAGTTTTGTGGTGCGATTACCCCGTGTCAGCTTATTGTCGAAGTAAATACATACTTCAGGGACTACTGGTTTGTCATTCTTCTTTGCTGCTGCAATTTCAATCGCTGTAAGCAGATTCTCCCTGCCATCAGTTCTTAAAAGCCCAATCGGCAGCTGAGAACCCGTGAATATTACCGGCTTTGAAAGATTATCGAACATAAAACTGAGAGCCGATGCAGAATATGCCATAGTATCAGTACCATGAAGAACTACAAAACCATCATAGTCATTATAGCTTTTTTCTATTATCTCTGCCATATTGATCCATACATCGGGATCAATATTAGATGAGTCTTTTACAGGATCGAATGAGACTGACTGAATGTTGAAGCCAAGTTTGCGCAACTCAGGAACATGATCAGTTATGTGACTGAAGTCAATTGGGACAAGCGATCCGGAGTCAGGATCGTGAACCATCCCGATTGTGCCGCCTGTATATATGATTAGGATTGATGTATCCTGACTGGCTTTCATTTTGCTAGGTTGAAAAGTTCCAGGGAGTTGGAGAATGCTGTGTCGGCAACTTCTTCCTCTTTAATCCCTTTTATATCTGCAATTCTTTTATTTATTATGCAAATATACGAACTCTCATTCCTTTTTCCTCTATGCGGAACCGGTGCAAGATACGGTGAATCGGTTTCTAATATGATTTTTTGAAGAGGGACATTTTTAATAACCGATCCCAAACCTGAGTTTTTAAAGGTTACAATTCCTCCTATACCCAACAGATAGCCAAGATCAATTGCTTTCTGAGCTTCATCAGAGCCACCTGTGAATGCATGAAAAACACCTTTAAGATTTGTCCCTTTGAACTCTTCAAGAACAGAAAAAACTTCAGTGAATGATTCCCTTGAATGAATTACTACAGGGAGGTTTTTTGACAGGGCAAATTCGCATTGTCTTCTGAATGCAATTACCTGTTCGTTAATATGTGATTTGTCCCAGTAGAGATCTATTCCTATCTCACCAACAGCAATAAGATTGTTCTTATCATGAAGTTTTTCAAGATCTTTAAGTTGCTGAGGATAAGATTCGTCAACAGAGGTGGGATGAAGACCAGACATTGAATAACACACACCGGGGTAAGCTTTTTGAACTTCCAGCATCTTGTCAACGGAGCTGGTATCAATATTCGGCATGAATAATTTTACCACTCCGTTGCTTAATGCCCTTTTCACGATCTCATCCCTGTCTTCATCGAATTCAGGGAGATAAAGATGAGTATGTGTATCGATTAATTGCATCAGACTACTCCCTGAGCAATCATCGCATTTGCTACTTTAACAAATCCACCAATATTAGCTCCGTCAACATAATTAATGTACCCGTCGCTCTTTGTTCCATATTTAACACATGTCTGGTGAATGTTCTTCATAATTGTATGAAGTCTCTGGTCAACTTCTTCGCGTGACCATGGGAGTCTCATTGAGTTCTGGGTCATTTCAAGACCTGAAGTTGCTACGCCACCTGCATTTGCAGCTTTGCCTGGGCCATAAAGGATCTTAGCTTTAAGGAATACTTCGATAGCTTCAGGAGTAGAAGGCATGTTAGCACCTTCAGCAACACAAAAGCAACCATTTTTAACAAGAAGCTTAGCATCTTCTTCACTGATTTCATTCTGTGTAGCATTTGGCATTGCCACATCACACTTAATGATCCATGGCCTCTTGCCTTCGAAATACTCAACACCATATTTCTCAGCATATTCTTTGATCCTGCCTCTTTTTACGTTCTTTAGTTCCATGATGAACTCAAGTTTCTTGGCATCAATTCCTTTTGGATCATAGATAAAGCCGTCGGAATCGGATGCTGTAACAGCTTTGCCTCCAAGTTGGGTAACTTTTTCAATTGCATACTGGGCAACATTACCTGATCCGGAAATACAAACTATTTTTCCTTTCATACTGTCGCCACGTGTTGAAAGCATTTCTTCTGCAAAATATGTTACACCATAACCGGTTGCTTCAGGACGAATCAGTGAACCACCCCACTCAATTCCTTTACCTGTGAGAACACCAGTAAACTCGTTCCTTAATCTTTTATATTGGCCAAACAGGTAACCAATCTCTCTTCCTCCAACACCAATGTCACCTGCTGGTACGTCAGTGTCAGGCCCGATATGTCTGAAAAGCTCTGTCATGAAACTCTGGCAGAACCTCATAACTTCGTTATCAGATTTTCCTTTTGGATCGAAATCGGAACCGCCTTTTCCACCACCCATCGGGAGTGTTGTAAGACTATTCTTCAATACCTGTTCAAAAGCAAGGAATTTGAGAATTCCAAGGTTTACAGTAGGGTGTAAGCGCAGTCCTCCTTTATAAGGTCCAATTGCACTGCTCATCTCAATCCTGAAACCGCGGTTGATCTGGATTTCTCCCTTGTCATCAAGCCAAGGTACCCTGAAAATGATTGTTCTTTCAGGTTCAGCCATTCTTTCAAGAATCTTAGCGTGTTTGTACTTTGGATTTTCTTCAATGAATGGAATTAATGATTCTGCAACTTCTTGCACTGCCTGGTGAAATTCATTTTCACCGGGGTTTTTAGCCTTCACAGAGGCCATGAAATTTTTTACTCGAGGATCCATAAATAATTAAATTTAACAAATAAGGGGGTTAAAAGTATAAAGAAAAACAAATAGTGCAAGCTTTTTTTGTTTTAGCTTTAAGATTTTAAGAAAATTATGCGTTTCGGTAAATATTTCCCGGAAAACACTTCACTATTCCTTTAAATTCCATTTGAAGAAGTGTGGCAGACAATATTTGAACCGGAATTACCAGGGTTCGGCAGATTGAATCGATGTTTATTTCTCCCTCTTTTGCAATTAGTTCAAAGATCCTTTTTTCTTCAGGTTCCATATCTGAAAACAATGTTTTTTGAATAGGGATCTTATTTTTTTCTGACTTCCAGTTTAAAAATGCTGAAATATCTTCAGGATTCTCGACGAGTGTTGCCTTGTTGTTTTTAATAAGACCATTGCAACCCTGGGAGAAATGGTCTTCAGGTCTTCCGGGTATTGCAAACACATCTTTGTTGTAAGAGTTAGCAATATCGGCTGTAATCAATGCTCCTCCTTTTGTCCCCGATTCAACAACAAGTGTAGCATCAGACAGGCCCGCAATGATCCTGTTTCTTTTAAGAAAATTGTTTCTTTCAGGTAGTGCATCAGAAATAAAATCTGTCAGAAGGCCTCCTTTGTTAATCATATTCCGGGCAATCTGGGCATGTACCGATGGGTATATTGTTTTAAGGCCATGGGCTAAAATCCCAATAGTTCCAAGATTATACTGCAATGCTGCTTTGTGGCATGTTATATCAATGCCATAAGCAAGACCGCTTACAATTATAAGATCGGGATTATCAGCCGCCAGTCCCCTGATGATTTTATCGCACATCTCTCTTCCTCTTGACGTCGCATCGCGTGTTCCGACGATGCTGAGCATCTTCATCGAGTTCAGATCGCAATTGCCCTTAAAATAAAAGACAACAGGAGAATCTTCACACTGTCTTAACCTGAATGGGTAATCATCGTCAAGATAAAAATAGGCCTTAATATTATTTTTAGAAATATAAGCAGCTTCTTTCTCTGCCAGTTTAAGATATGATCTGTCAGAAATGCACCTTGCCAGTCCGGAACCAATACCAGGTATTTTTATAAGGCTCTGGTAAGGCTCGGAGAATATAGCATCAACACTACCGAAGAATGCAACAAGCTTCCGGGCATTGATATCCCCAATGCCGGGGATCAATCCTAAGGCAATCTTGTTCCTGAGCGATGTTTCTGACATAAAATATTGAGAAGCAGCGAAACTTCCACCAAATTTAACAAAATAATACAATCTTAAATTGCGGAAATAAAAAATGGTTGCAAGATGTTCCCGGCAACCATTTTTTTAACACAAGAGTTGATTGAAAACCTGTATCAGATTACCCCCATGTCGAGCATTGAATTGGCTACTTTAAGGAATCCTGCAATATTGGCTCCCTTAACGTAATCAACATACCCATCTTCCCGCTTTCCGTGTTTAACACACTGTGCGTGTATATTGTGCATTATTTCATGCAGGCGTCCGTCTACTTCATTGCTGTTCCATCTCAATTTCATTGAGTTCTGCGTCATCTCTAGTCCGGATGTGGCCACACCACCCGCATTAGATGCCTTACCCGGAGAGAAGAGAAGACCTGCTTTCTGAATAGCTTCAACGGCCTGGGGTGTGCAAGGCATATTTGCCCCTTCGCATACGCATAAACAACCGTTTTTGATAAGTTTTTCAGCATCTTCGACATTAAGCTCGTTCTGTGTTGCACAAGGAAGCGCTATGTCTACTTTAACTTCCCAGGGATGTTTACCTTCATGAAATTCTACTCCTTCGAATGCATAAGAATAGGGTTTAACAATATCCTGGTTCGAAGAACGCAATTCAAGCATGAATTCTATTTTGTTACCGGAGATTCCTTCAGGATCATATACATATCCGTCAGGACCGGAAATTGTTACTACTTTACCTCCCAATTCGGTGGCTTTCAGAGCAGCTCCCCAGGCAACATTACCAAAGCCGCTTATTGCAATCCTTTTATCTTTAAATGACTCTCCTCGTGTTGCCAGCATCTCGTTTGCAAAATAAACGCAACCGAAACCAGTAGCTTCAGGACGAACCAGTGAACCTCCCCAGTTGCTTCCTTTTCCTGTCAGAACGCCTGTGTGATCACCCTTCAGCCGTTTATACATCCCATAAAGATATCCTATCTCGCGGCCTCCAACACCAATATCTCCTGCCGGTACATCTACTTCAGGACCAATGTATTTCCAGAGTTCCATCATAAATGCCTGGCAGAAACGCATTACCTCAGCATTCGATTTTCCTTTTGGATCGAAATCTGAACCACCCTTGCCGCCTCCCATTGGAAGTGTTGTAAGTGCATTCTTGAAAATCTGTTCAAATCCAAGAAATTTGAGAATTGACAGGTTCACACTTGGGTGAAATCGAAGGCCTCCCTTGTAGGGACCTATTGCATTATTGAACTGGATTCTGTAACCGAGATTGACTTTTACATTCCCTTCATCATCAACCCATGGAACTTTAAAAGTAATAACCCTGTCAGGTTCAATTATCCTCTCAATTATGTTTGCAGATTCAAATTGCGGATTTTCATTATATACTTCTTCAATCGATTCAAGAACTTCTCTGACTGCCTGCAGATACTCTACTTCCCCCGGATGCTTTTTCTCGAGGTTGTTCATTATTTTATCTACGTTCATAGCTTTAAAGTTTTGTGAATTTCAATCATGACAAATCTGCTATCAAAATTGAGATTGTTTGTAATAACTAAAAATGATAAAACTCATAATGTGAGGTTATAGATGTTCAGCTTGCGGAATAGGTATTAAGAATTTTAAAAAGCCTCATCTTTTCCTGCTTTGAAAGCGCACTTATATAAATAGGCGGATACTTTGCAACACCGTCATTGAATTTCTGATATAATGTTATGCTAATCATCTGCCCGAACATTTTTTTCTCAGTTGTATATCCTGCAAAAAGCCTTTTGTCAATTTCGACTGCGTTTTTTTTCCCTCCAAAGATGCCTGCGTTGAAGTAACGAAAGACTATGTTCTCAGTATCATCAGAAAAGAAGACAAACTGGAAGTTAAGGATCATGGGGAGAAGAGCAGCTGTAACCCATATTACAGACAACATGAGGGTCCAGTATGCATCATCTAACCCAAGCAGTGGAAAGGGGATCAGTTCGGCGAAATAGGCAAGTATAAGGTATGCAAGAAATATGACTGTAAGTATGAAAATTTTTATTCGAAAGCCGATTATTGTTTTGCTGTTATCAAATGTCATAATGTCCAGAATTAATTTCTTCTTTTGAAAATGTACAAAATTTTTACAAGATAACCAATATTTTTACAAATAGCATCCTGGCTCGATTAATTATAATATTGTTAATCAATAAATTGAAAAGGTGGCATTGATTTTGACCGCATCTGCTTTCAAAAAAAAATTGTTCGGGAAGGAGAGAAATGGCCTTATACCCTTTGTGTTCTAAAACCATCATTCGACTCCGGTATTTTGGCATCCAAAACGAGTAATATTTTCAATTCTTTATCAAAGCTTGTCAGATCTCAGTTATCTTTTTTTTCTGAAGAACTCCACGATGACCTCACTGCATTCTGATTCCAGGATTCCGGTGATAATATTCGTTTTGGGATGTAGCAGCGATGAAGAATATTTCCGGTATCCTTTTTTATTATCAATAGCTCCGAAAATTAATGATGAGACCTGGCTCCAACCTAACGCCCCGGCGCACATGCCACAAGGCTCAAGAGTAACATATATTGAACAACCTGTAAGGTATTTTCCCCCAAGCCAATCAGCTGCCGAGGTAATAGCCTGCATTTCAGCATGAGCAGTCGGATCATGAAGAGTTTCAGTAAGGTTATGGGCACGGGCAATGATTGTATTTTTAAAGACAACAACAGCGCCTATTGGCACTTCATCTTTACTTAATGCTTTCTTTGCCTCCTCAAGGGCAGCCTTCATGAATATTTCGTGATCCCTGACGTTATTCATATATTTTTTAAACATCAAACTTACTATATTCCGTTGTCAGGATGAATAAGTAATTTGAAAATTTGAAGAATAATAAACCAAAGTGTTGCTTGCCTGACATTCAGAATGTTCCTTCCCCTCTCACTTCAGACTCACTTCAGGAGAGGGAAATGAAGGGGTGAGGTCCGATAATAGAGTAGATTTTCTTACTTTTGCAGTGATTTAAAGAAAAAAACAATGTACAGGACTAATACTTGCGGTGAACTTAACCTGGCTGCAGCAGGAAAGAAAGTTACCCTTTGTGGATGGATACAAAAATCACGCGATCTTGGGGGAATGACATTCATTGATCTTCGTGACAGATATGGCATAACACAACTTGTGTTTAACATGGAGGTGAATAGTGATTTGTGCAGCAAAGCAAGAAAACTTGGACGAGAATATGTTATTCAGGTTTCAGGAATTGTCAGGGAAAGGAGCAATAAAAATCCTAAGATTCCAACAGGTGATATTGAGATTGATGTCAATGAAATAAACGTCCTGAACAAAAGCGAATTGCCTCCTTTTACAATAGAAGATGAAACAGATGGCGGCGAAGAGTTAAGGATGAGATACAGGTATCTTGACCTTAGAAGAGCTCCTGTAAAGAATAATATTATTTTACGCCACAGGGTTGCCCAGGAAGTAAGAAAATACATGGATTCGATCGGGTTTATTGAGGTTGAAACGCCTGTGTTGATTAAGTCGACACCTGAAGGAGCCAGGGATTTTGTCGTTCCTTCGAGGATGCAGCCTGGCACTTTTTATGCCCTTCCGCAATCACCGCAGACTCTTAAACAATTACTGATGGTTGCGGGTTTTGACAAATACTTTCAGATTGTTAAATGTTTCAGGGATGAAGACCTGAGAGCTGACAGACAACCGGAGTTTTCACAGATTGACTGCGAGTTGTCGTTTGTTGAAAGAGAGGATATACTTAATACATTCGAAGGCCTTGCAAAATATCTCTTCAAACAGGTCAGGGGTATAGATTTTGATGAACCTTTTATCAGGATGCCATACAGCCAGGCGATTGAATTATACGGATCAGATAAACCTGATCTGCGCTTTGACATGAAATTCAATGATCTTACATCGATAGTTAAAGGTAAAAACTTTGTTGTATTCGATTCTGCTGAATATATTGGCGGGATTTGCGCAAAAGACTGTTCTGAATACACACGCAAACAGACTGATGAGCTGACTGACTTTGTAAAGCGTCCGCAGGTAGGAGCAAAGGGTCTCATCTATGTAAAATATAGCGTTGACGGATCTCTGAAGTCATCAGCTGACAAGTTTTATTCTCCGGAAGATCTTAAAAAATGGGCTGACATTATGAATGCTGCACCCGGGGATCTCTTGCTTATCCTTGCAGGTGAGAAGAAGAAGACGTTGTCAGCTCTTTCAGAATTGAGGCTTGAGATGGGAAACAGGCTTGGTTTGAGGAAGAAAGAAGTTTTTGTACCTTTATGGGTTATCGACTTTCCTCTTGTTGAATGGGACCAGGATGAGAAAAGGTTTTTTGCAATGCATCACCCATTTACATCACCCGTTCCTGAAGATCTGCCTTTGATGGAAACTGATCCCGGGAAAGTAAGGGCCAATGCTTATGATCTTGTTATTAACGGAGTTGAGATCGGTGGTGGATCGATAAGGATACACGATGCTTCAGTACAAAAGCTGATGTTCAAAGTGCTTGGCTTTACAGAAACTGAAGCAGAAGAGCAATTCGGATTTCTTCTCAATGCCTTCAAATACGGCGCTCCGCCTCATGGTGGGATAGCATTCGGTTTCGACAGATGGGCAGCTATGTTTGGTGGTCAGGATTCAATAAGGGATTTTATTGCATTCCCGAAGAACAACTCAGGAAGAGATGTTATGCTCGATACACCATCAACAATTCAGCAGAAGCAACTTGACGAACTAATGCTTGACCTAAGAAGGGGGAAAGAATAATTTTTATTCCTTATCAGCTGCATTTATAAGTGTAATCAGGATGACACCATTTGCACCCCTGGATCCATAAATTGAGGCGGCAGAACCTTTCAGAACCTCAAGAGATTTAACTGAGCTTGGTGAGATATGGCTGATTGTACTTGTAATTATTCCGTCAACAACATAAAGTGGTTCTGTGCTTCCATACAATGTAACTGCTTCCTGTATACGGACAGATGATCCGTTTACGAAAACACCGGGAACAGTCCGGAGCATATCGTAAATTGTGGCGTATCCTGAACTGGATTTTCCCGGACCATCTGCCTTATTTACAGTCTGAATAAGATCTTTCTTTTTAACAGTGCCGTATCCCTGGTTAATAGTTTCATCTCCTGAAGAGGCAGCTTCACTGTTAATCTGTTTTTGCGCAGTGGCAGAAATTGTAAGATTAATTATTTTCCTGCCATCTATTGGTTCTTCAATTGGCACAGCCGACGGAATATATACTCCGATTTTGGCGGCACTAGCTGATACCTTTATTTTGAAATTACCTTTCTTGTCTGTTACACACCTTGTTGGTATATTATCAAGTGTGATTGTTGCGCCACTCACAGGTTCCTTTAATTCATTTATTACTGAACCTGTTATTGTAATCTTTTTTGATGTTTTCTGCCCGTTAGCACCCGATACTAGTATCAGTACACAGGTAATTACTGAAATTATACTTTTTGTATTCATAACTAAAAATAAATTAATTCTTTAATGTACCTTTTTTGACAGTCGTAATAAAACTATTTCTAAAGTTATATCTTTATTACTTTCCCTGCAAGAGTTGCAGAGGTACTTTTTTCAATAAGTACATTTACATATTCACCTTTTCTTATATTTCCAGCCGGAAACACAACAACCTTGTTCTGAGATGTTCTGCCAAAATAGTAGCCTTCAGATCTTTTCGAATAGCCTTCGATAAGGATCTCAAATTCTTTACCCCTGTCTAGTTTTTTTGATCTTGCTGAAAGAGAATTTTGAAGAGTAATCATCTCTGTGAGTCTTTGGGATTTCACTTCTTCAGGTACGTCGTCTTTCAGTTTCCTTGCAGCTTTTGTGCCTGGTCGTTCACTGTATTTAAACATATAAGCAAAATCGTATCCTGCCCATTCCATTAATGAGAGTGATTCTTTATGATCTTCTTCAGTTTCAGTACAGAACCCGGTAATCATGTCAGTAGAAACTGAACATTCAGGAATAATGTTCCGAATTGCTTTAATACGGTCCATATACCATTCCCTTGTATATTCACGGTTCATTAGTTTTAAAATTCTGGTACTCCCGCTCTGGGCAGGCAGGTGAATATGTTTGCAGATATTTGAGTGTGATGCGATTGTATAAAGCAGTTCATCAGATATATCCTTAGGATGTGATGTTGAAAATCTCACTCGTAACAAAGGATTTATCAGGGCTACCTCTTTAAGTAACCATGCAAAGTTTCTGTTATCCCAGGTATATGAATCAACATTTTGCCCAAGTAGAGTTACTTCCCTGTATCCTTTTTTGTAAAGATCACTTACTTCATTCATTATTGATTCAGGTTCACGACTTCTTTCGGCACCCCGTACATAAGGCACTACGCAATAGGCACACATGTTATTACAGCCCCTCATTATCGATACAAAGGATGTAACACCATTTTTGTCCATTCTCACAGGAGAAATATCATCATAAGTCTCTTCTCTTGAGAGCAGGATGTTTACAGCTTTATGCCCGGCATCAGCTTCTGCAACAAGACCAGGTAATGATCTGTATGAATCTGGCCCGGCAACAATATCGACAATTTCGCCGCTTTCGAGCAGCTTCTCCTTTAATCTTTCAGCCATACATCCTATCAGGCCAACTCTAAGTGATTTATTCTTTTTTTTAAGATGATTGATCTCCCTTAGCCTTCCCCAGATCCGCTGCTCCGCATTATCCCGGATAGAACATGTATTAATGAGAATAAGTTCAGCATCATTGATTTTCTCAGCAGGTTTGAAGCCTGATTCTGAAAGAATTGACATAACAACTTCGCTGTCCACAACATTCATTTGACAGCCATAGGTTTCTATATATACTTTTTTTGACATGTTTTTCTCTTAAATAGCAATAGCACAAAAGTATAAAGTATGGATGAGGATTGAAAGAATTATTTATTTTTGCATTCTGAAATATTAAACTTGAAATTATATGTCAGGTCACAATAAATGGTCGACAATTAAGCGTAAGAAAGGCGCTATTGATGCCAAAAGAGGCAAAATATTCACTAAAATCATTAAAGAAATAATTATTGCTGCAAAGGAAGGCGGCCCTGATGCTGACTCAAATGCAAGGCTCAGGCTTGCTATTCAGAATGCCAAGGGAGCAAACATGCCCAAAGACAACATAGACAGAGCAATAAAAAAAGCAACCGGGGCTGATGCTGAAAGCTTCATTGAAACTACATTTGAAGGATATGCATCAGGTGGTATTGCTGTTTTCGTGGAATGCCTGACTGATAATAACAACAGAACTGTTGCAACTGTGCGTGCTGCTTTCAATAAACATGGAGGCAACCTTGGTACAACCGGTTCATTAAAATTCATATTCGAAAGAAAAGGTATTTTTACTATAAAGAACGAAGGCTTTAACCTTGAGGAACTTGAACTTGCCATGATTGATGCAGGCGCTGAGGAGTTCGATGTTGATGGAGATACTCTTACTATTACATGTGCGATGGAAGATTTCGGGAACATTAACAAAAAGCTTAGTGAGCTTGGTATTGAACCTGAAGAAGCTGGACTTAAGAGAATTCCAACAACGCAGAAAAAACTTGATGTTGATTCAGCAAGGAAGGCGCTCAGGCTGGTTGAAGTTCTTGAGGATGATGATGATGTGCAGTTTGTATATCACAACCTCGAAATGACTGATGAACTGGCTGCAGCACTTGAGGAATAGCGCCCGGCTTTAAATATTTGCCGCATGAGAATATTTTTTCCTTTCATTGTGGTCATCCTGCTGTTTACTGCTTGCAATAAGGATGAAACAACTTCGGATTTTATCTGGAATAAGTCTTATGGTACAGGCAATGCAAAATCAGTTTGCATTTTAAATGATACACTCATAATTGCATGTGGCCAGGTTGATGATAAGCCATTCCTTGTAAGCCTGCATCGCGACTATAAAGAAAGGACTCTGATCAATCCTGATTACAATGGACTCTTTAGTTCATGCTATACCGATACAAGTGGCTTTTTTATTGCAGGTAGCAAGAGCAATGCCCTGTTAATCACACATTATGATCTTGGCGGATCGTTTGCCTGGGAAGATACAGTTAAAACAGGCTTCAATGTTGAATCTGCCAGGTTGCTATCAGTTAATAGCGGCTTGCTTGCAATAGCGACACCTGATCCTGATTCTCTTGATAATGGAGACACAGGTTATATGTTCGTTAAATTTGATACTGCAAGCCGCATTATCAGGAAGAAAAAGATTACAGCGCCTGGACGCTATATATCTGTTGCAGATGCAGTAACAGATAATGCCGGGAATATCTATTTAGCTCTTACTTATAAAACCCCCGGCTTAAAATCATATTCAGCTGTTGCAGCATATTCTGCCGATCTTTCCCTTTTATGGGAATCAACTATCTTCAATAACCGAGCGTTTACTTCTGCTGCTCTAGCTATTGAGACTGATGGCACGAACAAAGTCTTTGCCGGTGGTAAGACCGAAAACAGTACGCAGAACGGAACAATGGTGAACTCATTTCTTGTCGCGCTTAATATTAATAATGGTAATTTATCAGGAGACTGGCCACAGAAAAGATACCTCGAATTGTGGAACGAGGGATCATCAATTATAAAAGATAATAATACCCTTCTTTACCTGAATAAGAATTGTTTTATAGTTAACGAGATAAATCCATCGAATGGCACTGATGTGGATCTTCTAAGACCCTTTAGCCTGTGCGTCTCAGAATCGACAGATTCATTTTCATCTGATTTTGCTATTCACGAAGACAATAAGCTGATTATTGCCGGATCTCAGGCAGGAAATTTTTCTCTCTGTGTAAAAGTTTTCCGTTAAAACATCGATTCGATCAAAAGATAATTATTCAGTCAGGGTTTTTATTCTCCCTGCGATTTACTAATTTTGCCATATGATTTTGAGAATCATTTTTATTGTTTTTTTATCCATCGTGGTTTCTGAAAACGTTGGGGCACAAGTATCAGTCAAAACAACCGATCTTTTCAAACGTACCGATCCCACTTCCGGCGATCTGTACATTGTTCAGAATCCGGTGATTGATTCATTGCTTGGAAGATACATCACAATGAATAAAAAGATTTATGATCAAAATGGATACTATGGTATGGATGGCTACAGGATCCAGATCTATAACAGTTCGAACAGGAATGCTCGGGAAGAATACAAAAAAGTCTTTTCAGAATTTGTGAATCGTTTTCCTTATATAGAAGCTTACCCTTTATATTCTCAACCCGCATATTTTAAAGTGAGGGTTGGAGATTTCAGAACAAAAACTGAAGCAGCTAAGTTTTTGCTTGAAGTAAGCAAGGTTTTTCCCGATGCTTATCTTGTCCCTGATTTTATTAAGTTTCCTGAGCTCAACAAGAGATAATTATGAGTGAAAGCATAAAACATGAGTGCGGCATTGCATTGATAAGAATGAGAAAGCCGCCCGAATTCTATATTGAAAAATACGGATCATGGCAATATGGGCTCCAAAAAATGTATCTCCTGATGGAGAAACAACATAACAGGGGTCAGGATGGCGCGGGGATAGCAGGTATAAAGATGAATGCCCTCCCGGGAAACAGGTACATTTTCAGGCACCGTTCAAATCAGGCAAATCCTATCAGGGATATTTTCAATTCTGTCTATAATGATATAAGTATATTCATAAGGAATAACCCTGGGAACACTAAGGATCCATCCTTTATAAGCCACAAAATACCCTTTGCATGCGACATCTACCTTGGACATCTGCGATATGGTACTTATGGTAATTATAATATTGATTATGTTCATCCAGTAAGCCGTGAGAACAACTGGCGATCAAGAAACCTTGTAATGGCCGGGAATTTTAACCTTACCAATGTTGGTGAAGTCTTTAGCAGCCTTGTTACACTGGGCCAGACTCCTGTTGATTTTTCTGACACTGTAACTATTCTTGAGAATGTTGGCCATCGTCTTGATGAAGAAAATGAACGATTGTTCAGAAGGTTTAAGGAGGATGGATATACCAAGAAAGATATATCTCCTCTTATTGAGCAAAACCTCGATCTTGCTTCGGTGCTAAGAAAGGCAAGCAGGAACTGGGATGGCGGTTATGCCATGGCTGGTATGGTAGGCCATGGTGATGCATTTGTAATAAGAGATCCCGCCGGGATCCGTCCTGCTTTTTATTATTATGACGATGAAATTGTTGTTGTTGCATCCGAAAGACCTGTTATACAGACTGTTTTCGACTTGCGAACCGACAATGTAACTGAACTGCCGCCTTCACATGCAATTATTGTAAAGAAATCAGGAGATGTAAAGATTGAGAAAATAAATGAAGTCGCAGACCCTCGCAAATGTTCTTTCGAACGCATTTACTTCTCAAGGGGAACAGATAAAAATATATACAGGGAAAGGAAGAAACTTGGAGAGCTTTTGACAGATAAAGTCCTTGACGAGGTTGATCACGATCTTGAACATACTGTTTTTTCATATATACCAAATACTGCCGAGAGCGCGTTCTATGGCCTTATCAGGGGCGTTGAAACATACCTCAACGGGATTAAGATCAACCAGATTGTCGGGAAAGGAAGACAAATTACCAGGGAAGAACTTGCAAAGATCATCAACCAGCAGCCAAGAATCGAAAAGATTGCTGTAAAGGATGCGAAACTGCGAACCTTTATTACCGAAGATAATGAACGGAACGACCTTGTTGAGCATGTATATGACATAACTTATGGAGTGATAAAAAGAGGTATCGATAATCTTGTTGTTATTGATGACTCAATAGTAAGGGGGACAACACTTAAAAAAAGTATTATAAGGATACTGGACAGGCTCGATCCGAAGAAGATTGTCGTTGTCTCATCGTCTCCGCAAATACGATACCCCGATTGTTATGGGATTGATATGGCTAAACTTGGTGATTTCATTGCTTTCCGTGCAGCCCTTGAGTGTTTAAAAGACAAAGGTGAAGCCTCGCAGCTATCTCAGATTTATGAAGAGACTCTCAGGGAGATGAGGAAACCTTTATCGGAGATGAGGAATATGGTCAAAAAGATTTACGACAATATTACGCCTGACGAAATTTCAACCAAGATATCATCTATGCTCCGTTCTGATGGAATAAAAGCTGAAATTGCTGTTGTTTTTCAATCAGTAGATGGCCTTCATGAAGCCTGTCCTGATCATAAAGGCGACTGGTATTTTACCGGCGACTATCCAACCCCCGGCGGGAACAAAGTTGTGAACCAGTCTTTTGTCAATTATATCGAAGGTAGGAATATAAGGGCTTACTGATTCCTTACAGAAAACCAGGTGAGGAGAAAATCTTTCTTATACGAAGAGAGATGGCGGTTGATCTTTTCAACATACATGTCCCTCAGAGTAATCATTATTCCGGTTTCTTCAACATTCCCGAATTTATGGTTGATGAATGTCCCAAATGTTCTCATCGTGGGCGAAAGATTCATGTAGGCATTAATAAGTGGCGGGATATTCTCTCCAAGGTCCCTGACTTCCCTTGAAAGTATCTTGTAGTTTTCTTTGTATCTCCAGCCGGTGAATAGCTTCTTCATTTCTTCCGTATGAAGGTCAATGTCTGCAGGTTCCTTTGGAATAACAAGATTGTCAGGATCACTAAAATGCTTCTTGAGGAAATAAAGTATCATATTTCGGGCTCTCTGGTTGAAATGAGGATACATAGTAACTTTTCCGAAGAGATATTTCAGGTGATGATTGTCAAGGATTATTGCTCCCAGGCCATCCCAGAGATTGTCGAGTGCGTAAAGGCTTTTTCTTCCCATTGTACGAGATTGGTAATCGGGATGTACAAATGATCTTCCCAACTCCATTACATGAGGAAAATACTTTGACATAAATTTGTCAGAAAAAATAAAGTATGATGACGATGCCCATTTACTGATATCACATTTTGTGCAGCTTTTATCCGGATAGTATACTCTATAGCCCCCAATAAGTTCTTTGTTTTCAGGGTCCCAGACTATAAGCTGTTTCTGCGGATCTTCCGGGTCTGTATCAAAACTGTCTATGTCAACTTCTTTTCCTGTCCCCCCACCAGCATGCCGGAATGTCAGCTCTCTTACCCTTCCAACTTCCTGCATTAGTATTGGTGAAGAATTGTTATCGAACAGGTAAACTTCGTTATTGCCATTATTAGTCTTTCGCAAAAGACGATCAGGCGTGAGCTCAGCTATAATCTTGTCTTTTGGAAGCTGTTGAATTACTGGCTTCATCTGAGCGATACTATTAGGATCCATTTTTATCTTGTATAAACAAAAATAATATTTTACTGGTTCATGGTTTGAGTTTATAGACCTCAGATTTCATCATCTCAGCCCACGCTACAGGAGTCTTTGTTTTGTCAAATGTTTCCCAGCAGACTGGCTTGCCAAAAACAAGAGTGATTTCCTGATCTTTATTTTTAAACATCTCATCGGGCAGGTAGAGCATTTCTATGTTCGAGCCAATTCCGAGTCTCTTCCTTATGTTCGCAAGGTTATAAAAGAAATCTGAATTTCTGCCGGAGAAGTAGGCCGGAATGATATCTCTTTTGTGCTGCACAGCTTTAACTATAAAACTTTTGTGCCAGGGAAGATCGCTTATAACACCTTTTTTCTTCCTTGAACATAATCCTGCCGGAAAATATAATATCTGACTTCCAGAGGCATAAGCATCTTCAATTTTCATTGCAGCTTCCCTGTCCTGGCTTCCATGCTTGTTTACGGGAAGGAAAATTCCTGACAGATTTTCTATATACGTAAGTATGTCGTTAACAGGAAATTTTATGTCATTGAAGATTTTACTCAGTGAATCAATGAAAATTATTCCGTCAAGACCACCAAGAGGATGGTTTGAGGCAAATATGAACCTCCCGGAAGGAGGTATGTTTTCAATTCCCTCAACCTTGTATTTTATACTGAAATACTCCAGGAATTTGCTAATGAGTTCAGCGTCCCTGAGATGACCATATCTGATTAGAAATGAGTTGATCTCGCCCTGATGAACTATTCTTTTCAGATAGTTGATAAGGAATTTTGGGATCACTTTTGCCAGAGAAGGATTTTTCGACTTGAGAACCTTCTCTACGTCAATTGTGCCAACCTTACTTTTGGCGGGATTACTCATCTTTTAGAATCAAGATGTCAAAGTTATTAAAAAGTTGCCACGTTGTTAAGAGAATGAACAGTTTGAAATATTTATTAACAATTTTGAAAATAGTGGGGCAAAGTGGGTCAAAGTGGAGAATTTTTCTTACTTTAGCCTCTAATTTCTTAACTATCAGATGGCAACATTCATTGGTGATTACACATGCAAGGCAGACGTCAAGGGAAGGATTATACTTCCAGCGGCGTTTATTAAGCAGATTCCCGCCGATGAACACGATCACTTTGTAGTTAGAAAAGACATATTTGAGAACTGCCTTGTGTTGTATGCCATTGATGACTGGAATGACCAGTTGTTAAAGATCCGCAAGAGAATTAACCAATATAACCGTGAACATAATATGTTCATTAGGAATTTCTTTAAAGGGACAGCTGAGCTGATTCTTGATAGTAATAATCGTCTTCTTATTCCAAGACGTATGATGGAAATGATCGGTGCAGACAGGGATGTTGTTCTTGCCGGGCAGGATGGTCGTATTGAGATCTGGGCGGCAGATGCATATAACAGTATCGGTATGCCTTCTTCTGATTTTGCCGATCTGGCTGAAAAACTGATGGGTAATATTACAGGAGAGTAACAGAATGGCATACCATATCCCCGCATTGCTTAATGAGAGTATTGAAGGACTTAACATAAAGCCTGAAGGTACTTATGTAGATGTGACGTTTGGCGGCGGAGGGCATTCACTTGAAATTCTGAAACAAATTACAACAGGAAAGCTTGTGGCATTTGACCAGGACGAGGATGCGATAGCCAACGCAATAAATGACAGAAGATTTACAATCCTCTCACAGAATTTTCGTTTCCTTAGGAATAATCTTCGTTTTCTCGGAATTGGTTCAATAGATGGCCTCATTGCTGATCTGGGTGTTTCATTTCACCAGTTCGATGAGCCGGGACGTGGTTTCACTTTTCGCGAGGATGCTCCTCTTGACATGCGTATGAACAGGAGCGGCAAGGTAACCGCATCCGATCTTTTGAATACTCTTGGGGATGAAGATCTGGCTGATATTTTTTTTAAATATGGTGAATTGCAGGGATCAAGAAAGATGGCGAAGGCGATAGTTGCAGCAAGATCTGTAAAGCCTTTGAAATCAGTTAATGATCTTGTCAGTGTTGTCGGATCAATGGCTCCGTACAGGCAGGAGCATAAGTTCTATGCCAGGTTGTTTCAATCTCTCCGGATAGCTGTTAACCATGAAATTGATTATTTGCAGGAGATGCTCGAACAAGCTGGTGAAATGCTGAAGCCTGGAGGCAGACTGGCGGTAATAACATACCATTCTCTTGAAGATCGGATTGTTAAGAATTTCATGAAGACCGGAAACTTTGAAGGGAAAGAAGAAAAAGATTTTTATGGAAACACTGAATCTCCGTTCAGGATCATAACAAAGAAGGGGATAACTCCTGATCCTGCAGAGATTGAAAAAAATAACAGGTCAAGAAGTGCGAGGCTTAGAATAGCTGAAAAGTTATAGATGGCAAAAGATAAAAGTACATCGGCAAAGAAGAATAGCGCTTTTTTAAAGGAGTTACTAAGCGGTACTACTGTTTCAGAGAAGATCATTCTGAATAACCTGGGGTATGTGGCACTTATAACTTTTCTTCTTGCATTCTATATTGCTAACCGTTTCCATGCGGAGAAGATCGCAAGGGAATCATCTAGGTTTACAAGGGAAGTAAGAGATCTTCGGGCAGAAGCTCTGTCAACATCCGCTAACCTGATGTATATAAGCAGGCAATCGGAGGTTTACAAACTGGTAAAGGAGAAAGGACTTGATCTTGAAGAGCTCAAATCACCACCTTACAGGCTATTAGTCACTAAAAAGCATTCGGAATGGCAGCCATCAGGGACGAAATAGTATGGAGGAGCGGGATAGTATATGCGGCTGTTGCAGTGATGGCAGTTGCAATTCTTGTGAGGATATTGTTTCTGCAGACTGTGCAGAGAGGTAAGTGGGAAGATATGAGTGAGAAGTATGTATTCAAAACGGCTGAGATGCCTGCAAACAGGGGTGACATACTTTCAGATGATGGGAGATTGCTTGCCAGCTCTGTTCCATATTATACGATTTATATGGATACCCGGAGCACAGGAATGTCTGCCCAGACATGGTCAGATGGAATAAATGGTTTATCCTTAGGCCTTTCAAAACTGGTAGGCGTCAGGTCAGCCGAAGGCTGGAAAGCTGCTATTACCCAGGCCCGACGCAAAGGCGACCGCTACTTCCTTATTAAAAGAAGAGCTGATTTTGTGACATTAAAGAAACTTAAAACACTTCCGATTTTCAGGGAAGGGCAGTATAAGGGTGGAATGATAACTATTGTTGAGAATAACAGGATACTTCCAAATGATGAGCTGGCAATGCGTACAATAGGTTACCTGAATCTTGGAGAGGGTAATGAAGTTGGGATAGAAGGTGCATTCGATAAGGAGCTCGCTGGCAGGAATGGCGTTGCTGTTCAGCAGAGGCTGACCGGTGGAGACTGGATGGTTGTTGATGGGGCAGGAACTGTTAGTTCACGCGATGGAAATGATGTGGTAACTACTATCGACATTGACCTGCAGGATGTGGCGCATATTGCCTTACTCAACCAGCTAAGAAAGCATGATGCACATCATGGATGTGCAGTGTTGATGGAGGTTGAGACAGGTGATGTTAAAGCAATTGTGAATCTTGAAACAGGGAAGGATGGTCTATATCATGAAGCATATAATTATGCTATCGGTGAGAGCACAGAGCCCGGATCAACATTTAAGCTTCCTGCTTTAATGGCTGCCCTTGAAGATGGTGCAATCGATACAAGCGATATTGTTGAAACCGGCAAAGGCACTGTAAAATATTATGATAAGATCATTAGAGACTCTCATGAAGAGGGATATGGCAGTATTACTGTGAAAGAGGTTTTCGAAAAATCGTCAAACGTTGGCACATCAAAGATCATTTATGAGCATTATAAGGACCGGCCGAAAGATTTTGTTAACAGGCTATATGCAATGCGTTTGAATAAAAAGCTTGATCTTCAGATTAAAGGCGAAGGAGAACCCCTTATAAGATATCCCGGTGAAAAATTCTGGTCAGGTTTGTCGTTGCCAATGATGTCGCATGGTTACGAAGTGCAGCTTACTCCTCTCCAAATACTGACCTTTTACAATGCTGTGGCAAATGACGGAAAGATGGTTAAGCCACGTTTTGTAACAGGGATAATGAGAAACGGATCAGTTGTTAAAAGCTTTGACCAGGAAGTTATAGTGAACTCAATCGCATCGCGGTCAACAATCAGAAAAGCAAGAGCAATGATGGAGGGTGTTGTTGAGCGCGGAACTGCAACAAACCTGAAGAATTCAAACTACAAGATTGCAGGCAAAACAGGTACTGCACAAATTGCAAAAGGCACACAGGGATACCGCAGATCAGGAGTTACTTACCAGGCGTCATTTGTCGGGTACTTCCCGGCTGAAAACCCTTTATACTCATGCATTGTCGTTGTAAACTCACCCTCAAACGGAGTTTATTACGGGAATCTTGTTGCGGGAACTGTTTTTAAAGAGATAGCTGATAAGGTTTATGCTAATCATTTTTATCGTGATTATAAGTCTGCTGAAAAAGTTACGATGAAAGCGCCTGAAGCCGGGAACGGTTTCAGAGAAGATATTAATGAGGTTCTTAGCGACCTCGATGTAAGATTCAGGAAGACGTCTGATGAAGATTGGGTTGCAACACGTGAAAGCGGAGATACAATAAGACTTAACGGTATTAAGATTCAAAAGGGACTTGTTCCTGATGTCAGGGGGATGAGCTTACGTGATGCTATGTTTCTTCTTGAAAGTAAAGGAATTAACGTGAAGGTTAATGGGTATGGAAGAGTGTTGAGGCAATCGCCTGAACATGGTTCAAGATATTCTGAAGGGTCAACTGTTTCACTTGAAATGAATATGTAAAAATGAAAAATATAGATGATATATTAAAAGGTATTGATGTTCTTTCCATATCAGGAAAGAAAACAAAAGTTGCTGATATAAGTTTTGATTCACGAAATGTCCGCGAAGGCACGTTGTTTGTTGCTGTCAGAGGAGTAAAATCAAATGGTCATGATTTTATTCCCAATGCCATAAAATGTGGGGCTTGTGCAATAATCTGCGAAACTTTCTCAGGTGATAATCCACACGATATTTGCATTATTAAGGTCTCTGACTCAAGCCTTGCCCTTGGAATTGCTGCTTCAAACTTCTTTGATAATCCTTCAGCGTCAATGAAGCTGGTGGGTGTTACCGGCACAAACGGGAAGACAACAATTGCTACACTGCTTTATCGTGTTTTCATGAAAAAGGGCTATAAATGCGGTCTTTTTTCGACAGTATGCAATTATATAAATGATAAAGAACTCCCTGCGACTCATACTACACCCGATCCAATTCAGCTTAACCGGACTATGTCGGAGATGGTAAGAGAAGGATGCAAATATGCATTCATGGAGGTTAGCTCACATTCTGTTGATCAGAAAAGGATTTCAGGCCTAAGTTTTGTTGGTGGAATATTTACTAATCTTACTCACGACCATCTTGACTACCATAAGACATTTGACAATTATCTGGCAGCAAAAAAAGGTTTTTTCGATTCTTTACCGACTGATGCTTTTGCCCTCGTCAATGCTGATGATAGAAATGGAAAGGTAATGCTCCAGAATTGCAAAGCCCGTCACTTTACATTCTCCCTAAGAACCGGCGCTGATTTTATGTGTGCTATACTTGAAAGAGATTTTGGAGGTATGAAGCTCAGGGTTCAGGGTGAAGAAGTATGGACAAGATTCATCGGTGACTATAATGCTTCAAATCTTCTTGCTGTTTATGGCGCTTCCGAGTTGCTTGGAGGATCGAAAAATGAATTACTTACTATTATAAGCGACCTGCACCCGGTTGCAGGCAGGCTTGAGGTTATCAGATCTGACAAAGGGATAACAGGAATTGTTGATTATGCTCATACCCCCGATGCTCTTGTAAACGTCCTTGATACACTCAACAGGATTAAACAACAAGGAATAAAGATAATCACTGTAGTTGGAGCGGGTGGTGACAGGGATAGGACCAAACGTCCAAAGATGGCTGCAATCTCGGCTGAAGGAAGTGACAGGATAATCCTCACTTCAGATAACCCACGAACTGAAAACCCTGAAAGTATTCTTGATGAGATGGAGGTAGGAATAACAACAGACTTGAAGAAAAAGACTCTAAGGATAGCTGATCGTCGCGAAGCTATAAGAACTGCAGTTATGTTTGCAGAAGCAGGAGATGTAATTCTTGTTGCAGGTAAAGGACATGAGACATACCAGGAAGTGAATGGGGTAAAGCATCATTTCGATGACAGGGAGGTTCTAAAGGAAGCATTTTCAGGAAAATAAACTATTGAAAGATGTTATACTATTTGTTTGAATATCTCGATAAATTGAATTTCCCCGGAGCACAGGTGGGATCATATATTTCATTCCGCTCTGCTGCAGCTGTTATAACCTCACTTTTAATTTCATTGCTCATCGGGAAAAAAATTATTAGGTCCCTGCAGATAAGACAGATTGGTGAAGTAGTGCGCAACCTGGGCCTTGAAGGTCAGTACAGGAAAGTGGGAACACCTTCGATGGGGGGCATAATTATTCTTGCATCAATAATAATACCTACGCTGCTCTTCGCAAGGCTCGACAATGTATATGTGATACTGATGCTCATAACAACAGTATGGTTAGGATTAATTGGATTTGTTGACGATTATATCAAGATATTCAAAAAGAATAAAGCAGGTCTTGAAGGCAAATTTAAAATTGTCGGTCAGGTGATCCTGGGGCTTATTGTTGGCGTTGTTCTCTTTTCAAGTGAACAGGTAATGGTTGTTGAAAAGGTAAAATATAAAGACCTGACTGCAAGAGAGAGAATCGAGATACTTGATCCTTCATCACAGGTAACACCCCAGGGCGAGGTTTCAATGGAAAGGAAATCAACAAAGACAACAATTCCTTTTATTAAGAATAATGAGTTCGACTATTCATGGCTTGTTTCTTTCCTTGACGGGAAAAGCAGGCAGGTATGGACATGGATTATTTTTGTAGCTGTAGTAATTTTCATTGTGAGCGCTGTCTCAAACGGTGCTAACCTTACCGACGGACTCGACGGACTTGCGACAGGTGTTTCTGCAATTATTGGAGGTGCGCTGGGAATACTTGCTTATGTTTCAAGTAATGCAATTTATGCAGATTATCTGAATATAATATTCATCCCAGGTTCAGGTGAGCTTGTAATATTTGCAGCTGCCTTTGTAGGCGCCACAATCGGTTTTCTCTGGTACAATTCATTCCCCGCGCAGGTCTTCATGGGCGATACCGGTAGCCTTGCACTGGGAGGAATTATTGCAGTTTTTGCGATAGTAATCAGGAAAGAGCTCTTGATACCAATACTATGTGGGATATTTCTTGTTGAAAATCTTTCTGTTGTTCTCCAGGTTGGATGGTTTAAAAGAACAAAGAAGAAATATGGAGAGGGGAGAAGGCTATTCCTAATGGCTCCCCTTCATCATCATTACCAGAAAAAGGGTTACCCGGAATCTAAAATTGTTGTCAGATTCTGGATAGTGGCAATTATTCTGGCAGTTATAAGTATTGTAACATTAAAGATCAGGTAAGAACAAGATGAAGAGAATTGTTATACTGGGAGCAGGTGAGAGTGGTGCAGGATCGGCAATCCTTGCAAAGAAACACGGATTTGAAGTGTTTGTTTCTGATTCCGGGGTTGTTAAAGAACAATACCATAAGCTTCTTACAGAGAACAATATCGAATGGGAAGAAGGCAGGCATACTATTGAAAAAATACTAACCGCCGATGAGGTAATTAAAAGCCCCGGGATAAAGGAAGATAATCCCGTAATATTACAGATACTTGAGAAAGACATACCAATAATATCTGAAATCGAGTTTGCAGGACGCTATTGCAAAGGAAAAAAAATATGCATCACCGGGAGCAATGGAAAAACAACAACAACAAACCTGATCTATCATTTGCTGAAAAAGGCCGGGTTTAAAACAGCTATGACAGGGAATGTGGGTAGCAGTTTTGCAATGGCAGTTGCCGAAGGGGGCTATGATTATTTCGTAATAGAGCTGAGCAGCTTTCAGCTCGATGGAATGTACGATTTCAAAGCAGATATTGCTATTTTATTGAATATCACACCCGACCACCTCGACAGGTATGGTTATAAGTTTCAGAACTACATAGATTCAAAATTCCGGATTGCAAGAAATCAGGGCAAGTCAGAGTATCTGATATACTGGGATGGTGATCCTGTGATACAAAAGGAGCTTACATCGAAAGAATTCAAAATGTCACTTCTTCCTTTCTCTGATGAAAAGAATGAAGGAATGACAGCTTACCTTGATAATGGTGAACTGATAATTGATCTCCCTAATAAAACCACAATTATGACAATTCATGAACTGGCTCTCAAAGGCCGCCATAATGTCTACAATTCAATGGCAGCAGCTATTGCAGGCAAAGTGCTTAACATTCGTAAAGATGTAATAAGGGAAAGTCTTGCAGATTTCCAGGGTGTCGAACATAGGCTCGAACCCGTTATTACCGTCTGCGGTATTAACTTTATTAACGATTCAAAGGCAACAAATGTAAATTCTGTTTGGTATGCCCTTGAATGTATGGACACTGACCTTGTCTGGATAGTTGGAGGAATAGATAAGGGTAATGATTATTCAGAGCTTTTTGAATTAGTCAGTAAGAAAGTTAAAGCAATAGTTTGTCTTGGGAAAGACAATAAAAAAATTAAAGAAGCTTTCAATGGTAAAGTTCCAACGATAGTTGAAGCGTCATCAATGGTTGAAGCGGTCAGATCGTCTTACTATCTCGCTAAGAAAGGCTATACAGTTCTTTTGTCACCGGCATGTGCAAGTTTCGACCTCTTCAAAAATTATGAGGACAGGGGAAGACAATTCAAAGAAGCAGTTAGGAATTTATAATATAAAATGGCAACAGAAATAAAATCAGGATGGCTTGCACGTACTTTTAAGGGAGACAGAATTATCTGGGGTCTTGTTGTCCTTTTTATGGTTTATTCGCTGCTTGCTGTTTACAGCTCATCTGCAAGTGTTGCATTCCTGAAATATGGAGGCAATACAACGTATTTTCTCAGGAGCCAGTTTGTAATGCTGGTGCTTAGCATTGTAATTATTGTAGTCGTTCATTATTTGCCATACAGGATATATTTCTCTCTTGCAGGATTGTTCCTGATCATTGCCGCAGGTCTGCTTGTGTTGACATTTATTTTTGGTTCAAGGGTAAATGAGGCAACACGGTGGCTCGTGATACCGGGAACAGGCTTCCGCCTCCAGACATCAGATGTTGCAAAAGTGGCGCTTGTAATATACCTTGCCAGGACAATGGCACGCTACCAGGACAAACTTAACAGCTTTGTTTTTGTATCGAAATATCTCTTAGCGCCTGTTGCCGTAATATGCTGTCTTATAATGCCTGAAAACCTTTCAACAGCAATGATGATCTTTGGCATTAGCCTTATAATCATGTTCGTTGGTCGTGTGCCTTTTAAATTCATAATTGCATATATTGGCATCGGGATTGCAGGAATAATAATTTTTGCAATGCTACTTTCTGTCTTCACAGAAAGTAACAGGGTTAAGGTCTGGCAGAACAGGATTGAAAACTACTTCTCCGGAGAAGAAGACCCTGATGGTGATTACCAGTCGAACCAGGCCAAAATAGCTATCTCAACAGGAGGTCTGTTTGGCAAGGCGCCGGGGCAGAGTGTCCAACGAAACATACTTCCGCAATCTAACTCCGACTTCATCTTTGCTATTATTATTGAAGAATATGGGCTCGTTTTCGGAGCTGTACCGTTGATACTGGCTTATATGATCCTGCTCTTCAGAGGCGTAACAATAGCAAAGAAATGTGAAACAGCATTTCCTGCTTTCCTTGTTCTAGGGCTGATTATTATGATTGTTGTTCAAGCTATGTTGAATATGTTAGTTGCTGTAGGTCTCTTCCCTGTGACGGGGCAAACACTGCCTATGGTCAGCTGGGGACGAACATCGGTGCTGATGATAAGCTTTTCAATAGGAGCCATACTGAGCGTTAGCAGGGTGATTAACGCAAGAAAGTTAAACGAAGATCTTCCTGAAGGGGAGACTTCGGAAGAAGAAAAGAAAATTTATGAGACTGCAGAAGCATAGAAAGATAATTATAAGCGGTGGCGGTACAGGGGGACATATCTTTCCCGCAATTTCAATTGCAAATGCAATTAAAAAGCTTAATCCGGAGGCAGATATTCTTTTTGTCGGAGCTGAAGGAAGAATGGAAATGGAGAAGATCCCGGCCGCAGGATACAAGATAATAGGCTTGCCGGTGGCAGGTTTGTACAGGAGCCTGACATTGAAAAATTTCGGTGTTCTGCTTAAGTTGCTGAAAAGTCTTCGCCTGGCACGAAAAATTCTAAGAGAGTTCAAACCCGATGTTGTTGTTGGCGTAGGTGGATATGCAAGCGGTCCTGTTTTAAGACAGGCAGGTAAAATGGATATCCCGACTCTCATACAGGAGCAGAACAGCTATGCAGGTGTTACAAATAAACTGTTGGCAAAAAAAGCTTCAAAAATTTGTGTTGCTTATGATGGTATGGAAAAATATTTTCCTGCTGAGAAAATAATTAATACAGGAAACCCTGTCAGACAGAATTATGATAACCTCAGCTCTCTTAAACATGGGGCCTTAAGTTATTTCGGATTGAAGAATGAATTCCCTGTTGTACTCATACTTGGAGGGTCTCTTGGTGCTGGAAGTATTAATAATAGTCTTACGGAGAACCTCGATAAACTGCGCGATTCAGATTGCCAATGGTTATGGCAGACGGGGAAGTATTATTACAATAATGTGAAGGATAAAGTATCTGAAAAACATAGTGATAACATATTTGTACATGATTTCATAAACAGGATGGATTATGCTTATGCTGCTGCAGATGTTATTATATCAAGAGCAGGAGCAGGAACAATATCAGAATTGTGCCTGGTGGGGAAACCTGCAATACTAATACCCTCACCAAACGTAGCAGAGGATCACCAGACACAGAATGCCCGGGCTCTTTCATCGAAGCAGGCCGCCGTTCTTGTTCCTGACAAAGACGCCGGCACGATCGTCGAAGAAGCAATAAGACTTGTTTCGGATAAGGCGTTGAGAAAAGAACTATCAGAAAATATTTTAAAGATGGCAAAGTATGATTCAGATATTATGATTGCCAATGAGATTATAAAGCTTGCAGAAAAATGACAGATTTTAAAGATACAGAGGCTGTGTATTTTGTCGGGATAGGAGGCATCGGGATGAGCGCCCTGGCTTTGTATTTCAGGAAAGGAGGTTTCTGTGTTGCAGGATATGACAGAAGCAAAAGCAGTATAACAAATAATCTTGAAGCTGAAGGTTGCTCTGTCTTATTCGATGACGATCCTGCTTTAATGCCTGCCGTTTTCAGAGATCCTGGAAAGAAGCAAGGAATAAAAGTAATATTTACTCCTGCAATCCCCTCAGAGAACAGGATTATGGCTTATTTCCGTAAGAATGGTTACCCCATTTACAAGAGATCGGAGATTCTTGGAGAAATATCAAGAGAAACAGACACTATTGCTATATCAGGAACTCACGGTAAAACAACTGTCTCAACTATGACAGCACACCTGCTCAAGCGATCATCTGTTGATTGTTCTGCATTTCTTGGAGGAATTTCTAAAAACTATAAATCAAACCTTCTTCTTGGCGATAGCCGTTATACAGTAATGGAAGCGGATGAGTTCGATCGTTCGTTTCACAGGCTTAGCCCATTAATGGCTGTTGTGACTGCAGTAGATGCAGATCATCTTGAGATCTATGGAGACCGCGAGAATATGATCAATGCATATAATGAATTCTTTGCAAAGATCAGGAAGGGGGGGCTGCTTGTTATAAACAAAAGCATACAGGACAAGATAATTGTACCTCATGGTATAAGGTCATTTACATACAGCATAACAACAGATGCAGATTACCAGGCAACTGATATAAAACTGAAGGATGAGTGTTTCATCTTCAACCTTAAAACACCCGATACAACTATCAGCGACATTAAATTCCCTTTCCCGGGGAAAATTAATATTGAAAACCTCGCTGCAGCAATGACATTAGCTTTAAATTGCGGCGTTACTGAAAATGAATTACGAAAAGCAATTCTCCTGTTTAAAGGTGTAAAAAGAAGGTTCGATATCAGGATAAATGAGCCTGGACTTACTTATATTGACGATTATGCTCATCACCCCGAAGAAATAAAGGCTTGTATTAAATCTGTAAGGGAATATTTCAATGGTAGAAGAATAACAGGGATCTTTCAACCTCATCTCTTTACGAGGACACGCGACCATGCTGATGGTTTTGCCAAAATACTAGATGAACTTGATGAGCCTGTTCTTCTTCCAATTTATCCGGCAAGAGAAAAACCAATTGAAGGTGTATCTTCTGAGATGATCTACGAGAGGATGAATTCTCCTTTAAAAAAGATGCTTCGAAAAGAAGATATCCCTTCGAAGCTTAACATAAAGGACATCGATGTTCTTTTAACAATTGGAGCGGGTGATATTGATTCACTGGTAGAACCAATTGAGGAATCACTTAAAAAGGGGAGACTTATATGAGAAAAATAGCTAAAATACTCATAGTCATTCCTATATTTTACCTTCTTATAATGCCTGTGTATTTTACTTCATTAATGAAAACAGGGTTTTGCGGCGGAATAACAATTGATCTGAAAGATTCATCTGATTTTCATTTTGTTACTAAGAGGAGTTTAAAGAATATTGTAATGTCAGGAAAGGTTTTAGGCAAGCCGGTTAAGGAATTGAAAATAGCTGAAATAGAAAGCAAAATCAAAGCGTTGCGGGAGCTTAAAGAGGCGGAGGTTTATGTTGCTATCGATGGCAACATACATGTTTATGCCGATCAGAGGAACCCTGTTTTGCGAATTTTGCCAAATGGTGGCGGTGATTTTTTTCTTGATGAGGATGGAGTGATCGTCAGGAAACGGAATCTTTATAATCCAAGGCTTCATGTTGTTGAAGGTAACATAAAAATAAGCCAGGCCATGCTTAATGGCGTCAGCATCTTCGATACTACTATAAAAAACAGCATCCTAAGAGATGCATACCAGCTTGTTAAATACATTAACAAAGATGATTTCTGGTCAGCACAGATTGACCAGATATATGTTGATGATGACAATGAGATTGACCTGATGCCCAGGGTAGGCAACCACCTTATTCATCTTGGAACAATTGAAAACCTCGACGGGAAGCTAAGGAATCTTGAAGAGTTTTATGATAAAGTTCTTCCTGAGGTAGGATGGACAAAATATTCTTTGATAAACCTTGAATACCGTGATCAGATAGTTTGTAAAAAACGAATACAATAGAATTAATCAGAAATAATCATAACAGTTATGAGCAAAAAGGAACAGTATGTAGCAGCCATCGACATTGGAACAACGAAGATTGTTGCAATAGTCGGAAGAAAAAATGAAAACGGAAAAATTGAAATTCTCGGGCTCAGCAAGGCTATTTCGAAGGGTGTTAAAAGGGGTGTTGTGCTGAATATAGAGGAAACAGTGGAAGCAATAAATACAACTGTCAACGACGTTCAACAGAGGTCTGGCATTCTGTTCTCAGAAGTATTTGTTGGCATTGCGGGTCAGCATATTAAAAGTATGAAGAACCGAGGATATATCTTAAGAGATTCATGGGAAGATGAAATCAGGAAAGATGAAGTATTCAGACTGATTGAGGACATGCACAAGATCCATATTGACATTGGAGAAGAGATAATTCATGTTATCCCTCAGAACTTCATTGTTGATAACGAAACAGGTGTAAAGAGCCCTATCGGGATGTGTGGCAGGAGGCTTGAGGCTAATTTCCATATTGTTGTCGGCCAGGTTGCTGCTGCAAAAAATATTGAGAAATGTATCAGGAAATCGGGACTTACAGTGAAGGACATGGTTCTTGAACCACTTGCTTCTTCTGATGCGGTACTCACCGATGATGAGCGCGAAGCAGGAGTTGTACTTGTTGATATAGGAGGTGGTACAACAGATGTAGCAGTTTATTACGATAATATTATACGGCATACTGCAGTAATCCCCTTTGGCGGTAACGTAATTACAAAAGATATTAAGGAGGGATGCCAGATACTTCAGCGTCATGCTGAGTTGCTTAAGATCCAGTATGGTTCGGCATTGGGTGATATTGCTCCTGATGACAAAGTAGTGTCTATCCCCGGAATTGCAGGAAGAGAACCAAAGGAAATATCATTTAAGAGCCTTGCCTATATAATTCAATCGAGGATGGAAGAGATTATAGACGCTGTGAATTTTGAGATCCAAAATTCAGGGTATGCCGACAAGCTGGCAGCGGGCGTAGTCATTACAGGTGGTGGCGCCATGTTGAAGCATCTTCCCCAGCTCATGAAATTCAAAACGGCAATGGATGTAAGAATAGGATTGCCAAATGAACACCTCTCCGGAAATGCGAAGAATGAGATCAACCAGCCAATGTATGCAACAGCTGTCGGATTGATAATGAAAGGATTTGAGTATCTTGATACTTATAAAAAGGAATTCAAAGCCGGCGACTCATCAGAATATGTAAAACCAAGGCAGGTAGTTAAAGAACCTGAGGAAGCAAAAGAGGAAACCAGAGAAGAAGTACATTCTGAAGTATCTGCAGAAGAGGAGAGGATTCCAATATCAGAAAAGATAAAAATTATGTTATCAAAGATTTTTGATGTTGAAGACCAATCGATACTGAAGAGTAACTAAGAGTCTTTATGTTCCAACCTGAAAATTAAATATTATGTCGGAAGAAATCATGAATTTTGATCTGCCTGTTGAAAGATCATCAATTATTAAAGTCCTTGGCATCGGTGGAGGAGGGAATAATGCAGTAAATCATATGTTTGAAAGAGGTATCAGGGATGTGAACTTTGTTGTATGTAACACTGATCACCAGGCATTGATTAAGAGCCAGATTCCCTTAAAAGTGCAGATAGGAGAGTCTCTTACTGAAGGCAGGGGAGCAGGGAGTAAACCAGAGGTAGGTCGCGAAGCTGCTATCGAAAACCTTGATGATGTAATGGACGCCCTTTCAGGAAACACAAAAATGGTCTTTATTACGACCGGTATGGGCGGGGGTACAGGAACCGGAGCAACGCCTGTTATTGCAAAAGCCTGTAAGGAAGCTGGTTTCCTTACAATTGCTGTTGTTACAATTCCATTTAAATCAGAAGGCAAGGTACGAATAAAGCAAGCAATAGACGGGGTTAATGAACTGAAGGATCATGTTGATTCACTGCTAGTTATCAATAATGAAAAACTTCGTGAGATTTATGGTAATCAACCGGTTTCAACAGCTTTTGCAAAAGCCGACGATATTCTTACAACAGCAGTAAAAGGTATTGCAGAGATCATCACAGTTACCGGTTATATAAATGTTGACTTTGCGGATGTTGAAACCGTAATGAAGAATTCCGGTGTTGCTATTATGGGTATGGGAAAAGCTTCAGGTGAAAACAGGGCAATAAAGGCAATAGAAAATGCACTTTCTTCTCCTTTGCTTAATTCGAACGATATTACAGGCGCTACAAGCATACTTATTAATATCTCATCGGGCATAGGAGAACACGAGATCACGATGGATGAGCTTGGAGAAATAACTGATTATATGTATGAGGCAGCTTCTGATAATGCACTCATAATACGTGGGCTTTCACGAGATGAAAACCTTAACGAGGAAGTCTGTGTTACAGTTATTGCTACAGGTTTTGAAGCAAATAGCATTTTCCAGCCTTACAAGGGAAAGAAACCTTCAAAGGTGGAATTACTTGCAGGCTCAGGAACGGAGCATCCGGTTCTTCCTGCCTCATCAGAATCAAGTGTTTTTTCTGTTCATGAAAAGGGTAAAAAATCTATAATTACTGACTTTGAGGAAGAGTCGCAGGGAACTATTGATTTCAGCCTGCCTGAGCAGGAAGACCTCGCGGAAGTAAAGATAGTAGCAAAGGCTGATTCAACGCTGAGAAAAGTTAAACACATGCAGAATGTCCTTAAAAAAGAAGGTTTGTCAAACCAGGCAATGAAGGACAATATAGATTCATTTGAAGATGTTCCTGCTTATATCAGAAGAAATATGATGAAAGGGTTGCCTTCTGAAAATTCAGAAAGTAAACTCTCTAAATTCACTCTAACAACAGGCGACAACGAAGAACCAATACTAAGGGAAAATAATGCGTACCTGAATGATAATGTTGATTAGGTTGCATATTATCTGAACTCTCATTGAATGTCTGGCAGAGCACATGTTCATGAAATATTTGTCTATATTTGTCCTCTATGCGAAAGTGCCTTTTCATAGCTGTGATACTTATCCTTTCAGGGCAAATATTTGCGCAGGATACAATTCAACCCGGACGAAAAAAAGGTAAGCCAGTAAGTTCATACGATACCGCAAAAGCTCCACGCATTTTACGGGAATGGACTTTAACTTCTGACTTTTCGGAGGAAGAGGCCCTTGTTGTTGATACTTTATTTAACCTCTCTCACCGGGTGGGCATTGCCGATAAATTCTCTCCTGTAAATGCCACATTAGGCAATTATGGACTGCCCTTTTACCAGGTTAATTTTTTCGACAGGGTGAATGATCCCGATAAATTTCTCTATAAGTATTATTACCCTTTTATGTATGTTCCTGAAAACGCTTTTTTCCTTAACACTCAGGTTCCTTATACAGAGCTTAAATGGTCTTTTGCCGGTAAGAGACAAAATTCTGAACAGATATTCATGATTATGCACACCCAGAATGTGAACAGGTTTCTGAATTTTGGACTAATATACGATGTGATTTTCAGCCTGGGACAATATAATTTTCAGCGTGCAGATGACAAAAATTTTACTTTTTTTTCATCTTATGTAAGGGATAATTATAAGCTTTATTTCTCAAGCGGGCTAAACAATATTACCTCTTATGAGAATGGCGGCATTCCAGACTTGTCGCAGCTTGAAACTCAAACAGAGCTAAGAAATATTCCTGTTAACCTAGGTGCAAGCAATGCCGTCAGCAAACTGAAAAACAAAAGTCTTCTCCTGGTGCAGCGCTATACAATTGGCAACAAAACACCAGAACAGGCAGACACAACCGAAACAAATCTGAGCAAACCTTTACTTAGCGGAACATTCAGCCATATACTTACAATTGAGGAGAATAAGAGAACTTATGAGGATCAATTTCCGAGATCAGGCTTTTATGATTCAGTCTATATAAAAGGAACGAGTATGCCTGTTTTTGATTCTCTCACTTCACGTTTTATTAAGAACACCATAAGATTTGATTTTGTTACCGATGAGACTCGCAGATTCAGGTTAGGCGGAGGAATTGGAATAAAGAGCGAGCTTTTCAGATACAGCCAGATGATGAATCTGAATCTTGATGATACAGCAACAATAAGAACACTAAGGTGGCTAGATAAGAATAACAATAACGCAGTAATCGGATCGCTATATAATAATATCGGTGATAAATTCGGATGGAGCGCAAAGGGAGATTTATTTTTAAACGGTTATAGGGCAGGTGACTTTAGTCTTAATGGTGCAATTAAAAAATCTTTCGCGCTTAGAAAAGGAACTGCAGACTGGATAATCAGGGGAGGTATGTCAAATACTCAGCCATCAATATGGTATGAGAGATGGAGCAGCAGTAATTTCAGGTGGAATACGAACCTCAGCAAAGAGTTTAGATTAAATGCCGGTACCGACCTGATGTTTCCGGCGAATATTGGTGAGATAAGGTTTGATTATTCAATTATTGATAATTATACCGATTTTGACTCTACTGCAATGCCCTCACAATTTTCAGGCGGCCTGTCTGTGGCAGCCTTAACCATTAAAAAGGAATTAAGAGCTTGGAAGTTTCATCTGGCGACTGACCTTATTCTTCAACAAAGCAGCAACAAGGATATTCTCGATCTTCCTCTTCTTACAGTTCGTTCGGCGGGCTATTTTGAACACCTTTTCAAATTCAGGAGTACAGGAGGTAATCTTAACACACAAATTGGCGTTGATGTAACTTACAATACAGAGTATAATTCTTACTCTTATATGCCCGCTACCGGGAGGTTTTTCCGGCAGAGCCTGGTGAAAAGCGGTAACTATCCTTTTATTGATTTGTTTATCGATCTTAAAGTAAGACGCACCAGAATCTTCATTATGCTCGACCACGCAAATGCCGGATTGATGGGCTATGATTATACAATGATCCCTTCTTATCCTATGAATACCAGGATGTTACGCTATGGTCTTGCATGGACGTTCTATGATTAGAAAATTTGCTATCTTTGCACCCTATTTTTTTAAACAAAAAGACGGGTTGATTTGAAGAAGAAAACAGTATTTTTATCGGTAATCCTTGTTGCAACTCTTGCAGCTTTATTTTTATTATTTAAAACACCAGAAAGCAAACAATCAGAAGAGTATTGCTTTGATCTCGATTCAATCAGGATCAGGGGTAAAATAATTGCAGTGACCGATTTCAATTCTGCTGATTATTTCATTTATAAAGGTGAACCAATGGGTTTTACTTATGAGATGCTTAATCAGTTTGCAGGTTTTATGGATCTTGATGTTGAAATAATAACTGAAAGTGATCCTGAAAAAATGGTTGATATGCTTGTTGGGGGCAAAGTTGATATTATTGCTGCGGGAATGCCTGTGCTCGATGGAGATGAAAATATCATCTTCACGGAGCCATTTGATAAAACAAGGAAGGTTCTTGTGAAAAGAAAGCGCCAGGTTGTTAAGAACACGAAAACCCAGGAAGATTTGCGTGATCAGCTTGGTCTTGGAAAGAATGCCATATATATCCAGTCGGGCTATCTTGATTACAATTCTGCTCTTAATGTTGCATCTTCGTTAGGCGATACAATCACTATCCTTGATGCTCCTTATGACCAGGAGACGCTTATAAAGTATGTCGCTGAAGGTGTTATCGACTATACAATCTGTGATGAGAACCTTGCGATGGTAAATTCGACCTATTACCCCTCGATAGATATAAATACCCAGGCAGGCCCTGAGCATCAGATCGCCTGGGCAGTCAGGAATAATTCAGATTCATTGTTATTTCATCTTAATACCTGGATTACATCGTACAAAAAAACTACTGGATATGCATTGTTATATGCCAAATATTTCAGGAATTCACGATCAGGAATAATAATTCAAAGCGATTATTATGCCATTAATACCGGTAAAATATCAGGATATGATGAGCTTATCAGAAAATATAGTTCCGGGACACTATGGGACTGGCGCCTTATTGCATCAATAATTTGCCAGGAGTCACGCTTCAACCCATCAGTACAATCACACATGGGAGCGTATGGGCTTATGCAGATAATGCCTGAAACAGCAGAGACGATGGGAATTGACATAACATCTTCACCTGATAGTAACATAATTGCGGGACTTAAATACCTCGACTTTCTTAATTCGATTTACGATAACAAAGTTCCGGATGAAAAGGAGAGGATCAAATTCATACTTGCTTCATACAATGCAGGTCCGGGTCATGTCCTTGATGCTATGAAACTGGCAGCCAAACATGGTGTGGATCCAGCGCTATGGGAAAATAATGTTGAACTCTGGTTATTGAGAAAATCCGAGCGACAGCATTATACAGATTCAGTTGTTAGCTTTGGCTATTTTAAGGGAGTTGAATCTGTAAATTTTGTTACTGAAGTTATTGACAGGTATAATCATTACAAAAATGTAGTGCCTGAAATAACTGACGAACTATATCAGAAACATTAAATCTCTGATATTCCACTAGGTCCTGGGTTCAAGGTCCTGGGTACTGGTCAGTCAATGCCTAATTAACGTTGACTCTTTTTGTTGCTTTCTATTATTACTTAATTTATATTCTTTTAAGGTTGGGAACGGAAGATAACTCGTAGAGTTATTGACGTTCCCAACCTTTTGGCGGAACTC